>JAAYNS010000098.1 GCA_012520755.1 Tissierellia bacterium
GAATAAGATTAAAGCCAGAAAAGAGCAGTTTATTCTTAAAATCACTACTTTCAAACTTTTTAAACATTATTTGAATACCCATTTTCTAAATGTGACACAGTATCAAATACAAAGAAGTTTTCGTCATTTCCATTATATTCATCCCATCCAGGATTACCAGTTCTAGTAAATTGAATCCATGCAGAATGCATTTGATTACTTATTTCTTTGGCTTCTTCTGAGCCTTTTATTATCTTAGCCATAGAAGAGTTTAATGTATTAAAGACATAGGGTAATTCTGCTGCATGGTATGCCTTTAATTTAATTGACTTAGTAATTTCAGGGGAAAAGTCAAATCGATAAACAAAGACCTTATCAGTCTTGCTTTGCTTAATAGCAAGTTTTCTACTAGCAAAAACAAAATCCCTATCAGTTATCATTTTTATTCCAGCTGTATTGGTCTTTTCTTCACCCTTATCAACAAATATTGAGCCTTCATCACGATTTGTTCCTATTAATATAGGAATACCCTGACTATCACCCTCTTCAATCATATCCACAAGGCAAGCAGTAAATAGGTTACCGTCAATAACAGGTCTACATTGTGCTTTCATAGCATTTCCAGAGCTGAACTTATGGTGGCCTTCCAATATTTCTTCTGTAGTCATTTTGAGTAATTTTGTAGCATTTTCTTTTTCTAGTCTATAAGCATCTAGTAATCTTCTGGTTAATACATAGTTTCTTTCATCAATAAAAGGCAAGTTTGACATGCTTTGTATGATAGCTTTATTGAATAATCCTTTGGCACAAGGTAAATGCATTAGTGATGTTACTATAGTAGCTCCTGCTGATTCACCCATAATTGTGATATTGCTTACGTCTCCTCCAAAGGCTTGGATGTTTTCATTCACCCATTTTAAAGCTTCTATGATATCATAAACACCAGTGTTATGGAGGTATTCTCCTGCTAATCCATCTAATATACCTAGATTATAAAAACCACCAAAAATGCCTAAACGATAATTAAAGGTCACTAGTATTAGGCCGTTTTTTGCAAAAGAGTCTCCGTAATATGCATCCATTGATCCCTCTCCAGATGCAAAAGCACCACCATGAATCCAAAAGATTACTGGAACCTTTTCCCCTTTAGATTCTGGAGCCCAAATATTTAAATATAAACAATCTTCATTCTGTTCTAATCCGTTATCTTTCCATATTAGTGTGGGTAACTGTGGACATTTAGGCGAAAAGGTCTTAGTTTCCAATACACCTTTCCAGCTTGCTTTTGCTTCAGTTTTTTTGAATCTTAAATCTGCAATTGGTGGCTCAGCATAGGGAATCCCATACCATTTTAAGATGCTATCATCTTTAAAGCCTTCAACTAACCCCTTCTTTGTTTCAACTATAACTGACATACCTTACTCCCAAATTTTTATCTATAATTGTAAACTACTAAAAACTAATAACCCTATACTAAATTAAATATTTCATTTAAGATATGGGCTACACCTGACTGATTATTGTCATATTCAATAACTATATCAGCCACATCCTTTACAAATACACTTCCGTTTTTCATAGCTATTCCTAAACCTGCATTTTTAATCATTTCAATATCGTTATTATCATCGCCAATTGTTATTATTTCATCAGCTTTTATCCCAATACCCTTAGAGTATTCTAAAATACTAGTCCATTTATTTGTAGAAGGATTCATAATTTCCAACATAGCTTCAGCACTTATTATATTCTCTAAAATATGAGAACTATATTTATTTGGATATTCTTCAATTAGAATATTTGAAAACTCCCTCAATATCTGACCTTTACCTAAATAAATTACCCCCAAAATCCTTTCCATATTGATAATGACTTCCTTGGGCTTAAATATATACCTATCTCGATGTTTAGATATATACTTGTTAATGCTATAATCATATGTATTTTCTTCTAAAACTAAATCGTATCCTTCTTTATAGTAGTCAACGTGTACAATTGATTTTAAATTAAACTCTTCGCCTATTAACAAGGCATTTTTAACCATTTTACCAGACATATAATTTATAAAATGGGTTTTTTCATCTAATGAGTTTCTAATAATGTTCCCATTATTTGATACAATAGCTATGTTTTTATTGATATTACTAATTAAGTTTTTGGCATCAGAATATCCTCTTCCTGTTGCAATTACGAAAATATATCCTTTCTTTATTAGTTTATTAATAGCAAGCATGTTTTCCTTGCTAATCATTTTATTATCATCTAATAGGGTTCCATCTAAATCCAAAGCAATAAGCTTATACAAGAAGATCACCTCACATAAAAAAGCGGATCTCTTATTTATGAGCTCCACTATTTTTTAATTATTTGAAATGCCATCCTATAGTATATCAGTTTTTATTCTTGACCTTATCAGGACCATATTGGCAACAATCATTTCCACCCATTTTCTTCACACTATACATGCCTTTATCTGCTTTTAATATTAAGTCTTCTATATTATCCCCATCCTTAGGATAGAAGCTTATACCTATGCTAAAACTTACTCCTACTTCACACTCATCATTAATTTTTATTTTTTTATCAAAACCTTTAATCCTTTCAGCTATGATTCTATAGCTATGGTATTCTTCTAAATTAGGTAATAATACTAAAAATTCATCTCCACCAAATCTAAATACCATATCTGATTCCCTAACATTTAGTTTCAACATATTTGCTACATCTACAAGAGCCTTATCTCCTGCAATATGACCAAAACTATCATTTATATCCTTAAAATTATCTATATCTAAAAACATTAAGCCAAGAATAGTCTTTTTTCTTTTTGCAAGTGCTAAGAACTTGTCTGCAAAAGCATAAAATAATGTCCTATTCCCTATATTTGTATGATTATCGTAATAAAGCAATCTCTTTATTTCTTTTTCTTTTGTCTTCAATTCTTTATTTAAACTAGATAGTTGATTTAACTGCTCTTTTAATTGAATAACCCTAACAAACTCATTGGTAATATCTACAAATTCCATAAGCAAATGATAGCTTCCATTATACTCTATTCTACTTATTTTAAAGTTGACATTTAATTCTTCTGATATTATGTTTTTATGTATCTTAGATGAAAAGAAATATTGATTCCCATTTTTTAGGGCTAAAGCAAATGTGTTCATAAAATAATCTTTTTTAAAATTGGGAAACACTTCAAATATACTTTTAAATTGTAGTTCTTCTTTATTTGATTTAATTAGATTCTCCATATATATATTTAAAAAAATTACTTCTAGGTCATCATTTAATATAACAATGCCTTCTGCAAGATTGTCTAGAATTTGTAATACACATTTATCCATATAGATTATCTTCCATTCTATTTAATGTTATCATTATTTCTTTTATTGAACTAATTGTGAAACTTATTATTACTGCTCCTTCTATTTCTACCTGATCTATAATAAAGGAAATGCTTATTAGTAATGAATTCATATCTTCCATACTTTTAATTCTGCTTTCGAAATCCGTCATTTCAAAAATCATTATATTAGGAAGAGTGTATGATAATCCTTTATCCAAGGAATTTGCTATTTCTCCAATTATTGAATTTAATATTATATTTCCAATCTCTTTAATAACATCAAAGTCTATATCTGTAAATCCCATCTCTTCGTCATAGCGTACATCTTCTTCAATGCAAAGATTTATTATAGTTCGCATTTTATCTGCTGGAAATATTAAATTGGCTTCGCCGTTTAATTCTTCTTGAAAAGAGATAGAAGACACCATTATAGTCCCCTTAAGATCTTTATTAAAATATTTTATTAAATCTATTTCAGTCTTGTTTGCTTCAATTATCTCTATATTAGGGACATCCAACAATATCTTTTTATCTAGCATTTGAGAAAGCATGTTAGCAGCTTTACCAACTCCTATATTGAAGATTTCTTTTAATATATCACATGCTAAATTATCTTTCTCCATGGTTTTCTCCCTTCATGATATTATAAATTTGCTGAGCCTTGTTTTCATTTAAAGGTTTATTGATAAACTCCTTAACCCCATATGACATTATTTCTTCCCTTACCTTATTTTGCACGTCAGCTGATAAAACAATTATATTAGCATCTTTATCATACTCTTTAATTACTTTTATCAGTTCATTCCCACATATTTTTGGCATTAACAAGTCAACTATTATGTAATCAGGATTATTTCTTTTATATTTTTCGAAACCCTCTTTACCATCACTAGCTAAAATAATCTCTATACTATTATCTATTTTCTTAAATAAATTCGATGCTGTAATTTGTGAAAACTTAGAATCGTCAACCAAAAGCAATTTCATTAAAACTCCCCTTTTCTGTCAAGCTATCAATCTATATTTATCCTAAATATTCTAATTAAAACATTTTATTCTAATAACTAAAATAGGTTTAGATATATTATCCTATTATTATTATAACAAAATTTGGAAGGTTTTCAATCAAGAATGTTCAAGAAATTCAGATTATTGCCCATAGCTAGCTAAAATGGATATAAAAAACCCTCTAGGTCAGCCTAGAGGGTAAAATATACTATTTTATAACTATATTTTCTGCTTGAAGACCCTTTTCACCTTGAGCTACTTCGAACTCAACTTCTTGGCCTTCTTCTAATGATTTGAAACCTTCTTTTTGGATTTGTGAGAAATGTGCGAAAACGTCGTTTCCGTCATCTCCTGTAATAAATCCATATCCTTTTTCTGCATTAAACCATTTAACTGTACCAGTCATAATCAATACCTCCAAAATTTTATTTCTTAAACTTTTGTAATACTTAACAAATAAAATCTCGACGCTTGATACTGCTTAGTACGGTTGAAATATATTTGGTGTTATTATTACGTTAAATTTAAGTTACACTTTATACTATCATGATTTCTAAAATATTGCAAGCTTTTTATTTAAGTATTTTAATAATTTTGATCAACTTCATATACTTTTTTGTATTCCTTTCCTTGTCTTGTATTCTCTAAGGATAGGATTTTCAAAGGACAATTAGCTATACATGTTGAACATTGAATGCAATCTATGTCATCAAACTGATTATTTTCATTGAAATTTTTATATGGTGACAACTGGAATGGACATACCTTTTCGCACTTTCCACATGAGATACATTTGTCGATACTTTCAATGGTAATTCTCTTATTAGTTTTCTTTGATAATCCTATTTTATCGCCAATAAAATGAGAGGCTTTTTGCATAGTCCCCATTGGACAGAATTGACACCAAGTCCTTGGAGTAATAAAGACTGCTAATAAACCTCCAACAATCATAACTACTAGATAGGTGTTAGAAAATATAAAACCTAATTTATCAAGAAAATCATAAGTGCCCCAATATGAAGCTACAGCAGAAACCTTTCTAAAGATATTGAGCATAAAAAATAACAAAAACCCAACAATGGCAGCCTTTGATTTTAAAAATTCAGGAATCTTTTTGTTCTTACTTATAGGTAATAAGGAATCAAACAAGCTTCCATGTGGACATATATTTCCACACCAGTATCTACCCATAAACAAAGATGTCATTGTAAGCCCTGCCATAATAAATAGAACTGCTAAACCAAGCTTAGGCTCCCATCGGCCTCCTATTGCAATTATAACTGTAAAGATCCAGCCATATTTTCTTAAACTAGTGAACATTCGATTAACTTTTAAATACATTATCTAGTCCCTCCATTATAATAACCGTTATACCCCCATGGGGTATATTTATCATTATAATGGTATTCCATAGAAAAGTAAATATATTTATTATTTATCATCTATATTCTTTTTCATGTCTATTTTTCTCAAACCTTCATACTCTTTATGTTCCACAAAAGGTTCTATATGGTATTGGGGATGGAGGTGGCAATTTGGTGTACTCTTCCTGTTCAGGGGAATAAGCGTATGGGTTAGATAAGGCTTTCAGTAATTTATCCATTAGACAAAAATCTTCCCTATTTACTGCTGCATCTATGGTTTCTTCTACTCTATGATTTCTAGGAATTACTGCCGGATTATTCTTTCTCATTAATTCCAATGATTCCGCCGAAGATTTCCTTTCTTTGTTTTTTCTATCCTCCCATTTCTTATGCCATTGTTTAAATCCATCAGTGTTAAAAAACTCCATACCCTTCATATTATCTAGGCTTAAGAAGCGGAATGTATTTGTATAATCAGCTTTGTTTTCTTTCATTATATTTAACAATTCAGAGATTATTGACTCATCCTCAGCTTCTTCATGGAATAAGCCTAACTTTGCCCTCATACCATTTAGATAATTTTTGTAATATATTTTACCAAATTCAGAAACTGCCTCATTTGCGATTTCAACTGCTTCATCTTGGTCTGGATCTAATAGAGGAATTAGTGTTTCTGCAAATCTTGCAAGATTCCAAGCCCCTATATATGGTTGATTCTTATAAGCATATCTTCCATTTACATCTATAGAGCTAAAGACAGTATCAGGATCATAGGTATCCATAAAAGCACATGGTCCATAATCTATTGTTTCACCACTTATTGTCATATTGTCTGTATTCATTACCCCATGAATAAACCCAACTAACTGCCATTTTGCAATTAATTCAGCCTGGTGCTTTATTACTTCCTTCAAGAATAATGAGTATCGATTATCATCTGAAATATAATCAGGAAAATGCCTTAATATTGTATAATCAGTCAATTGCTTAAGCTCTTCCTTCTTTCCATAGTGTTTTATATATTGGAATGTTCCAACTCGAATATGGCTTGCTGCTACACGAGTTAATATAGCACCAGGAAGTACAGTCTCACGGTATACTGGCTCTCCTGTGGTAACTACAGCTAAACTCCGTGTTGTAGGAATACCAAGTCCATACATTGCTTCACTAATTATATACTCTCTAAGCATTGGACCTAATGAGGCTCTACCATCTCCTCCTCTTGAATAAGTGGTCTTACCTGATCCTTTAAGCTGGATGTCGTACCTATCCTTATGAGGGCTTATATGCTCGCCTAGTAAAATTGCCCTCCCATCACCTAGCATAGTAAAATGTCCAAATTGGTGTCCAGCATATGCTTGAGCTATAGGCTCTGCAGCTGTAGGGATCCTATTACCTGCAAAGACTCCTATCCCTTCCTTGCTTTCTAACTCTTTGGGGTTTAATCCCAAGTCTTCTGCTAATAAGTTATTTAGGATAATAAGTTTTGGATTCTTTACTGGAGTTGGATTTTGTTTTGTGTAAAGTTTATTTGCCAGATGAAGATATGAGTTTTCAAAATTCCATCCTTCTTTTAATTGTGGTTTATTTGTCATTGTTTATTCCATTCCTTTGTTATATTAACTATTTCTAATAATTAGTCTGTGCTTATAAAACAAAATAAGTCTAGGTAATATTAACCTACATTTAATTGCTTAAATATGATATATATATCCAAAAAAACCCACTAAAAAACATTTTTTGTGGGTTTTTATTGCTTGACAGCATATAACATCTTGTACTATATCCTAAGACCCCATAGGTATAGGAGGATAGTTGATGAAAGAGAAAATTCAAATCATATTCTATAATTGAGAAAAAGAAAGCTGGAAGAACTGCTATTGTAAAATATATTTATTGCCCTATTATAATTCTTTTACCATATCAATATGGGCAATTGTATGGTAGTCGTAAGGTTCACTTATAGTTTTATATCCAAGCTTATTATAGAATACTTCTACGGATACTCTCCCCATTAAGTTTACCTTTTTATAGCCCCTTTTTTTTGCTATAGCTTCTACATAGTCCATAAGATAAGAACCAAGGCCTTTACCCCTATACTCTTCTAGGATTGCCACACTCTTGATTCTAGCATGTTCTTTATCATCTTCTGTTAAAAATATAGTAGCTATCATCTTGTCATCCTTATATCCTGCAAACATATCCATATGTTTATCACCTGTCAAATCTTCGTCCCTTATATTAAGACCCCATGGTTTTCGAAAGACTTCATTTCTTAAGTCTATGGACTTTTCATATTCATCGCTTCCATATGTAATACTTCTTATTTCTATATCTTTCATGATTTAACCTCCAATTATAGTATTCTTATTATATTATTACTCAAAAAAAGGTATAAGTCCATAATTA
>JAAYNS010000099.1 GCA_012520755.1 Tissierellia bacterium
CTTAATTGTTCTAATATCTCTCCAGGACTTATTCCTTCATTTACAAGTAGAACTGTCATATGATAAATAAGATCACAAGTTTCATATATTAGCTCTTCTTTATTATTCTTAGCCCCAATAATAACTTCAGATGCTTCCTCCCCTATCTTCTTAAGTATTTTATCTAGTCCCTCTTCAAACAAATACTTAGTATAAGATCCTTCTACTGGATTAATCTTTCTATCCATGATAACTTTATATAATTCATTAAGAGTATTGTCTATATCATCATAAGCCTTTACTTCATTATAAAAACAAGAGTATTCTCCTGTATGGCAAGCTACTCCTACTTGATTTATTTTAAGGAGCAATGTATCCCTATCACAATCAAGATAAATCCCCTTTACTTCTTGTAAATTTCCTGAAGTCTCACCTTTTTTCCAAAGCTCTTTTCTTGAACGAGAATAGTAGTGAGCATATCCTGTCTCTATAGTAAGTTTCAATGATTCCTCGTTCATATAGGCTAACATAAGGACTTGTCCTGTGCCTACATCCTGAGCTATTGCTGGTATAAGTCCACTTTCATCATATTTTATATCCATTATATACTAACCTCGATTCCATTGTTTTTCAAAAATTCTTTTAATTCACCTATTTTGATTTCCTTATAGTGAAATACACTGGCCGCTAATACTCCATCTACACCAGCTTCTTTGATTGCTTCAAGGAAATGCTCCATTTTTCCAGCACCTCCTGATGCAACTATAGGTATATTAACATTCTTCTTGACTTCTTTTAAGAGGTCTATATCATAGCCTTCCTTTGTTCCATCTCCATCTATACTGTTAATAACCATTTCACCTGCCCCTAATCTTTCACCTTCCCTAGCCCATTGAATAGCATCTATTCCACTATCTTCTCTTCCACCCTTTAAAAACACATTCCATTTCTTATCTCCGACCATTTTAACATCCATTGCAAGAACTATCCTATCTGAACCAAATATTTCACTTGCTTGCCTTATAAAATCTGGATTTCTTATTGCAGCAGAATTTATTGATGCCTTGACTGCCCCTCTAGTAAAAATGTCCTCTATATCTTCTATAGTGGATATTCCGCCACCTACTCCAAAAGGAATAGTAGTTTTTGCTGCAACCCTGTCTACAAAGTCCTTAGATATGGTCCTATCTTCATTAGAAGCAGTAATATCATAAAAATACATTTCATCTGCACCTGCTTTAGAATAGTATTCAGCCAAATTTTCAGGGTCATCTACATCTTCAATATCTACAAAGTTCTTTCCCTTGACAACTCTTCCTCCTTTTACGTCTAAACATGGGATGATTTTTATCATTTTAAGACCTCCTCTAAATTTAGCCTTCCTTCATAAAGTGCCTTTCCTATAATCGCTCCATAAAGGCCAATCTCTCTTAAGCCATCTATATCAGCCTTTGTAGTTACACCACCTGATGCAATAACCTCAATATCCACCTGACCCTTTAAGTCTTCATATATTTGAAAATTTGGTCCAATAAGCATTCCATCCTTTGCAATATCAGTATAGACAATTCTAGAAACCCCTATTTCCTTTAACTCTTTAATGTAGTCCAAGGCTTTTTTCTCTGATGTTGACTCCCACCCATCTGTTGCTATAAAACCATCTCTAGCATCTATGGAAACTATAATCCTTTCACCATACCTATATACCATTTCCTTTAGCCATCTTGGATTCTTAATTGCTGCAGTTCCAATAATTACGTACTTAACTCCATTGTTAAGATATGTTTCTACTCCAGATGTATCCCTAATGCCCCCACCTATTTGAACTGGGATATTTACGGCCTTTACTATATCCTTTACTACATCCTCATTGATCCTAATACCATTTCTAGCCCCATCTAAGTCTACTAAGTGTAATATCTTTGCCCCCATTGATTCCCATTTCTGAGCTACCTTTACTGGATTCTTTTCGTATATAGTCATATCATCATAGGAACCCTGTACAAGGCGTACACATTGCCTATCCTTTATGTCAATAGCTGGATATATAATCATTATAGGACCCCCTTTGTACTAACAGTTTCGCTACCCTCTATTTTTACCGCCTCTTTTAAAGCCCTTCCCAATCCTTTAAATACAGCTTCTATCTTATGATGATCATTTTCCCCTCTCATTAAATCTATATGAAGGGTTATGCCCGCTGAAATAGCAAATGCTTGAAAAAACTCTTTGAAGTCCTGGGTGTCCATATTGCCAATTTTATCACTTTTAAAATTTAAATTTTCCACTAGATAAGGTCTATTAGAAATATCAATGGCTACTAAGGCCAAACTTTCATCCATAGGAGTTATAGTTTGAGAAAATCTTCCTATTCCCTTCTTATCACCTAATGCTTCCCTTAAGGCAGCCCCATATACCAATCCAACATCTTCTACAGTATGGTGAGTATCCACTTCCAAATCCCCATCACATCTTATCCTTAAATCAAAACCAGCATAAAATGCCATTGCCTTTAGCATATGATCAAAAAAACCTATCTTTGTGTCAATTGATATTTTTCTACTTCCGTCTATATTTAATTCTAAATCTATTTTTGTTTCTAAAGTATCCCTATTAATTATCGCCTTTCTCATTGAGAACCTCCTTTATGGCCTTTAGTGCCTTCCCATTTTCATCAGGACTAGCTATAGTTAATCTAAAATACCCCTCCAAGTCTCCACCATAGTCTCTTATTAAAATCTTCTTCTTAGCTAAATCAGATGCTAAATTTTTATAGCCTTTAAAGAATATGAAATTTGCCTGAGAAGGGAATGTTTCCAATCCTAAATCTTCAAGACCTTTTCTAACTCTTTCTCTTTGACTTTTTATCATATTAATATTATCTTCAAGAAGATTATCCTCTTCTAATGCCCTTAATGCTATTTCCTGTGTCATAGCATTTATATTGTAGGGAGATCTTACCCTATTTATATACTCGATTGTCTCACAATCTCCAATCATATAGCCCAGTCTAATAGCTGCAAGTCCATATGCTTTGGAAAATGTTCTAAGAACTATAAGATTTTTATACTCCCTTGTATCATCCTCTATCTCTAAGTCAGAAAACTCAATATAGGCTTCATCAAGGATTACCATGCAATCACTGGCTTTTACAATCCTTAAAATATCTTGTCTATTTATAATAGTTCCTGTAGGATTGTTTGGATTACATAGGATAATTATCTTAGGCTTCTCTTGTCTTATAAAGTTGATAAAGCCATCTACATTTAAATCCATTAAATTATCTAAGGGGTATTCTTTATATAAGCCCTTATTAATAATGGTATATAGCCTATACATACTAAAGGCTGGTGATATCGCAAGAACCTTTTCACCATATTCAAGATAAGCCTTCATTACAAGCTCAATAAGCTCGCTTGACCCATTTCCAAATAGAAACTCATTTGGATTCTTATCAAGTTTCTTAGCTAATCTCCTCCTTAATTCACTACATGTATCATTAGGATATCTATTTTTGCCACCTATCCAATCTATTCCTTCATTAGCATCTAATTTAATTTCATAATCATCTTCATTTACCACATAGGATTTGAGATTCCTAATATCTTGTCTCAAATATTTAAACATATTAGTCCTCCATTCTGACCCTTATAGAATTTGCATGGCCTGTTAATCCTTCATCATTAGCAATATTTATAATATCCTTTGATGCTCCCTTTAAAGCTTCCTTTGAATAGTAGATTAAAGATGTTTTTTTACAGAAATCATATACCCCTAATGCTGAAGAAAACCTAGCTGTTCTTGAGGTAGGCAAGGTATGATTTGGCCCTGCATAATAGTCACCTACTGGCTCTGGACTATATTCACCTAAGAATATGGCACCTGCATTTTTGATTTTCTTGTAATCATTTAAATAGTCCTTAGTTAAAATTTCAAGGTGTTCAGGAGCTAATCTATTAGCTATTTCAAACATTTCTTCTCTTTCTTCAACTACTATAATAGCCCCATAATCACTAAGGGATTTAGCTGCGATTTCATTTCGCTCTAAATTTTTAAGTTGAGCCCCTATTTCTTTTTGTACCCTTTTTGCTAATTCCATAGAATCTGTTACTACAATGGCTGCAGCCCTCATATCATGTTCAGATTGGGCAATTAAATCTGCTGCTATATATTTAGGATTTGCTCCATCATCAGCTAAAACCAGTACTTCACTTGGACCAGCAATCATATCAATTCCTACAAGGCCTAAAACCTTCCTCTTTGCCATAGCAACATAAATATTTCCAGGGCCTACAATCTTGTCAACCTTTGGGATAGTCTCAGTTCCAAAACACAGTCCTCCTATGGCCTGAGCCCCTCCCACTTTATAGATTTGATTAACTCCAATAAGATCAGCTGCAACTAAGACAGAATCTTTAATCTTTCCTTCACTATTTGCTGGAGTTACCATTACTATATTTTCCACCCCAGCTATTTTTGCAGGTATGGCATTCATCATTACAGTTGAAGGGTAAGCTGCTGTACCTCCAGGTACATAGATACCAACATTTTCAATTGGATATGTCAGCTGGCCTAGTAGAATATCCTCACCCTCTTCTATGAAGAAATCCTCCACTAGCTGTTTTTTGTGGAAGGCAGTAATATTGTCAATTGCCTTATTAATGGCTTTTTCTAAGTCCTTGTCTATATTTTTCTTTGCCTTCTCTATTTCTTCTTTAGTAACTCTTAAAGAGTCTAGATTGTGCCTATCATACATTCTTGATAATTCTAAAACCGCTTGATCTCCGCGAATTCTTACATCTTCTAATATTTCATCAACTCTTTTTAATACATCTTCAGAATCCATTTGGGTCCTTTCTAGAATTGATTGGATTTTTTCTATATCATCTTTCCCATTGTATATCTGAATCATTAGTTCCCTCCTAACTTGTTTTCAATCTTCTTAATAGTATCAAAGTTCAATCTATAACTTGCCTTATTGGCTACAAGCCTTGCACTTATGGAATCTAACTCCTCTAAGACAACTAAGCCATTTTTCTTTAATGTTTCTCCTGTTTCTACAATATCCACAATTAAATCACTAAGACCAATTACTGGAGCAAGCTCTATAGAGCCATTGAGTTTAATAATCTCTACCCTTTGGGATTTAGCATCAAAGACCCTTTTCACGTAATTTGGATAATTTGTTGCTATTCTTAGGACATCATTCTTTTTGTTTATATTTTGGTTTTCAAATCCTGCAATGGCAAATCTACACTTACCAAAACCTAGATCCATTAATTCATAAACTTCCCTATTCTCTTCTAGAATCATGTCCTTCCCAACTATCCCCAAATCCGCTACACCCTTTTCCACATATGTAATTATGTCTGAAGGTTTTGCAAATATAAATCTGATTTCTTCCTTAGCATCAGTAAATACTAACTTTCTTGAATTTTCATCACAATCTATTTCTATATCAGTATTTTTGAAAAGCTCCAATCCTTTGTCTGCTAGTCTCCCCTTTGCTAATGCTATAGTTAATTGATTCATTGATTATCCCCCCTATATATTAATTGGGTTGCCACATCCATATCCATCATAAATCCAACGGCTGGAACCCTTTTACCAAATCTTTCAGTAAGTTTATCATAACGGCCACCACTGATTATTTTCTTAGCTACTCCTTGACAATATCCCTTAAAAACAATGCCATCATAATAATCCAAGTCAGGCATCATAGATAAATCAAGATTAATCCTATTCATTAAATTTCTCTGTTTGAAAAAGTCAACCAAAGAATCTAAATAATCCAATGCCTTTTCCATATCCCTATTTGTAGGGTACTTCCTTGCCATATTTATTACATCTTCCATATTACCTTCCATGTCTAAAACAACTTCTAATATACCTTTAATCCCCAATCTATTCAAAGTGCTTAAAAGCTCATGCTTATTTTTGTTTCTAATGTGTTTCTTTACTGTCTTTTCATCTTTCATATCAAGATTAAGGTCTGCAAAATATGAATCTAGGTATAAACTTGATGCTAATTCCAGAACATATGGAGTTTTTAGATTTTCTAATAAGTGAATTACAATTTCAAATATCTCCTTATCGGCTTTTAAAGCTTCCTCTCCTAAAAACTCTACTCCTACTTGATAGTTTTGTCCGATACTTCCATCAGGAGAATTGCTGTAAATCTTAGAGTTGTAGTATATCTTCAGAGGATTATTAGCTTCCCAGCCAGCAAATATCTTCCCTAGTATATTTAATGTAATATCAGGTCTTAATACATAAATTTTGGAATTACCGCCAAAAACCTTTATTGTTTTAGTGGAATCAAAATTATAATTAGATAACAAAAAATCATCATAATTTAGAAATATATCTGGCTCTATAAGGCTAAATCCTTTAGATTCAAAGTAATCCTCCACCATCCTCTCCATATCCTTCCTCAATCTCCGTACTCTTAACTCTTCTTCAATACTTGAAAACCCCATCTTATACCTCCTCCTATTATTCCAATACTTTCTCTAAGCTTGTTAATAATTAAAAAAACATATAAAAAAACCATATAGGCTAAGCCTATATGGTTTTCTAAATACCCTTCATAGACCAAGCCGAATTTCTCAAACGGAAATAGGGCTTGCATCTATGAACTAAAAGTTCAAGTTACAATCCCTAGGGTCTATGATGATGTTTATTTAATTCAATTATGGGTAAAACAATTATTTTCATATTATCACCTGATATGCTAATTCTTTATTAGAGTATAGCACAAATTTAAATCAATGCAAGCTTTTTTTAAAATATTATAAATTTTCAGTAGCAAATCTTATCCCTTCTTAAGAAAGGATTTCAAGATCAGTGACTCCATCTTTTTTTCTCTAATAATAAATAAAATCCGGGAAGGCTCAATTATGAGCTAATCCCCGGATTTCTTCTTAAGATATGGTAATGTTTTTTGCAATATTTATATTTGATATCAAAGACTCTAATTGAATTATTGATGATAAACCATTACTTGACTTATCAAAATATCCATTGACAGCAGGATGGTAGTAGTCACCATTATTTTCAGCTTCCTTTCCTGCTGCAATTCCATTACTTAGAATTGATAGGTCTTTTAACCTTCTATCCTCAGGAATTGAATTCAATACCAAGTTGCAGCCAGCAGGAATATTAGACAAATCAGCCTCACTAATTCTTTTCTTTAATTTCACGGGCTCAAGGACAAAAATGTATCCATTGCAATCTTGTCTATTATAACCATATGTATTAACGCCATTTTCATGGAGATAATCAAATGTTCCTGGGATATCCAGCATATCCTTTGGAGAAGTTGCAACTAAAGTAATACCCATTTTAGAAAGAGCAGGCAAATCGTATGATAATTTTTCAGTTTTAATATCTCCTATTCCTCCAATACCCGCAGTAACAACTATGTTGCAATTAATCTTCTTTGCAACTGCCATAGTGGCGGAAGCAGTCAAAAAAGCATTTTTCCCTACATAAGCTTCTTTTTCAACAGCTAAGCCATCAAGCCTTTCCCAATCCTTGCTCTTTTTTCTTGAAGGTATGAACTCTGATATATCACCAATAGTGATATTTCCTCCTTCTACCCAGGCAAGCAAAGCATCTTCAGGCCAAGAGGAGACGATCAAGTCATCATCTACTGACATCAAGCCATGGCCAAGCAAAGCAGTCTCAACCAAATATTTCATTTTTTATTCCCAACCGTCAAATTCATGTATATTATCTTTATTCACTATTACAAGTGGGCAGTATACAGGTTCTGTGATTTCTTGTCCCTGAGAAATCTTTAAGGCTAATAATAATCCTGCCTTCGTATAAATTGTAGGTGAATATGTTATAGATCCATCAAGCTTGCCTGCAAGTATAGATTCTTGTGCTTCTCCTGTAAAGTCAACTCCATAAACCACAACATCATCATTTTTACCTGCTGCTTCTAATGCTTCCACTGCAGCAAGAGCCATAACATCATTAGCTGCAAATATACCTTTTAAGTCAGGATGTGCTTGGATAAGATTAGTTGTTATGTCATATGCCTTATTACGGTCCCAATCACCTGGTTGCACACTTACTAATTCAACTCCATCTGTATTTTCAAATACTGATTTTGCTCCTGCAGTACGTCCTTCACTTTGTCCCGCTCCGGAGATTCCTTGAATTATAGCTACCTTTCCACCATCAGCCATATAGTTTAACATGTCTTCTGCAACCATTTTTCCCTGGTTTACAAAATCAACTGTAATTATACCATCTAAATATCCACCTTGTTCTGCAAGAGCATCCATATTGACACCAGGCCCTAAATTTATAACTGGAACCCCTGCCTGATTAGCTCTAATTAATCTAGGAAAAAAGCTGTTAAAACAATAATAGCTGCCAAGACTATAGGAGGGTTTATTTCACCAAAATTCCCTTTCCCAAAATATGTAAACTCAACCGGAAAGCCATAAATAGGCTGTCCTTCAGTAATTACAAGGCTTATACCTCTATAAAGCGACATGCTTCCGATTGTTACTACAAAAGGAGCAATTTTTAATCCTGAAATCAAAATCCCATTAAACAAACCCAATACCCCACCTACAAATATTCCAAGCAATGAAGAAATAACTATTGGCATGCCAGACTTCAGCATAAGCCCTATTGCTATTCCACTCAGGGCAACTACGCTTCCTACTGACAAATCAATCCCTCCACTTGAAATAACAAAGGTCATTCCAATTGCAAGAATTAAATGCAAGGAAGTCTGATCTAGAATATTCCTGATATTATTCCATGTAAAGAAAAATGGGGATTTAATCGATAAAAATATAACAAGTAAAATTAAAACAAAAAAAAGAAGAAGTTGTGTAAAAGACTTTTCCATACCTTCTTTTTTATTATTTTGATTATATAAGAATTTTAATCTATCCTTCATCTCTTATGTCCCTTTTATCTTTTGTTTTATTTCATTAAGTGTAATATCCTCTTTATCTGAATACTTAATTACTTGTCCATTTCGCAGCATATAAATCCTATCAGATATTTCATATACTTGATTTATATCATGACTTATCATTACAACAGTATAGCCTTTAGATGGCAATGACTTAATTAAAGCGTTAATTGCTTCAGATTCCTTAATTCCCATAGCTGCAGTTGGCTCATCAAAAATAATGAGTTTTTCCCCCTGGAAAATACTCCTTGCTATGGCTATAGATTGTCTTTGGCCACCTGATAAGTATCCTACCGGAATATTAGTATAAGGAATGTTTATATTAAGTCCCTGAAGAAGTTTTTCAGTCTGCCTGTTCATTTCCTTGTAATCCAATATAAAACCATATTTAGTAATTTCCATGCCAAGAAAAATGTTGCCTACAGCATCCCTGAAATTATCAAGAGATAAATCCTGATATACAGTTGAGATACCATTATTATAAGCAATTTTAGTAGTCAGATATGTATAATGCTTGCCTTCAATATATATTGATCCACTGCTTGGTTTTAAAGTTCCGGACATTATCTTTATAAGGGTACTTTTACCCGAACCATTATCACCAACTACAGAGGTAATCTTATTTCTTGCAATCTTAACAGTTACATTTTTCAAAACTTCTGATTTACCAAATTTTTTGCATATATTCTCCATATAAATAAAATCACTGCTTGAACAAGACATAACTTACCTACTCTCTACACTACAATAACATGCTAATTATAACAACAGCACCTTTTTTATACAAATAGAATAATTTTATAGGCTGCTCAATCCATATAAATATTATCTATAACAAAAAAAGATCTTTGACAGTTGAATAAGGCGGTTACTAGAGAAATAGTAATTGTATCCACTAGACTCTAGGCCTTATAATAGGTCAACTGTCAAAGATAAATGTATAAGACATATCTAAATCAATGCAAGTTTTATTTAAATATTATAGATTTTCAGTAGCAAATCTTATTGCTGCTTTAGCAAGGATTTCAGTAGGATCTATATTAGGATAATCAATTTCAAACTTGTCAAAAGCAAGAGGCAATTCCGTACAAGCTAAAACAACAGCTTCTGCCCCTTTATCAAACATATCATCTAATACATCATAAAAGTCCCTTATATCAATACCATAATTTCCAGCCTTAATCCCATCATAAATTATTTTCATAATAGGTTTTTGCTGGCTTTCAGAAGGTATTAAATAATTTATCTCTTCCTCATCGAAGGCTTTTTGATATATTCCAGATTGTAAAGTTCCCTCTGTAGCTAGGATAGCCACCTTTTTATACTTGTTTGCTTTAATCTCTCTTGCTGTTTCCTTAGGCATGTGAATCATTGGGATGTTGACATATTTAATGACTTCATCATAAAAATAATGGGCTGTATTACATGGCATTATCAGTGCATCTGCCCCCATTGACTCCAATTTTATTGCAGAACGAACCAGTTGGGCCACCGGACTTTTACCACCATAAAGAATAGCTGCTGTGCGATCTGGAATTTCAGTATTATTGTCAATATACACATGTATATGGTCTTGATCAATTCTAGCATTAGTATTATTTATGATTTTTCCAAACAAATCACATGTAGCTAGAGGTCCCATTCCTCCAATAATTCCAATACTTTTCATAAAATCCCCTCCTAAAATTTTAACTAATAGTCATCTAAAAACAAATGCTTCTTCCCTTCCTTTTCCCAGCCAATTATTGCATCCATATTCACATTTTCAGCAGCCTTAAATATGTTTATGTCAACATTAACAAAGTTTTCTTTCAAGCTTTCAATCAATTCTTTAATTTCATAACGCTTATTACCTATTTTTTTTGCCGCTACCATACAGGCACAGTTAAGTGGCCAAATACCACTATTTTGTATAAATCTTTGAATATATTGTTCTTCAATTAAATACATAGGCCTTATTAATTCCATGTTTTCAAAGTTTTTTGCCTTTAATTTTGGCATCATAGTCTTAAAATTACCTGCGCAAAGTATATTAAGCATCACAGTTTCTATAACATCATTAAAATGATGTCCTAAAGCTAGTTTATTACAACCTAATTCCTGAGCCTTGCCATATAAAGCCCCCCTTCTCATCCTGGCACACATATAGCATGGATAATCACCAGCTATCTTGTCAGCTACTTGAAATATATCTGCATCAAAAATCTTAACTGGGATTTGTAGGTAGTCACAATTATCCTCAAGCAAGTCTCTTATTTCAGTATGATAACCTGGATCCATAGCAATAAATTCTACTTCAAAATTTTGATTCCCATGTTTAGATAGTTCTTGAAAAAGCTTAGCTAATAATAAACTGTCCTTGCCACCTGAAATTGCAACAGCTATTCTGTCTTTGTCCTGAATTAATTCATACTCCTTTATGGCCTTTACGAATTTACTCCATATATGTTTTCTATATGTCTTTATAATACTCCTCTCTATATCCCTTAGAGCTTTTCTTTCGTTGAAGGGAACTAGTATCTCACATCCTTCACCTGCATTATTTCTTATTTTATTTTCCATATATATAACACTCCAAACCTTTAATAACAATCTTCTTTTATCCTTACTGTTTGCAAGGGCTTAATTGAGTAAAGCCCAACAATGATAAAACACACACTCCTGTATGTGAATAATAAATATTTTATCTTAGTTTTTATTATACTACAAATAAAGTTCATAGACTAATTATGAATTTTAATGTTATAATAAGTAAGTTAATATATATTGAATTAATTAAGAAGGGGTTTAATAGATGAAATTAGGAATAGTAGGCCTACCAAATGTAGGTAAAAGCACACTTTTTAATGCTATAACACATGCAGGTGCAGAATCTGCAAATTATCCATTCTGTACTATAGAGCCAAATGTAGGAGTTGTAGCAGTACCAGATGAAAGATTAAATAAACTATCTGAGATTAGTAAATCAAAGAAAGTAGTACCAACAGCAATAGAATTCTATGATATTGCAGGACTTGTTAAAGGAGCTAGTAAAGGAGAAGGACTAGGGAATCAATTCCTTTCAAATATTCGTGAAGTTGAAGCAATTGTTCATGTTATCAGATGTTTTGAAGATGCAGATGTAGTTCATGTTGATGGTAATATAGACCCTATAAGAGATATTGAAACTATAAATATAGAATTAATGCTTTCTGATTTGGAGCTTTTGGAGAGAAGACTGGAAAAAACCCAAAAGGCAGCTAAAGGGGATAAATCCTTGCTTGCTGAAGTTGAACTAATTCAGAGAACTATGAAAACTCTTGAAGAAGGAAAGTCCATAAGAACAATGTCCCTAAGTGAAGAAGAGGAAACACTAATGAAATCATATACACTTCTAAGCTCAAAGCCAGTTATTTATGTGGCAAATATCTCTGAAGATGACTTGGCGAACAATGGAACAAATGATTATGCAGAAAAGGTAAAAGAGTTTGCCCTTTCAGAAAAATCAGAAGCTGTTATTGTTAGTGCTGCTATTGAGGAAGAAATTTCTCAACTAGATGAAGATGAGAGAAAAGAATTTTTAAGTGACTTAGGATTAGAACAGTCTGGTCTTGATAAGCTAATTCAGGCAAGTTATTCCCTACTAGGCCTTATAAGCTTTATAACAACAGGAGAAATAGAAACTAGGGCATGGACTATTAAGAAAGGTACCCTTGCACCACAAGCAGCAGGTAAAATCCACTCAGACATAGAAAGAGGCTTCATTAGAGCAGAAGTTATAACTTATGATGATTTAATGGCAATAGGTGGAAGCATGGCTACTGCTAGAGAAAAAGGGCTACTGCGTATTGAAGGTAAAGAATATGTAATGAAGGACGGAGATGTAGTACACTTTAGATTTAATGTATAGAAATAAATATTGGGTAAATTGAGACGAACTAGCATGATTGCTAGTTCGTCCTTTATTTTATAATTCATAAAATTTCTTAAATGACCTATATATATTAAAATGGTCCCTTACTCCGCCTAACTCTTTTATGGAGTGCATTCCAAGTATAGGATTTCCGATATCTACTGAGGAAATATCCAATTGGGTTGATGATATAGGGCCAATGGTAGAACC
>JAAYNS010000100.1 GCA_012520755.1 Tissierellia bacterium
AAGAAAGGTGATGTTATGAGAAGAAGAATGAAAAAAATGATACTATCAATATTAGCCGCTACTAGCTTGTTTGCTTACACAGGACCTGTCTTTGCTAATGAAATTGCTGTTACAATGCCTGCAACTATATATGAAACTTCTAGTTCAGAGAATATTGCTTCAGGTGTTGTACATGAACATATACTAAGATTTACTAATGATGGCTGGTGGAACATAAATGTTACAAGAGTCGATTTAACTAATCCTTATGTTGAAATTAAGGGACTTATTAATCCTGATGGAATACCTAAGAGAAGTACAGTCAGTAACTTAGTTGATACTTATAATGCTGTAGCTGCAGTAAATGCTGATTACTTTAATTATCAGCCTGTAGCATCTTCCCTGGGACCACTTATAAATAATGGAGAACTAATTTCAACTTCACACTTTAATTTTGCACAAGCTCTCCCTACTTTCTTCTTAGATAGTAATAATAATGCATCTATAACTTATTTAGATAATAAGATGACTGCCCTTAACAATTCTAAAGGGACTCAAGCTTTTATTGGTGCAATTAATAAGGTTGACACTTATTTTAGCGAAGTAAAACTTCTTAATAAGTATTGGGGAGATAAGTCTCCAGGGAATACTTATCGTCAAGATCTAACAGAGATATTAGTTGTAAATGGTATGGTTGTTGATAAAAGGATAGGTGGAGACCCCTTTACTATACCTACTACTGATAATTCATACGTACTATCAGTAAGAACAAATGCCCTAGATTCCTTTGAAATAGGAGATCAAGTCTCCCTGGAAATATCAACTACTCCAGATGTAAATGATATTAAGTTTGCTATCGGTGGTGGCAGTATAGTTCTAAACAATGGGCAAACAACTCTTACTAATATTATTAATAAAGGTCTTGAACCTCGTACTGGAATAGGTATCAATAGAGATAGTAGTGAAATAATATTAGTAACTATTGATGGTAGAGGCTCTTCATTTGTAGGGGTAAGCCAAGAAATGTTAGGTGCTATATTAAGAGAACTTGGGGCCTATAATGGTATGAATCTTGACGGTGGCGGTTCTACTACAATGGCTATTAAAGCTAAAGATCAAGAAAAAGCTACAGTTGTCAATAAACCTTCTGAAGGAAGTCAACGATCTATAGTAAACTCTGTTGGGGTATTTTCAGATGCACCAGTAGGAAAACTATCCTATATTAGAATAAGCACTGACGAAACAAAAATGTTTGAAAATACTACTAGGTATTTTAATGTTAAAGGATATGACGAAAATCATAATCCACTTGCTCTTAATGAAGATCGCATCACCTTCTCCACATCAGGTATAGAAGGCTCATTTGAAGGAAATAAGTTTAGAGCAAGCTCATCAGGAAATGGGAAAATTATAGCTAAGTACAATGGAAAAACTAGTGAAATAGATATAGAAGTATTAGGTCCTGTTGTTGATTTAGAAACTAATAACAAGGAAATAAATATTGATACTAATAGTCAATACACTTTTGGTGACTTCTATGGAAAAGATAAAAATGGTACAAAAGCAAAAGTATATATGGATGATATTGTCTTCAATATTCTCGGAAATATAGGAGAAATCAGAGATGGATCCTTCTACAGTGTAGATCAGCCTACAGGCGGTGCAATCTCAGTTTATCTTGGCAATAGTGTTGAGAACATCTTAGTTTCAGTTGGTTCACAAGCTCAATTTGTATCAGGTTTTGAAACATTAGAAGGTATAAATCCTTCCTCATATCCTGATACAGTCACAGCTAATTTAAGTTTAAGTGAAGACAAGTACCAAGGAAATTATAGCTTGAACTTAAACTATGATTTCACTCAAGCTACAAACACTAGAGCTGCCTATATAAACTTTACTGAAAATGATAAACCAGGTATTACTTTAGAAGAAAAGCCACAAAAACTTGGACTTTGGGTAAAAGGAGATGGAAATGGCATCTGGTTAAGGGGCACCATAAGGGATGCTAGTGGTAAGGAACATATATTGGATTTTATCAAGTCATTAAGTTCTAGTGAATGGCAATATGTTACTGCTGATATACCGAAAACAGTATCTTATCCAATTACTCTAGAAAGAATATATGCGGTAGAAACGGATGCTAACAAAATTCCAAGTGGAAGTATATTATTAGACGAATTAACAGCTTATTATCCAACACCTATTGGAAATTTAGAATTGCCTACTCCGACTGTGGTTGAGGATGAATTAAGAACAAAACAAGACCTTGATAAAAATGGTTTTTCATTTGTAGTTACAAGAGAACCAAAGGGACTGGAAGAAATAGTAGGTCTTGATACTATTAGTAGAATAAAATCAATAGTTTCAGATAGTGCAATTACCGTACTATTAAATGGTGGCTCTGAAGATTTCAAAAATGAATTAGGCAATAACTCAATAGTTGACACCACTAATGCATATAGTGTAACTAAACACACGGACACTCTATTCTTCAATATTAATTCATCAAATGGTGGTATAAGAGCTACTGATTCAAGCCAATGGGCTAAGCTAATTAATGATCTGGAAAATAGAACTGAAACAAATTTTGTACTCTTCCTACCAACACCTATATTTGGTTCTAATGGTTTTAAAGATACACTAGAAGCAGACCTCCTACATTCAAAACTTGTAGAGGCCAAGGCAAAGGGCAAAAATGTATTTGTAGTTTATGGTGGAAACAATACAAATAGTGATTTAATCGATGGTGTAAGATATATTAGTTTAAATACTAATCAAATAACAAGCAGTGAAGATTTAAAGAATATTGCAGTAGTTGAATTTGTAGTAAATGCCAACAAAATAACCTATGAAATAAATAAACTATATTAAAACAGAAAAAGATTTAGGGTCTCCTAAATCTTTTTCTTATCTATATCTAGATGCTCTTCCTTCATCCGAATTCTTTTCTAGTACCTCTACCCAATCAAGGGACTTCCCTGTTCCAATGGCAACACATTCTACAGCATTTTCAGCAACTTTAGTGGTAATACCTGTTGTCTTTTGGATAAGCTTGTCCATTCCATAAAGAAGGGATCCGCCACCAGTCATCAGTATACCACGAGTGCTAATATCAGCTGCTAATTCAGGAGGTGTTTTTTCTAGAACCTCATGGATAGTTTCAATTATTTCTTGAACAGGTTCTTTTAATGCCTCCAGCATATCTGAAGATCCTACTTCAACATTCATAGGAAGCCCTGTAAGTAGGTTTCTCCCCTTTACATTCATGAATTTCTCTTCATCATATGGATATGCGCAACCTACATTTAACTTTAGTTCTTCTGCAGATCTTTCACCTATCATCATATTATATCTTTTTCTAATATATCTGGTAATGGCATCATCACAATCATCACCAGCAATTTTTATGGATTCACTTAAGACAATGCCCCCTAAAGAAATAACTGCTACATCTGTAGTTCCACCGCCTATATCCACTATCATATTGCCATTTGCCTCTGTAATATCTAGTCCTGCTCCTATAGCAGCAGCAATTGGCTCTTCAATTAAGTAAGTCTTACTTGCTCCAGCTTCATTACTCGCCTCTATTACCGCTCTTTTTTCTACTTCGGTAACTCCACTAGGAACACATATTATCAATCTTGGTTTTAAAATCATTCTGCCTAAAGCTTTTTGAATAAAATATTTTAACATTCTTTGAGTAATATCATAATCAGAGATTACTCCATCCTTTAGTGGACGTAAGGCAACAATATTTCCAGGGGTTCTACCAAGCATTTTTCTAGCATCTTCACCTACAGCTAAAAATTTATTAGTATATTGATCTATAGCTACAACAGAAGGCTCTTTTAAAACAACTCCTTTTCCTTTGATATATACTAAAATACTTGCTGTTCCTAGGTCAATTCCAACATCTGTTCTTAGAGCTGCCACATTATCCCTCCTTTGATACCGTAATTAATAAATTCTACATAAATATCCAAAATCCTTTTTATCTAGAACTATTTAAGTATTCCATATCATATATTATCAAATATAACCATGGAAGACAATGTAAAATTACGTTTAATCGTAGACTATTCATAAATTTTTCATAATTAATAAGCCTGAACAATAAAATGTTTTCTTCTAAAAAAAATCTACCCATTTATTTTAAGGGTAGATTTTTAATAATTCAATTTACCAAGGCCTGCAATAGGGGCCACAACCATTAACAGGTCCACAGTCATCTGGGTAACAACCATCTGTATCCAGTGGATAACAACCGCTAGTCATATGTATTTCCTCTTCTACAACATCCTCAATAGTTAGAAGCTCAATCATGTTTACACCCCCAATCCATTTATAAATTCATCTATATCATACCACTCCCCATCATATGGGTTGTATGTACAATACCATGGTTTCTCTCTTAAATCTCCATTAAGGGAATCAGGTCGACAATCATGGCAAGCATAACGATATTCGCAATGCTTACATTCATTCACTTGATCTTTCGTAAAGTCTATAAGATTATGCTTGATAATATCTTTTAACTTGTCTTCTTTAATATTCCCATGTTTTACCCTTCTCTCCATAACACAAGGATAAACATTTAAGTCCACATCAATATATAATCTATTTGAAAAGCAATTATGTCCTTGCATATTTTTTTCTATAGCCTTGGGAGTTATCTTTTTTTGAAAATGTTTCTTAGTAATTAATTTTTGTTTTAGTAAATCTTTATCGTATAGGTCCAAATTCGCTCTTCCTGACAACCTTACAAAATCATATCCAGACTTAGGATGAAGAGTCCCAATATGGTTTTCACCAACTTCTATATCTTTCATTCTTACATTTGCAACACGGAAAGGAATTTCATTTTCTTTTAATAGTTCTATTGTGCATGTAAGATTATTATAGGACCCCATTGACTTTGTTACCTTATCATGTTCAGAAGGAATATTAGAGTAAAGAGACAAAGCTACTTGGCTAATATTATTATCAATTAACTCCTTAATATCATTGTCCTTTATCAATGTGCCGTTAGTAAATATTTCAATAAACTCAAACTTATTTTTTATATACCTTAACATTTTAGATAGCTTGTCCCCAAGAACATAAGGCTCCCCTCCAATTAATTGGATGCGCCTTACCCCCATATCTTCTAACATATCAACGGCATAACAAAAATCCGAGAACTTCATTATGCTATTTGAATACTCATGATATTCAGCCTCATTATAACAATGAATACAACGAAGATTACAAGACTTGGTAACTTCAATCCATGCAAATGTTATGTTTGCCTTTTTTATGATTGCTTTATTAAACGCCTTATTTTCTATTGTTAGAATTTCATAATCCAAAAGTTCTTTTAGAAAAGTATTTTCAGACATAGAAAGCTCTTTTTCCTTTGGTGATAAAAAATGATTAATCATATTTAAACCTGATTGATTAATGGAATAAAGACGCCTTTTTTTCAGATCATAAATACAATGTTTTTTTGCACCTTTAACAACATGAATATGATTATGTAAATAATAGGTATCCAACTTTCAACCTCCATAGAATTTATATATCGAATTGTAAAATTAGACAACAATAATTCTACCAAAAAATACATTTAAATTTATTATACATAATCATAGGTCCAGTTACAACAAAAACATGAAAAAGGTCCCAGCCCCTGGAACCTATTCAGCTTTTACAGTCTCATATTTTAATTTAGTTGCTTTCCCGCCTCTTATATGACGTTCGGCTTTGTTAATTTCTAAAATTTCCTTTACCATAGATGCCACAAGAGGGTTTATCTTTGGAAGACGCTCAGTTACATCCTTGTGTACAGTGCTCTTACTAACTCCAAATACTGAAGCTGCTTGTCTGACTGTAGCCTTTTCACTAAGTATATATTTGGCAATCTCTAAAGCTCTTTCCTCTATATAATCTTTCACCTTTTTAACCCCCTTCTATTTAAGGACTTTTAATACATACTTATGCGTATTTACTCAGTAATAGAACGTGGATCAATCTTTAAACCATCTTTACTTACTTCATAATGTAAATGTGGCTCCATTTTCATTTCAATTTTTGCAGTATCGCCTACGACACTTATGGAATCTCCAGCATTTACATTAACCCCGGCTTTTACCATTTCTTTAGTTCCTAAATTTGAGTATTTTGATTCTAAACCATTGCCATGATCAATAATTATACATATTCCCCATAAGTCATCCTCAATTACTTCCTTAACCGTGCCACTTAAAGGGGCTTTTACCTCTGCTCCTATAGGAGCTTTAATATCAATTCCACCATGATATCTCCATTCATCTAGTGTGGTAGAATATATCAATTTTTCGTCTGAAAAACTTGTTATAATTTCCCCATCTACAGGCAAGAACCTTGCCTTCTCTTCATCCATTACTAAGTTCTTGTCTTCATCATCATCTTCTTCCTCATAATCATCTATGAACTCAATCCTTTCTATCTCTTCAGTTGATGTTTCAACAACTTCATTTTCATTTACTAGTTCATCATCTAACTCATTATTATTGAGTATTTCTTCATTAGGGACTCCATCTATATGTGATACCTCGATATTCTCAGGAGTTGAAGCCTTTTCATAATCTTCATTTTCTATTTCTTCTAGAATTACTAACTCTTCATCTGCTCCATTCCTAGCCTCCCTTAGTTCACTTGTTGAAACATATATTGTTCCTGCTGCCACTACACAAACACAAATAAAAAGAATGAGTAAAAATCCATTTTGCCTTAAAAAAGTTATAATTTTTTCTTTCACTTCTCCACCTCCAATAGTAGTATTATTTCCACAATGTAGAAATTAATACATATGGCGGAAAATATTTAAATAATTTTTCTCTAAGTAATATATAAAAGAAATCTAAGCTCATGATAAAAAGAACAGTAAGAGTATTTTTTAGTGTTCTTATAAAAAAGATAGGAGTTTCCTCCTATCTAATTTCAACTCCCGAATAATAATGCTCAAGGATTTCTAAATAATTACTCCCCTTATTAGCCATGCCATTTGCTCCCCATTGACTCATTCCAACTCCATGACCATAGCCATAAGTAGTTATATCAATAATGTTTAAATCCTTATCATAAGCTATAATAAAATTTGTTGAATTAAGTCCAAATAATTCCCTAAATTTTGTGCCATCTATTATTACATTACCAATTGCAATTTTCTTGATTCTTCCACTATTAGTTTTCTCAATAAGCTTTATTTTCTCATAGAAATTTTCTAGGGTTATAGCTGCATTAGAATAATTTTCGCTTATTTTATTAACAAATTCATCCCCAGTCATAGTAGTAATGCTCTTGAACTTAGGTGATTCTTCTTCAAAAGGACTAATAACAGATTTTAGATATGGTAAATCTTGCGAGTAAACATTTACAACATCCTCAGTCATTCCGCCACTTGTAGAATGATAAAGGGGTTCTATGATTTGTCCTTGGTAATATATTAGTATTCCTTTTGTAGACTCTACAGCCTCTGAAATTTTACTCCAATATTTTTCTTCCCATTCCTCACCATGTATTTTTTTTAGTTCATCTAAGGATAAATATGCTTGACAGTGAACCCCTATACATAATGGGGCTTTTTTATGATCAGGATGACCTTCTTGGTCGTATTTTATACTTCTACTTACTGCATAAGTCCTGGCGGCTATTGCCTGAGCTTTTAAAGCTTCAATGTGAAATTCTGCTGGCATCTCTGCAGATACCACTCCCTTAATATACTCTTCTAAGTCAAGTTCCAACACCTTATCATTGTAGGGGTTATAAACTCTTATAGTATCTATAAGGTTTTTCCTATTGTTTTTAGCTTGATCTGATATTATGATTTTAGCTGGTTCCCTATTGTTATTATCAAAGCCTTCCCCTGATACAGCGTTCTCTCTAGGTACAAAATTAATGGTCTTAACAATAACTGTTGGCATAATAATAGTTATTATCAAGACCGAAAACAAGTAAATCACTAATCTTCTCATATCATCCCCTCATCTCCCCAGTATAATAAATACTATGAATGAGGATTAGCTAATAGAACAGAAATAGTTCTTGTGTCAATTCACAGTTCACAATTGTTTAGGTCATTCTATCGGGTTAAAACCCTTGCTTCTACAACTTGATAGCAAGCTAGGCCACCTTAGAATAACAACAAAAAAGAGAAGATTCTTAGAAAAATCTTCTCTTTTTACTATTATAATAATTGCAAATTATTAATTATCTAATTTTATTTTGTTTTAATTGTGCATTGTGAATTGTGAATTGTTCATTATTGCATTTTAAACATTCACTAATTCAAAACTTTTTCTATAAATTTTTGCTCCTAAATCGCTAAACTTTTTCTCAATACCGTCATATCCTCTATCTATGTGATAAATATTGTCTATTTCTGTTACCCCATCGGATACTAAACCTGCTAAAATTAAAGCTGCTCCTGCTCTTAAATCTGTAGCCTTAACAGGTGCTCCTGTTAAACTGCTAGTTCCTTGTACTATGGCAGATCTGCCATCAATTTTCACATCTGCTCCCATTCTCTTTAATTCATCAACATGCATAAATCTGTTTTCAAATACTGTTTCAATAGCAACGCTTGTTCCCTTACATATGGTCATCAAGGCCATAAATTGCGCTTGCATATCAGTTGGAAAACCAGGATATGGCAAAGTTTTTATATCAACTGCTTGTAAATTGTCAGTGCCTATTACCCTTATGCTATCTCCATTTTCTATAACTGTACAACCAATTTCTTTCAATTTTGCTATAACCGGCTTTATATGATTTGAAATAACATTTTCTACAACAATATCGCCATTAGTAATTGCAGCGGCTACCATAAATGTACCTGCTTCTATTCTGTCTGGAATAATTTGATGTCTTCCACCAGCTAGTTTTTTAACTCCTTTAATTCTAATAGTCGAAGTTCCTGCTCCTTTAATATCTCCACCAAGTTTATTCAAGAAATTAGCTAAATCTACAATTTCTGGTTCCATGGCTGCATTGTCAATAATGGTTTCTCCTTCTGCCAATACAGCAGCCATCATAATATTTTCAGTTGCTCCCACAGAAGGAAAGTCTAGATAAATCTTATCTCCAATTAATTTGTCTGCAAATGCACTTATATTACCATGATCTACATCAATGACAGCTCCTAATGCTCTAAAACCTTTTAAATGTAAGTCTATAGGCCTAGTCCCTATAGCACATCCTCCTGGTAAGGAGTTTTTTGTTTTCCCTAAGCGTGTCAAAAGTGGCCCCATAACCAAAAAGGAAGCCCTCATCTTACTCATTAATTCATAACTAGTTTCATAATTATTGATATTAGCAGAATTTATTTTAATAACATCTCTGTCTAAATATTTGACTTTTGCTCCTAGGGATGTTAATACCTCACACATTATTTCTACATCTTTTAACTTAGGAACATCTTCAAGTATTATATCTTCTGTCCCCAATAAAGAAGCAGCTAATATTGGTAGTGCCGAGTTCTTAGCTCCACTTACTCTAACATTACCCTTTAAGTGAAGGCTTTTCTCCACCATTATTTTCTCCAAATTATCTCCTCCTATTTAATAGCCGCTGGTTATTATAGGTGTTCCAATCCAAATAAGAGTTTTATTATCATATTCATTATATCTTAATGCAATATTAAGATTAATTCTATCTTCACCAGCTAATATATATTCTTCAATTTTATCAGTATAAGCTGTATAAGAGATTAATTCATTATCCTCATAAACATCTACTATTTTGCCATTTATATTATGTAAAAGCTTTGGGAATATATTTTTAACATACTCCCCACTTAATTTACCATTAATACCACCAATAATGCAAGTACTAATTTCTACATTTTTCTCATATTTGTTAAATAAACTTTTCACCGTTAATATTATATCATTAATTTCATTATCTTGCTTGTTATTTATCAAATTAATATACAAGTAAGTTTCGCTTTTTTCATTTTCTACATTTAAATATGAACTTAAAATAATAGTCATAGGATTTAATTTTTCATCGAACCCAAAATAACTAACTTGTCTATAATTATCTTCTAAAATTTTCTCTTTGATATAATTATTAGTTGAAACTTCTGTATACTTTGTCCCTTCTTTACCTATTAGTCCAAAGTAAACTATTAATTCTTCACCAAGATCGTCTAGCTCTTCCTCAGATAAAAAACTCTCTACTATAATACCATTAGCATTAAAATCCCCTTCAATAAATTCTCCACCAATATCCTTTAATATGATTGATAGAACATCATCTTCTTCCAAATAAGTAGCAGATGTTAAAATTGGTAATAAACATAAAATTATAATTACGAATAATATATATTTTTTCATTTGTACCCTCCCAGAATTTTATTAATTAAGGGAAAGGTCTTTTGTAAAAAATGTAAAGGGGGACAAAACATTTCAACAAAAAAATACCCTTCCCTTATAATAAAAGTATTACCAAAGAAGGATACCTTAATACCTGTTTTTTATTAAAATTGATTTTTAAACAATGCATTGATACCAAGTAAAGGCTTATGATGATAGAACTACGCTCACTATTTCAGACTTGAAGAATTCTATTCAAGTCTTCAAATGTTCACTCCATTCTATTATCATAAGCCTAATTGTTAGTTCTTAATTCTTCACTATTCACTGTTCGTTGTTCCCTATTACTTATTCTCTAAAAGTATTTCCACTATTCTTTCTGAAGCCTTGCCATCACCATAAGGATTAACTGCCTTTGCCATCTTATCGTATTCGGCTTCATTGCTTAAAAGCAAATCTAAGTTTTCATATAGGCTATCATATGAAGTTCCAACAAGTTTAGCTGTTCCCGCTTCTACACCTTCTGGTCTTTCAGTTTCTTCCCTTACTACTAAAACTGGTTTACCTAATGTAGGGGCTTCTTCCTGCAAACCACCAGAATCTGTAACAATTATATGGCATTTTGCCATTAAATTTGTAAAGGGTTCATAATCTAGTGGTTCAATTAAATGTATACGAGAATTGTCACCAAACACCTTGTAAGCTACATCTCTTACCTTAGGATTTAAATGCATAGGAAATACCACTTCAACATCCTCATACTTTTTCACAATATCACTTATTGCAGAAAATATATTTTCCATTGGCTTACCTATATTTTCCCTCCTATGAGATGTTAGGAGTATTACATTTTTACTTTCATAATCTATGTCATTTAACTCTTGTATATTAAAAGTATAATCTTCCTTAATTGCATACTGAAGAGCATCTATTACAGTATTACCTGTAATAAATATATCTTCTTCTGGATAATCTTCTTTAAGTAAATTTTGTCTGTTTCTTTCAGTTGGAGCAAAGTGATAATTTGCTAAAATTCCTGTTAGTTTCCTATTTGCCTCTTCCGGATATGGTGAATAAAGGTTTCCACTCCTAAGCCCAGCTTCCACATGACCAATTTTCACCTTCTGATAAAATGCAGCTAATGCTCCTGCAAATACTGTTGTTGTATCACCTTGAACCAATAAAACATCAGGTTTTTCTTTTATTATTACCTCTTCTAGGCCTATAATAGCCTTTGTTGTTATTTCAGTTAAGCTTTGACCAGATTTGAAAATATTAAGATCATAATCTGGCACTATATTGAATAAGCTCAACACTTGATCAAGCATTTCTCTGTGTTGAGCAGTTACACAAACAATAGTTTCAATTTCAGGTTCTTTTTTAAGAACTTTTACTATTGGAGCCATTTTTATTGCTTCTGGTCTAGTTCCAAATACGCACATTACTTTCAAAAATATCACTTCCTATTTTTTCTTAGTTCCAAAGAGCCCTAGTTTAAGCCCCACTATTACAGTAACTACAAATAATATTACTGACAAATAGACAGCTTGATTACTGTTGGCTTTTGCAATTATAACAGCAAACAATACAAAAACTGCTGATATCCCATATAATATCATTACCGTTTTTCTTTGAGAATAGCCTTTTGCTAACAATCTATGATGTAAATGTCCTTTATCTGCTGTTGTTATAGATTTCCCATTTAATATTCTTCTACAGATAGCAAAGGTTGTATCAAATATTGGGACTCCTAATATCATTATTGGGACTATTACTGCGATGGTTGCCACACTCTTCATTACACCTTCTATGGATATGGCTGCAAGCATGAAGCCTAAAAATAGTGCACCAGTATCTCCCATAAATATTTTTGCAGGATTAAAATTAAATGGTAAAAATCCCAAGCAAGCACCTGCAAGAATAGAAGACATTATAATAACATTAGTATAACCAAATTTCCCAGCTACAATAGCAAATGAAAGGCTTGAAATCATAGCAACACCTGCTGCTAAGCCATCAAGTCCATCGATTAAATTTATAGTATTGGTAATTCCAACTACCCAAAACAATGTAATAGGTATGGACAAGTAGTTTAAGTAAAATATTTCATTTACAGTTGAAAAAGGGTTTGTTATAAAATCAACTTTTACATCTCCGATTAACAAGCAAATTCCACCTAAGAGCTGGAAAAGCATTTTTAATCTAGGGCTTAAACCTCTTAAATCATCAATTATACCTGAAATCAATATTAAGGTTCCACCTAAGAGTATTGATATTAGTGTTTTATCCACTGGCAAAAACATAAGGCTTGATATTATAACTCCCATATATATAGCCAATCCCCCTATTAAAGGCATTGGCTGTTTATGTATTCTCCTATCATCCTTTGGTATATCAATAGCACCAATCTTGAATGCCAATTTCATTACTAAAGGTGTAGAGAAAAATGCCAAAAAAATCGCTACAAAAAATGGAATAATTATTCCTCGCATTAATATTCGCTCCTTTAAGCTTTAGGAAAACCATTTACACTTATAGAGTTTACCCCTTATTTTGCAACTAATACAACTTGTATAGTAGTAATTTCAAGAGGAACAGATGACCTGTTCCTCCTACTTATTTTGTTCCAAATAATCTGTCTCCTGCATCTCCTAAACCTGGTACAATATATTTATGGTCATCTAATCTTTCATCTATCGAAGCAACATAAATATCAACATCAGGATGAGCATTTTGTACAGCTTCAATTCCTTCAGGTGCTGCAATTAAATTCACTAATTTAATTGACTTTGCTCCCCTATCCTTTAAAAACTGAATAGCTGCAACAGCAGAACCACCTGTAGCTAACATTGGATCTAACAATATTAGTTCTCTTTCACTTACATCTTGAGGTAATTTGCAATAATACTCCACAGGTTTAAATGTCTCAGGGTCTCTATACAAACCAATATGCCCTACTCTAGCTGCAGGTAGCAAATTTAACATTCCGTCAACCATTCCCAATCCAGCCCTTAATATAGGAACAAGTCCCACTTTTTTACCTGCAATAACTTGAGACTTTGTTTTACCCATAGGGGTTTCTATCTCAATTTCTTTAAGAGGCATATTTCGAGTAACCTCATATCCCATAAGAGTAGAAATTTCTGTAACTAATTCTCTAAATTCTTTTGAACCAGTATTTATGTCTCTTATGAATGTCAGCTTATGCTTTATTAACGGATGATCGAACACTATAACCTTTGACATCATATCTCTCCCTTCCAACTTAAAATACCTTTTAGAATTATATCACAACTAGCAATCTATATCACTAATTTTTTTTACTCTTCTTTCATGCCTTCCACCTTGAAATTCACTTTTTAGCCAAACTTCAACTATTTCTAGCGCTAAATCTATACCTAAAACTCTTCCACCAAGGGCAAGCATATTAGCATTATTGTGTTCCATACTCATTCTTGCAGAATATGTATCTGAACATAAAGCACATCTGATTCCCTTTACCTTATTGGCTACTATTGATATGCCTATACCAGTTCCACAAACCACTATTCCTCTGTCAACTTCTCCTGCCATAACTCCCTCAGCAACAGCCTTTCCAAAGTCAGGATAATCTACAGAATCCTTGCTTTTTGTTCCATAGTCCACATACTCAATATTATTATTTTCTAAATACTCTCTAATATGTTCTTTTAATTCAAACCCACCATGGTCACTACCAATGCCTATTTTCATTAGTTTTCCTCCTCTTAATTTAGGTTACAGCTAACAGGGAATAAGGAATAGCTATTACTTATTAGCTATCTTCTCAATTATCGCTTCTGAAGCTTTATATATCTCATCTCTGGTCTTTTCATATCTATATATGTTGCCACCAAAAGGATCTGATATATCTGTGTATTTTCCATATGCATATTCATTATATAAAAAAGTTTTATTCCTTGCATTTGCAAATCGTTTGATTAGGATATCCTTATGAGAACTTGTCATAGTTAAAATTATATCCGATTCATCTACCATATAATCATTAACCAAACTTGATCTGTGATTGGATATATCAATACCCATATCCTTTAAGATACTGACTGAATTATCAGAGGCACTATCTCCAACAAAAGCCATAATCCCTGCAGATCTAACCTTTATATTTAAATTCTTTTTATCTGCTAGATATTTTAATATTCCTTCAGCCATTGGACTCCTACAAGTATTGCCTGTACAGACCACTAAAATTTTCATAACTCACCTCTAGACATTAATTAACTTTCCTCCCGATGCTTTCATCATCCTATTCATAATTGCACTTCCTATATGGTCAGTTTCTACACCCTCAGCAAGAATTACATCTACTTTCTCATCATCAAACATTCTAAGAACTTTAAATAGATTTGCGGCAATAGTAGTCATATCTTTTCGAGAGCCAACTGTTAAAACTGTGCCTTTATCATACATACTTCTTGTTTCTATTGTTGCCATTATTCCTACTTTCTTTCCTTGACTTATATATTCCTCAGCTTGATTAAGGATATTCTTTATTACATTATCCTTGCTTCCTGTAAAAACATACATATCAGCTTTAGGTGCATAGTGGGTGTATTTTTGACCTGGTGATTTTGGAATAATTGAATCATCTACAATAATAGTTCCTAAATCTTGAAGAATATCTGGTATAAATTCTTTCAAATTTTCAAATGTAACCCCGCCTGGCCTTAAAATCATAGGGGCTTCTCCAGTAAGATCAAGAACCGTTGATTCTAATCCTACTCCAGTTTCCCCACCATCTATTATCATATCTATCTTTCCTGATAAATCATTTATAACATGTAATGCATTAGTAGGACTTGGTCTTCCTGATAAATTAGCTGATGGGCCTGCTAGTGGTACACCTGCTTGGCTAATTAACTCTAAAGCTATTTTATTGTTTGGCATCCTAATGGCTACAGTTTCAAGCCCTCCTGTAATCACATATGGTACAATTTCACTCTTCTTAAAAATCATGGTCAAAGGTCCAGGCCAATATCTATTAATACACTCATAGGCAATATCTGGTACCTCTAAGACTAATGTTTTTAATTGGTCAATACTACTTATATGTAATATCAATGGATTGTCTTGGGGACGTCCCTTAGCCTCGAAAAGTCCTTTTACTGCTTTTTCATTTAATCCATTAGCTCCCAACCCATACACAGTTTCTGTAGGAAAAGCTACAATTTTACCCTCTTTTATGAGATTTGCAGCTTCTTTAATAAGATTCACATCAATTTGGTCATGGTCAATTCGAATGACTTTTGTTTCCATATTTCACCCTTCTTTATATAAAAAATAGAGGGCACTACCCTCTATTATTCCATTTGTTGTAATTTTTGAGCTTGATCTGTAGTGATAAGGGTTTCTATCATTTCATCTAAATCTCCGTCAATAAAGCTATTTATCTTGTGCAATGTCAAATTAATCCTATGATCAGTAACCCTACCTTGAGGAAAATTATATGTTCTGATTCTTTCTGAACGATCTCCTGTACCTACTTGACCCCTCTTCATGTCTGCAATTTCTGCATTTTGTTCTGACAATTTCATGTCATATAGTCTAGATTTTAATATCTTCATTGCCTTATCTTTATTTTTTAATTGACTCTTTTCATCCTGGCATGATATAACAATTCCAGTAGGTATATGAGTTAGTCTAACAGCTGAATCTGTTGTGTTTACAGACTGACCACCATTTCCTGATGAACGGAAAACATCTACTCTTATTTCATTTGGATCTATGTCAATATCAATATCTTCTGCTTCTGGCAATACAGCAACTGTTGCTGTAGATGTATGAATTCTACCACTTGCTTCTGTCTCTGGAACCCTTTGTACCCTATGGACTCCTGATTCATATTTTAAACGACTATAGGCACCTTTACCATTTATCATAAAGATAACTTCCTTATAACCACCTATGCCTATTTCATTAGTATTCATAATGTCAACTTTCCAATTATTTCTCTCAGCATATCTGACATACATTCTAAACAATGTCCCAGCGAATAATGCTGCTTCGTCTCCTCCTGCACCGCCCCTAATTTCTACAATAACATTTTTGTGGTCATTAGGATCCTTAGGAAGTAACAATATCTTAAGTTCTTCTTGGTACTTTTCTAAATTTTCTTCAAGAATTTTTACTTCTTCTTTAACTAGTTCCTTCATCTCATCATCAAGCTTTTCATAAAGCATTTCTTTCGAGTCCTCAAGTTGCTTTTCTGTTTCTTTTAATTCTCTATATTTCAAAACAATAGGCTCTAAATCGGCATGTTCTTTCATAACTCTTTGCCATTCTTCACGATCTTCATTGATAAGATTAGGGTCCATGATCTTTTCTTCAAGCTCTTTAAATTTTTCTTCAACAAAAGCTAAATTATCTGACACTAATATACAACCCCTTCTAATATTTCAGTGAACAGCTAACAACGAACAATGAACAGTGAGCATCTGTGTACCCATCCGCGTGGATATGAACAATTAAATATTTAGTTCCTACCAAAGTTCATCTTAACTGATTACAAACTTAATCAAATTTATCCATCTTTTATTATAATATATAAGTTGACAAATAACAACTATAATCAATTCACAATGCACAATTCACAATTAAAACCCAACCCTCTCTTATAGTCGGAATGAAGTACTGCCAGCTACCTTCTATTCTTCACTTTATTAACAGCTATAGACCCTAATCCACCTGCTAAAACTAGCCATACTGGACTTATATCTAATGCTATAATTAGCACAATGCTAACAATGGCTACAAGTAATTTATCAACCCCAAATCGTGATTTCTTCCATATTTTATAAACAGCAGATAGGATTAAAGCAACTACTGCAGGCCTAATCCCCATAAATACCTTGTCAATTATTGGATTATCCCTATACTCATAAAAAAACATAGCAATTAATAAGATAGTGATAAAAGATGGTAAAATAGTTCCTAAAGCACAGACTATGGCTCCAGGATATCCCCTTAATCTATGGCCACAATAGACACTTGTATTAACTGCTACTGGCCCTGGAGAAGCTTGAGCTAATGCAATCGCATCAATAAATTCACTTTCCTCAATCCAATTCTTCTTTTTTACAATTTCTTCTTGAATAATAGGAAGCATAGCATACCCACCTCCGAAGGTAAAAGCTCCTATTTTAAAAAATGTTATAAACATACTCCATAGCATAGCTTTCCCTCCTTAGTATAATATGACTCCTAATACTCCAGCTAAGACAATAGCTAAAATAGCATTAAAATTTTTAAATGTAACTATATAGAATAAAAAAAGAGCAATCATTACTGACCTTAAATCTATAAAGGCAGCCTGACCTACAGACACCGCTGCTGATGCTATTAATCCTAATACAACAGGCCTTATACCTCTAAATGCCCAATCCACATAAATCGAATGTCTAAATTTATTTATAAAATGGAAAATCAAGCTCATTACTATAAATGAGGGTAAGGTAACACCAATTGTAGCAAAGGCAGACCCAGCTATGCCAGCAACTTTATATCCTAAAAAAGTAGCTGAATTTACTGCAATTGGGCCTGGAGTCATTTCAGATATAGCAACGATATCTATAAACTGTGAACTAGAAATCCAATTATGTACTTCAATTACCTCTTTTTGTATTAAAGGAATCATAGCATAGCCTCCACCAAAGCTAAATGCTCCTATTTTAAAAAAAGTAATAAATATATCAAATAAAACCTTCATATAACTCCTCTCTATAACCTTCCCAGTACAACTCTATCTAAACCCTGCAAATCTCTTATAATTTCTATATTAATAAAACCCCTATCTTCTAATAGCGATTTTACATATGAAGCTTGATTATAACCGATTTCAAATATCAAAAGTCCATCCTTAGCTAAAAAGTCCTTAGCCTCTTTAGTTATTCTTCTATAAAAGTCAAGTCCGTCTTGTCCGCCATCTAAGGCAAGTCTAGGTTCATAATCTTTTACTTCAGTTTGCAGGTCTTCTATATCTAAACTTGGTATATAAGGCGGATTTGATACTATTATATTAAAGCTAAGATTCTTATCATAAAAAGGTTCAAACAAATTGCCTTTTATAAAGTCAACATTATTCAGATTAAACCTTTCCTTATTTATATTAGCTATCTTAATGGGAATATCTCCTATATCTACCCCATATACATTTGAATTTGGAGCATAATGGGCTATAGATAAGGAAATGGCACCACTGCCACTTCCTATATCTAAAACCTTTATAACTTCACAATGATGATTTCTACTAATATAATCTAATACATACTCCACAAGGATCTCAGTATCTGGTCTTGGTATTAGTACACCCTCTTCTATATAAAAATCAAGACCCATAAACTCCTTGTATTTTATTAAATATTGAAAGGGATATCCACAAGCTCTTTTATTTATTATATTTCTAAACTCCTGACCTATATCAAGGGATACCTCCTCATCTCCATGGGCATACAAATAAGAAATATCAACATTTAATAACTTGGATAGAATTAATCTGGACTCAAGTTGAGGATTGGAAAAATCTTTATCCTTCAATACTTCTACACCAAGTCTAAGGAGTTCATTTATTTCCACTGGTCTGCCTCCCTATCTTCAGGTATTACAGCAATAAGAGATTTAATAGCCACTTCTATTTGTTCATCATCGGGCTCTTTAACTGTTGCAAATTTTTGAATCATTAGGCCTGGATATGATAAATAATAGGCTAAACTCGAGTCACTTTTCCCAATAAGTCTATTTATTTCATATGAGATTCCAGCTATTACAGGAAACATCACTATTCGAATCACAACTCTAAGAACTGGATTTGGCCAGCCAAAGAATGATAAAACTAAAATACTAACTATCATAACCATGAATAAAAAACTTGTTCCACATCTAGGATGTAGTATTGAGTATTTTTTTACATTTTCTACAGTCAAATCATCCCCATGTTCATAACAATGGATGGTCTTATGTTCAGCACCGTGATATTCAAATACTCTTCTAACATCATCAAGCTTAGCTACCCAAACTACATATATTAAGAATACTATTATTCTAATCAAGCCTTCAACAAGATTTAATATTACCGAATTGGTAATGTTTCCCTTTACAAGACTTGTAATGAAATTTGGTAAAATCATAAATATTCCAATTGATAAGACAATAGCTATAAGAAGAGTTAAAAAGACCTCTACATCTTCAGCTTTATCTTTGAAAACCTTCTGTATCCATGTTTCGCTTCCTTCTTCAATATCCTCTTCATCCTCAAAAAACTCAGCAGAATACATTAAGGCTTTTACTCCAATTGACAATGATTCAATCAAACTTATCATACCTCTTAAAAAAGGCATCCTAAAAAACTTATACCTCATTCCAAGAGTATTTAATTTATCTACCTTAAGATCTATCTCTTTATTCGGCTTTCTTACTGCAATGGCCATTTCATTTGGCCCTCTCATCATAATCCCTTCAATTAAGGCCTGCCCGCCTATTGAAGTTTTATGAATTATTCCATCATTATTTTTCCCCATCTAATCACCTCCGTGCCAATTCATGATGCCTAATTCACAATTCACAAATCACAATGCACAATTCAGCAGTCGAGTGGAATTGTGTTTTTTTATTTCGTTCTTATTTATTACCCTATTTTAATAAAATTACTTACTTTTTTAAGCAGCCTAACACCGGAATTAGGTCAACTACAAAAAAGGCTAGGTGCATTTATGTGCAACTAGCCTAGTTGTTTAAGAAACTAGTCCATATTGTATTTCTTTTTGAATTTCTCAACACGTCCACCACGTTCAGCAAACTTTTGACGTCCTGTGAAGAATGGATGACATTCTGAACAAATTTCAACTCTTAATTCCTCTTTTACTGATCCTGTTTTGAATGTATTTCCGCAAGCACAAGTTACTGTGGCTTCTTTATATTCTGGATGAATTCCATTTTTCATCTTGCTTCACCTCTCTTTATATCGTATCAAAAATTATCTTCATAATATAACCACTAAATTATAGCATAACAAAATAATATTTTCAACTAAATCCACATTTTATTTCTCATTTCATTAATAAAAGCATCATTACTTTTAGACTGTACCAATTTTCCAATAAATGCTTCTGTTACTTCTTGAGTTGATTGATTCCCCATTGCCTTTCTCAAGGCCCATATCGTCTCTAATTCATTTTGTTCTAACAACAAATCTTCACGTCTAGTTCCTGATTTATAAATATCAATAGCTGGGAAGATTCTCTTTTCTGAAAGCTTCCTATCAAGATGGACTTCCATATTTCCTGTACCTTTAAACTCTTCAAAAATAACATCGTCCATCCTACTTCCAGTCTCAACTAAGGCTGTAGCCAAAACAGTTAAGCTACCTCCTTCTTCAATATTCCTTGCCGCACCAAAAAATCTCTTAGGTTTGTATAAGGCACCAGGATCTAATCCACCAGATAGAGTTCTTCCAGTTGGAGGTATAGTAATATTATAAGCCCTGGCTAATCTTGTTATACTGTCTAATAGTACAACAACATCCTTACCATGCTCAACAAGTCTTTTTGCCCTTTCCAATACAATTTCAGCTACCTTTGTATGATTTTTAGGTAGTTCATCAAATGTGGAATATATGACATCACCTTTAACAGATCTTTTCATATCTGTTACCTCTTCTGGTCTTTCATCAATTAATAATATTATTATTTCAACTTCGGGATGATTTTTAGCAATAGAATTGGCTATCATTTTTAATAATGTGGTTTTTCCTGCCTTAGGGGGGGATACTATCATACCTCTTTGACCTTTGCCAATAGGTGCAATCAAATCTATCATTCGAGTAGCGTATTCATTAGATGAGATTTCAAGATTTAATCTTTCGGTTGGATAAATAGGTGTCAAACTTTCAAAATCCGGTCTATTAATGGCTGTTTCTGGATTCATTCCATTAACATTCTTCACATATAATAAGGCTTTAAACTTTTCTCCTGCTTTAGCTGGTCTAGTAATGCCTGTTACCTTATCCCCAGTTTTTAGTCTAAATCTTCTAATTTGAGATGGAGATATGTAAATATCATCTTCACCAGATTGATAGTTGTTTCTCCTTAAAAACCCATATCCATCAGAGTGTAATTCTAAGATTCCTTCAGCCAAATTTATATCTTCTAAGTGTTCAATTTCTTCTGTAGCATTATCTGATAAATCATCAAAATCTATGTTAGCTAAATCTATTTTATCGTCAAAATTCTCCTCTACAAGCTCAGCTGTTTCTTCAATATCAATATTTGGTATTGGAGATGATAATGTATTTATTATTATGTCAATAAGTTCATCCTTTTTATACTTATAAACTGCATTAATACCGTATGCCTTAGCTATTTCCCTAAGCTCCAAAAGAGTTTTTCCTTCTAACAACTCTTCGTTCAATATCTTCTCACTCCCTTCAAACTATAATTATACAACATCTTGTCAATTTTTCATAATAACTAATATTATTAACAAAATAATGCCTTTTAGTCTTAATATATAGTTATTATTTTTGCCTAGTCCCATTGTAACACAATAAATAATTCTAAGCCATATATTCAATATAAAAACATTCTCACCATTGCTTGCTTTAAATAGTTCTGTTTTTACCCCAATATTGAATTAGTATGAAGCATTTGATATGATTAGGGTATTAATGAAGATGAAAAGTAATATTCTAATTATAGGAGGATAGATATTATGAATAATATAGGAAAAAAAGGTAAATTATTAATCGCCCAAGGCGGTGGACCTACAGCAGTTATAAACCAGTCTTTAGTTGGCGCTGTATTAGAGGCTAGAAAGTTTCCACAAGTTACTAGGATATATGGAGCCCTACATGGTGTATCAGGGATACTAAATGAAGACTTTATAGATTTGACTCAAGAAACAACTCAAAACCTTGAATCAGTAGCTTGTACCCCTTCATCTGCCCTTTTTTCTACTAGAGATAAACCAGATGCTAATTACTGTATTGACATGTTTAATATAATGAAAGCTCATGATATTAGGTATTTCTTCTATATCGGGGGGAACGACTCTGCAGATACAGTAAGAATAGTAAATGAAAAAGCAGCCCAAGAAAATTATGAGTTGAGATCAATACATATTCCAAAAACAATAGATAATGACTTACTTGTCAATGATCATTGTCCTGGATTTGGGTCTGCAGCAAAATTTGTAGCACAAGCATTTATGGGCGTTAACCTTGATATAAATTCATTGCCTGGAGTATATATAGGTGTAGTTATGGGAAGGCACGCTGGATTTTTAACTGCCGCTGCAGCTATGGCTAAAAAGTATCCAGAGGATGGACCTCACCTAATATACTTGCCTGAAAGGCCATTCACTATGGATAAGTTTTTATCAGATGTAAAAGAGACCTATGAAAAGTATGGCAAATGTGTAATAGCTGTTTCAGAAGGTATTTGTGATAATAAAGGTCAAGCCATCGTCTCTAAGATATCTGACTCTATTGAAAAAGATAGCCATGGCAATATACAATTATCAGGAACAGGTAGCCTCGGCGATATGCTAGCAAGAGAAATTAAAGAAAAGCTTAATATAAAAAGAGTAAGAAGCGATACTTTTGGCTACTTACAAAGATCATTTATGGGATGTGTCTCTGACACAGACCAAAGAGAAGCCAGAGAAGTCGGTGAAAAAGCAGCTCAATTTGCTTTATGGCAAAATGTAGACGGTTCAGTTACTATTCATAGAACTGGAAATTATTCTGTGGACTACAGGCTATCAAAATTAGAAGATGTTGCAAAATACACTAAATCAATGCCTGATAATTTTATTAATCAAGCTGCTAACGGAGTAACATCTGATTTTATAGACTATATAAAACCTTTACTAGGATCAAACATGCCTGTAGCCTATAAACTAAGAGCTCCTAGAGTAGAAAAAATTTTAAACAAATAGATACTATCAAGATAAAGTCAACGATGGTTGACTTTATTTTTATCCATTTTGTAACTTTTTACTAGTCCTAGATATGGTAAAATACAATTACTAATGAAGCGGGGTGGTTGGGCTTGGAAGATTTAATTATCTTAAAAAATCTCAAAAAAATATATAAAATGGGCGATGAAAAAATAATAGCTCTTAACAATATAAACCTTAGCATAAAAAAAAGTGAAGTAATCTGTTTGCTTGGTACTTCTGGTTCTGGTAAAAGCACCTTGCTAAATATGATGGCAGGACTTGAAAAACCAACTAAAGGAGAAATAATAATCAATGGAATTCACTTAGAAAAAATGAATGAAAATCGAGTAACTAAATTCAGACAGCTCAATGTTGGATTTGTATTTCAATCCTATAACTTGATTTCTACACTATCAGCTTTAGAGAATGTTAGTTTAGGACTGACATTTAAAGGTATTTCAAAATCAAAACGAGATAAAATGGCTAAGGAAATGTTGGAAAACGTGGGCTTAGGAGACAGACTTCATCATAAGCCATCCCAGATGAGTGGTGGTCAACAACAAAGAGTAAGTATTGCCAGAGCTTTCGTTGATAATCCAAAGATTATTTTTGCTGATGAACCCACGGGAAATCTAGATACAAAAACAACCTTTGAAATAATGGATTTAATAACTGGAATGGCTAAAGAAAACAATCAAACCCTAATTATCGTTACACATGATGTTGAAATATCCAGTTATGCCAATAGAATTGTCTACATAAGGGATGGCAGTATAGAAAAAATAAAGCAAAATGAAATAATAACACAGGGGGAAATGGCAAATGAAGCGAATCTTTAGTATGTTTATGGCATTCATGATAGTCCTTACATTAGTACCAAGTACTAGTTTTGGTCAAGGTGGATTGTTTATAACCAGTCCCAAAACTATAAATGCAATATCAGGAGACTCTATAAGAATACCTATTACAATTGAAAACTTTTCTTATGATTACTATGATAATCTCTTAGTTATGTTGGAAATAGAAAACCCAGAATATGTCTATCTTCCAGACTCTGCTAGTAAGAAGATAAGCATCGATGAAGATGACGATGCAAGGGTCCGTTTTGATTTGGAGATTGATGACTTAGCGCCAAGAGGTACCTATAAAGTTGATGTAACCCTTGTTGATGGAGATTATGGAGATATACTTCAAAGGGAAACAATATACATACGGGTTACCAGCAATCCAGCTGGCTTAAATATTTCTAGACTGGATATTTTACCTGATAAAACAGTGCATCCAGGTCAAAAGTTTAATATAGGCATCGAACTTGAAAACTTAGGTGATGTATTGGCTGAAAATATTTCTGTTACATTAAAAGGCTTGTCTGAAGATGGAATATCCTTAGCTAATGGTTCAAGTACCCAAAGGATTCAATCTATACCAGGAGGATACAAAAACTATGCTGCATATCAATTGGAAGCATCCAAATCACTAAAACAAGGTAATTATCCACTTGAGTTAGAGATAAAATATAATGGAAATATAACAGAAATTCATGATATTAATATAAATGTACAAGTTGATCCAGACGCAAAATCAAATCTAATTTTTGAAGACTTAACCTTCCCTTCAGGGACAATAGGTCAAAACAAAGAAGTTAATATAGATTTTAATCTTAGAAATCAAGGACAAACAGAAGCTAAAAACATCTTGATAAATGCTAAAAGCCTAGAAATTAATGGATTGGTTCCAAAATCTCTTAGTCAATTTAAAATAAGCTCAATATTGCCTGGAGAAGCAATACCTGTTAGTTTTCAATTTCTGACAACAAATAATAGCGAAACTAGAAATTATCCAGTTGAATTAATAGTGGAGTACGAAGATGAATTAAGCCCCCCTAATGAAAGATATAGCATTAACCAATTTGTGGGAGTATTTGTAGATTCAGCAGATTCAAATCAGTCTAAACCAAAGCTAATTATTGACAAATACAATTTTGAACCCTCTCTAGTAGAGGCTGGTTCTAATTTTACAATGAATTTATCCTTTTTTAATACTAATAGTAGTAAGGCTGTTAAGAATATAAAAATTTTCTTAACCTCAGATGAAAGAACAGATTCAGATAGCAATTCTGCTGGTGGATCCGTATTTACACCTGTAGATAGTTCAAATACTTTCTATATTGATAATATTCCACCTAAGGGTAGAGTTGAGAAGAAGATTACCATGTTTACTGTTCCTGATGCTAAGGCTAAGACATATACTCTAACTGCAAATTTTGAATATGAAGATTCAAAGGCTGAAGAATACACTGCCACTGAATTGATAGGGGTACCAGTTGTCCAACAATCAAAGCTTGACGTAGGAGAAGTAAATGTCTATCCCGAAGCCTATGTTGGCCAGTCTACTCCTGTATCTCTAGAATTCTACAACACTGGAAAAGTTACCCTATACAATATGATGGTTAAAATAGAAGGAGACTTTCAGACAGAGAATGGTCAATACTATGTAGGAAATTTCCAAAGTGGAAATAGTGAGTATTTTGAAGGATATGTAATACCTAGTGATGTTGGTGAATTAACAGGTGAAGTAGTCTTTACCTATGAAGACTCCACAGGTCAAAATCAAGAAATAAGAAAAGACTTTACCCTAAATGTAATGGAAATGATGATGCCAGAGTTTCCAGATGGGATGCCTTATGAAGAATTCCCAGAAGAAGGGGGTTCATCTGCTCCGAAAATAATTGGAGCTATAGTAGCTGCAATAGCAATTGCAGCAGGCGTAATAATATACAAGAAGCGAAAGAAAAAACAATTAGAGGCATTAGAAATAGATGAATAAGATAGATTTAATACGAATGGGTGCTAAAAATCTGTGGAGAAGAAAATTAAGGACTTTCTTAACTGTTTTAGGTGTTATTATAGGAACAACTTCCATAATCGTAATGCTTAGTCTTGGTTTTGGACTTTCACAAGGCTTTGAAGATCAAATGTCTCAATGGGGTGATCTTACTACTATAAATGTCTATGAAAGATGGGTAGACCCTTCTATGCCAAAGCAAGAACAAGTAAAATTAGACGATGCTGCCGTTGCTGAATTTAAAGCTATTCCTAATGTTACTGCAGTAAGTCCAACTATTGAAACATATGGAGCAATTATAAATGGAAGATATGTTTCTCAGATCCCCATTAAAGGAATTGATCCTAACTCAATGGCAGAGTTTGGATTCGAAGTTGCTGAAGGAAGACTCCTAGAGAGTTCTGATGAGTTAACAGTAGTATTTGGTGGTAGGATGTCCCAACAGTTTTGGGATCCTAACTCTAGGGTTTGGAGAGAGCCGAAGATTGATTTAATGAAAGACAGAATGTCTCTAACTTTAAATCCAAATTATGGCTATGAACAACCTGGAGGGGATTCACCAAATTACAAAGAGTACAAGATAAAAGCTGCAGGAGTTTTAGTTGAAGGAAACTGGGAAACAGATTATGGAGTTTACATGCCTATCAAAGAAGTACTAAAGTTAATTAAAGATAAAGAAAAAGCTGAAGGCGCTCGACCACAAGCCGGTAATAGAAACCAATCTCAGTACCAGAATATTAATATAAAAGTAAATGATATGAAAAATGTTCAGGATGTCCAGCAAACTATAAAGGATATGGGTCATGAAGCCTATAGCTTAAATGAACAGCTAGAAACTATGAAGCAAACTGCTGGCATTATCCAAGGAGTATTAGGTGGAATCGGGGCAATTTCTCTCTTAGTAGCAGCCATAGGGATTACAAACACAATGGTTATGAGCATCTATGAAAGAACAAGGGAGATTGGTATTATGAAGGTAATAGGAGCCTCCCTAAAGGATATAAGGAGCCTATTTCTATTTGAATCTGCTTCCATAGGAATGTTTGGTGGAATAATAGGGGTTGCATTTAGTTATCTACTATCTTTTATCCTGAATCAATTTGGATCATCATTCTTAGGAAATTTTTTTGGCATGGGTGGAGAATCCAAGCTATCAATTATACCAATATGGCTTGTATTCGCCGCTATAGCCTTCTCAACACTAATAGGAATTATCTCAGGATACGGCCCAGCCAGAAGAGCAATGAACCTATCTGCATTAGATGCTATTAGAACGGAATAAATGAGATCGAATATAAAAAGAACTAGTAATTTTCTTAAGAGTTGCTAGTTCTTTTTATAAAAAGGTTTAATTATGTATCAATTACCTAAATAAGCTTTCTTGACTACATCATTACTCCTAAGATTCTCAACTGTATCTTCAATTACGCTATAAGAGTTCCTGTCACAGTTTCAAAGTCCTTAAGGTCTCTGATAGCGTCACGCATTTTTACAGGATCAGTGCCAACTTCACCAATTACCTTAAACAAAACTTCAAATGCATCATATACTGATGCCCCTACCATATCAGGAATTATACCGTATTTCTCCGTATAAGTTTGAATGTAAGCCTGTGTAGACTCATTTTCGGAATCTCTGTTCATGTTAGTTGTAAGCATTACCCCCTCAGCATTTTCGCCAGCTATTTCTAAGAACTGGAATGAATCTATCCCTTCAGTTCCAAGTATAGGAATATCTAGACCTAATTTCTTTGCTTGTCTGACAATTTCTGAACCATGGGCATAATAATTAGCTATATATAACAAATCAGGCTTAATTTCTTCTTTAATCTTTGTCGTTACTGGTGCAAACTCCTTATCTGCCATAGCAAACTTATCTAATGATACTATTTCAGCACCATGGGCTTCTGCATATGCTGTAAATGATTCAGATAGTTCCTTACCGAAATCAATATCAACTGCAATTATTGAAATACGCTTAGCATTAAGCATTTCAACAGCTACTTTAGCACCAGCAGTTCCTTGAACTGAACCTGCAAACGATTGTGAAAATATAAAATCACCTGAATTAGTTACATCAGGGTGTATTGCATATCCTGAAAGCATAGGAATTCCCGCTTCTTGAAATATCGGAGCTGCAACTCTTGTAGGCCCAGAATAACTCCCACTTACAACAGCTACAACATTATCTTTGGTTGTAAGTTTTTGTGCTATATTAACAGCTTGTTTTGTATCAAGTCCATCATCATATTTTATTAATTCAACTAATCGACCGTCAATTCCACCCTTTTTATTAATTAATTCTACTGCTAGTTCTGCAGAATTAGCTACACTCAATCCATCAGCAGCTGCAGGACCTGTTATAGGAGCAAAAAACCCAATTTTAATAGGATCTTTGTTTTCCTCTGGAGCAGGTTCTTTTGTTGTGTTTTCTGCAGGTGCTGCCGCTTCCTCAACAGGTGCAGAAGTTTCAGGCTGTTTTTGGCATGCTGAAAAAGCAAAAACCAAAATAATAGATAAAACTAATGATAATAATGTTCTAAACCTTTTATTCATATTTTCTCCCCCTCTTTAAATCGGGTAGTTAATATTTGTGATTAACTTTTTCAGGTCATCTTATTCACATTAAATATCTATTTTTGTCCTCACTTAATAAAGTGTAGTATTCCATCTTATATAAACAATGGATTTACTCACTTTATAATAATATTGTAACCACTAAGGACAATAGCTTTAATATGAACTTCTATTTTATATTTATGTGGACGTGTCCACTTGTATGCATCTAATATATATTTGACTTACACGAATGGATAAAAAAAGAAGAGACATATTATTAACGATAATATGTCTCTTCGTATATCTATCTGTGGTTTTTTTAAATGGGTATTGATAATTAGAACTTGTTTCTTCTTTATCTTATAGTAATTTCTGTAACTATGAATTTATACCCATCATAGTAGCCAAATACTAAAACCTCTTGATTTCTTGATAGGTCATCAAAATCCCCTTTAGATCCTCTGTAAGTAATTATAGTATCATCTTCATCAATTGATATAGTCAGTTCATCACCATAAGCATATTGGCTAAGATCAGAGCTTACTATTTCTATATCAACTTCTTCTCTTCTTGAATTAACCCTTTTTATTGTTCCCCTAATCATTGACTCAGCACCACGAGAATCTGCTTCTAGTTCAATAATCTCATTGCTTCCAATTACTGCCTCTACATAGTAGCCTACATTTAGACTAATAACACTAGCATCTTTATCATCAACTTCAATTTCAGCATTTTGAGCTAATGCATATGTCTCTTCTTTATCAGTCTTAATATTTTTTATGGTAATCTCTGTACCACTGTTTAATCTTGTAGCTATCCCAGTTATATAGCCTTCAATTTCAGCCTCTACTACATCTGCGTCAATATCTACCACAAGACCGTCTTCCATTTCTATAACCACTTCATCTCCTGGTCTTAAGTCTTTGAATTCGGCTCTCTTGCCGTTTCTATAGATATCTACATCTTCATCTAATTCATATTCTACCTTTACACCTTTTGATGCTTCAACAGTTATATAGTATATAGTCTCTCTTGATTTCACATCGGAATCTAATTCTACTATTATACCTTTTATTTTTCCACTCATTTTTGTTGCATCAATTTCTACAACAGAATTGTTTTCAATATATAGTATTGCCTTATCCCCTTGATTTAGATCCTTAAGGTTTGCATTTGTACCATCTAGTTTAATATCTGCATTGTTTATTACTATTAGTTCAGCACTTCTATTTGAATTGCCTTCCTTATACTCAATGGTTATTCTATTAGTAATAGGTGTTACGCTTTTTATTGTACCTTCAATTTTTGATTCAAGTGTTTCAACATCTACTCTTACAGCAGAATTACTACCATCCTTTACCGTAACTTCTACTGTTTGTCCCTCAAATAGACTAGCTACTGTTGTCAACTTCCCATCTAATCTAATAGCAGTTGTAGTATCAACTAAATAAGTAGTTGATGACCCTGATTTTGCCTCTACAGTAATAAAGGTATTTGTTCCAACTTTAGATATTTTTGTTATTGTACCTACTATAAGGTTTGTACCTGTTTCTTTTGGTAGCTCTGGTGTTGTAGGAGTTTGTGGGTTTTTATTTAGATACTCATAAGCCACTGACATCATCTTTGCCATTTGCTCTCTTAAAAGTGGAGAGTTTGGTTCAAAATATCCGTTTCCTGTACCACTAGCACTTAATACTCCAGCCTCGATTAATACATATATTAATTTGTGATATGCAGAGTTAATATCTTTCAAATCTTTATAAGTCAATACAACAAATGGCTTGCTATTAGCTTCTTTTTCCAATCCCATTGCCTTAGCCATATAAATACTTACATCTAATCTACGAACTCTCATTTTTGTTCCGACTGTTATCATTCCCAAAGATGATGCTTGTCTTAACTCAGCTTCACTAATGACACCTTCATATAAACATTTCATAACAGCTTCTTGCGCCCAAGTTGGCACACCTAAATCATTAACCAGTTTATTGTACTTAGTTTTGCTTTCATTTACCTCAGCCGTACTCATGTTCAACAGTTTAGATAATAGTTGCATAGTCTCTAAATATGTCAAGGTCTCTCTTGGTTTAAATGTTCCGTCAGGATAACCATTGATGACTCCCTGTTTAGACATATCTTCAATATAGCTATAAGCCCAATGTGTGTCTGGAACATCCTTAAATGTTGCTGCAAAAGTAGGCATTGAAGGCATTATCATAAAAACCGTTAGAACTAAGGCAACTGTCCTTAGAAATCTCCTTCTAAATTCCATGTCTAGTCCCCCTTTTGTTTTGTATTTATCTACCTATTTATATAATATAACAAAAAAACCATATTTGTTGTTACATTTTGGTGACATTAAACATTAATCTCTATTTTTTATACTTGCAGCTATGAAACCTTTAAACAATGGATGTGCTTTAGTTGGTCTTGATTTAAATTCCGGACGAAATTGTACACCTATAAACCAAGGATGATCTTTTAACTCTACCATTTCAACTAAAGAGTCATCAGGAGTCACTCCCGAAACAATCATACCATTTTGTTCCATTTTTTCTCTAAATTCGTTGTTGAACCCATATCTATGTCTATGTCTTTCATAAATGACTTGGTCATTATAAAGCTCCATAGCCTTTGTAGCTTCTTTTAGCTTACAAGGATGGGCCCCTAGTCTTAGTGTGCCTCCAATATTTTGCACATCTGTTTGATCAGACATTAGATCAATTATTGGATATGGTGTATTTTCATCAACTTCTGTAGTATGGGCATCTTTTAAGCCTAATACATTTCTAGCAAATTCTACAGCAGCTAATTGCATACCAAGGGATATGCCTAAATATGGTATGTTATTTTCCCTTGCATATTGTATAGCACATATTTTGCCTTCTATCCCTCTACGACCAAATCCATCGGGAACAATAATTCCGTCAACATCAGCAAGGGCATCATGACAAGTATCCAAATCTAAATCTTCTGAATGAACCCAGTCAATTTCAACTTCAACATTATTTGCAATTCCTGCGTGACTCAAAGATTCAGCAACAGAAAGATAGGCATCTTTTAATTCAACATATTTTCCAACTAATGCTACTTTTACCTTGCCCATAGGGTTATTAACCTTATCAACTATTGAATTCCACTCTCTTAAATCTAGGTCATTGCATTCCAAGTTTAAGTGTTCTATAACCTTCATAGATAAACCTTGTTCTTCTAGCATTTGTGGTAATTCATAAATTGTTGATGCGTCAAGATTCTCTATTACTTCAGATGGTTCTAAATCACAAAACAATGCAATTTTCCTCTTTAATTCCTCTGCTAAATGTTTTTCTGCTCTGCATATCAATAAGTCTGGTTGAATCCCAAGACTTCTTAATTCTTTAACACTATGTTGGGTAGGTTTTGTTTTTAGCTCTCCTGCCTTTGATAGATAAGGAACTAATGTTACATGAATATACATTATATTTTCTCTACCCACATCGTACCTTAGCTGTCTAATAGCTTCTAAAAACGGTAAGGATTCAATATCTCCAACAGTTCCACCTATTTCAGTTATCAGAACATCAAGTTCTCTTTCCTTTGCTGATTTCATGATTCTTTCTTTGATTTCATTAGTAATATGAGGTATTACTTGAACAGTCTTCCCATCATATTCCCCACTACGCTCCTTATTTAGAACCGACCAATACACCTTACCTGTTGTAATACTATTATTCTTAGTTAAATTAATATCTATAAAGCGTTCATAATGGCCTAAATCTAAATCTGTTTCTCCACCATCTTCCGTCACATAAACTTCTCCGTGTTGATAAGGGCTTAATGAGCCAGGATCAACATTTATATATGGGTCGAATTTTTGAATAGTTACTTTTAAACCTCGACTTTTTAACAAACGACCTAAGCTAGCCGCAGTAATTCCCTTGCCTAAAGAAGAAACTACACCACCAGTTACAAAAATATATTTTGTTGCCAAATACTATCCCTCCTTATTCCTTCAATAAGTATTCTTAACTATAATAGTTTATCCTAATTGGATTCCTATGTCAAAATTAATTTGTAATCTTAATTTAATATTTATCGCCTATATTTCATAGTATAATTATAATGTAGTATATTCCAATAATCAAAATTTAAAGGAAGGAGAGATAACTTGAAAAAAATAATAATATTTTTAGTGCTCTTATCGATGTTACTATCTGCATTAGTTCCAATCATAGCAAACGCTCAACCAGATGATTTGTTTCTCTCCTCTGGAGAGATTCTCAGATCTTTAAATGTATTACAAGGAAATAAAGATAAGAACTTAATGCTTGACAATAAACTGAAAAGACAAGATATGATTGTGCTCATGAGTAGATTGTATAAAGAGGAAAACTCCCTAAAAAATAATTTAATAAAGGCTAATTTTACTGATATTGAAGATAGTTTTTATGAAACTTATATTAATTGGGCTGTTGCCAAAGGTTTAATAATTGGTATGGACAAGGATACTTTTGGCTTTAATGAACATGTTACAGTCCAACAATTTATGACTGTATTGCTAAGAGTCTTAGGATATGATGAAGAATCAAAACTTTGGGATACAGTACCTGATATAGCAAGTAACCTAGGAATTATGAAGGACTTAAATCTAAATCCAAATTCCCACTTAACTCGTGGTCAAATGGCTGTCATGACTTTAAACACCTTAAATCTTACAATAAAAGGCAGCACCCTACCTTTAGCTGAGGCTTTGAATTTGAAAATGTAGACCACCAATGTTAACTATAAGCTTTATATTGGGTATACTCTAATTAGAAGAAATAACGAAAGGAGACTTGATATGAAGATAACTTATCTTGGGCATTCTGCTTTTATAATAGAAGAAGGTGATTTTAAAGGAATCATAGATCCCTTTATCACAGGTAATTCCCTTTCTAATATAAATGTAGATGAAATAACCGGTCTAAGCCATATATTTGTAACCCATGGTCACGGTGACCACCTTGGCGATACGATAAAACTAGCAGCAAATAATGATGTGCTTGTAATATCAAATGCAGAAATCTCTAACTATCTCAAGGAACAAGGCCTTAATACCCACTCAATGCATATCGGTGGAAGGCATAGCTTTGATTTTGGTGTAGTAAAATTGACACCTGCCCTTCATGGTTCAGCTATATCAACTGAGAGTGGCCCTGTGGACGGTGGAAATCCTTGTGGATTCGTAATTGAGATAAATGGCAAGAAAATATACCATGCTGGAGACACAGGACTTACAATGGATATGAAATTACTAGAAATTGAAAATATCGATGTGGGTCTCTTCCCAATCGGAGGAAATTTCACAATGGACATAGAAGATGCTATTAGGGCTGTAGACTTTGTAAAACCAAAGCTTGCCATCCCAATGCACTATGACACCTTCCCAGTAATAAAAGCTGACCCAAGGGAATTCGCTGAGAAGAATAAAACATGCAATACTAAGATAATGAGTATAGGAGAATCATACGAGTTTTAACGAAAAGTCAAAAAGCCAAAAGGAATTGTTCCTTTTGGCTTTTTTAAAATCCGTGATTCCTTGACGACCTCACCCTAAACAGAATTATTATCATAAGACGGTGCATATTAGCTCTTAATAAACAGGCGTGCAATAATGAGCATATTTTGGATTTCTTCCTTTTGTTATATCAAAGAAAAGTTCCCTAAGTTTCTTACAGACTTGACCTTCTTCTCCTGTCCCAACTATTCTTCTATCTACTTCTATTACAGGAGTTACTTCCATTGCAGTCCCACTAAAGAAAACCTCATCAGAATTATAAAGCTCTGTTCTAGCTACACTTCTTTCTACAACCTCTATATTAAGTTCATTTTTTGCTAATTCCATTACCACATCCCTAGTAATCCCTTCAAGTATATGATCTGATACTGGAGGGGTGATAAGTTTGCCCTTTTTCACTAAAAATATATTTTCCCCCGGTCCTTCACATACATTACCTTGTTCTGTTAAAAATATGGCTTCATCAAATCCGTTTTGAAGAACTTCTAGAGATGCCAAAGCTGAATTCAGATATGCTGCTGTAGCTTTTGTTCTAGGTGGAAGCATAGTATCTGATATTCTTCTCCAACTTGAAACTGCTGTACGCAAACCTTTTGTTTCTATATACTTATCAAGAGGATGACAATATATCAAAACCCTATTATCATCGTCTCCATATAAGCTAGGAGGTAAGTCTGTAGACCCCTTATACACAACTGGTCTTATATATGTTGTAGTTTTAAAATTATTCTTCTTTAATAAGTCTACAGTCCAATCACACAATTCTTGTGCTGTATAAGGTATATCCATATATAATGCTTTACAGGATTGTAAAAGCCTCTCATAATGTTCCTTTAATTTAAAGCCATATAATTGCTGTTCTTCATCGTCCCAATATGCTCTTATTCCTTCAAAACATCCAAGACCATAATTAAAAGCTTTTGATCTTATATCTATACTAACTTCATTTTCATTAACAATTTCACCTTGATAAAATACATATGATTCACTCATTTCTTCCTCCTTGTGATAATAGGAACAATAATCTCTGTCCTCGTTATTTTCCCCTATATCTATGGGATTAAAATAGCTCCAGTTGAAGCAGATGTTACCATCTTTTCATATTTAGCTAAATAACCCTTTAATTCTAATTTTCTTGGTTCCCAATCTTTCTTCCTATCATTAAGGACTTCTTCATCTATTAAAACATTTAATTTGCCATCAATCATATCTATTTCTATTGTATCTCCATCCTTAATAAAAGCTATAGGTCCACCTAGTGCAGCCTCAGGGGATACATGGCCTATAGATGCTCCCTTGGTAGCTCCAGAAAATCTTCCATCTGTTATAAGAGCAACATCCTTATCAAGGCCCATACCAGCCAATGCAGAAGTTGGAGTAAGCATCTCTCTCATTCCAGGTCCACCCTTTGGTCCTTCATATCTTATTACAAGAACTTCTCCCTTATTTATACTACCATTCATAATGGCTTCCACAGCTGCATCTTCTCCGTCAAAGACCCTTGCAGCTCCTCTATGCTTTAGCATTTCCTCTGCTACAGCTGATCTTTTTACTACCGCCCCATCTGGAGCAAGGTTGCCTATTAATATAGCTATCCCACCCGTTTGGCTATATGGTTTATCTATTGGTGCAATAATATCATTATCTAATACCACATGACCTTTTATTACTTCAGCTAATGGTTTGTTAGATACACTTTGAGTATCTAAGTGCAATAACCCTTTCTTAGCAAGCTCATTCATAACAGCAGCAATTCCTCCAGCTGCATTAAGGTCTTCAATATGATTTGGACCTGCTGGCCTTAATCTGCAAAGATTTGGAACTTTTTTACTCATATCATTTATTTTTCCCAAGTCCATTTCCACATTAGCCTCATGTGCTATTGCAAGGAGATGTAAGACTGTATTTGTTGAACAACCTAAGGCCATATCTACAGCTAAAGCATTTTCAAAAGCTTTATCAGTTAGTATTTGGCTAGGAGTGATATTCTCTTTTACTAGTTCCATTATCTTCATTCCAGAAAGCTTTGCAAGTCTAATCCTCTCACTATATACGGCAGGTATAGTTCCATTGCCTGGTAAAGCAAGGCCTAAAGCCTCAGTCATACAATTCATAGAGTTGGCTGTAAACATTCCAGAACAAGAACCACAGCTTGGGCAGGCACTATTCTCATATAAATCCAACTCTTCATTTGTCATCTTTCCAGCTTGAACTGCTCCCACAGCCTCAAACATTGTACTTAAATCTATTTTTTGCCCATTTACTTTGCCAGCTAGCATTGGTCCACCGCTTATAACAATTGTAGGTATATCAAGCCTTGCCGCTGCCATCATCATGCCTGGAACTACCTTATCACAATTAGGCACCATTACCAAACCATCTAAGCCATGAGCCCTAGTTACTATTTCTATACTGTCAGCAATAATCTCTCTGCTTACTAGGGAGTATTTCATGCCTTCATGATTCATAGCTATACCATCACATACAGCTATGGCTGGGAACTCCAATGGAGTTCCCCCTGCCATTATTACACCTTTTTTAGCAGCTTCTACAATACTATTAAGATGTGTGTGTCCAGGTACTATTTCATTAAAGGAGTTTACTATCCCTATTAAAGGTCTATCCATCTCTTCATTTGTTAATCCTAATGCCTTCATTAGGGATCTATGAGGGGCCTTAGCTAATCCCTTCTTAACACTATCACTTCTCATTTTATCCTACCTTTCTATTCAAGGATTATAACAAGATTTCAATGACGGTTTTGCACACTTGCAAAACCTACCCGAGCGTTTCAACGAGGCAGGAGATATGCTCATCGCCTGTTTTACAATAAACCGGGTACCCTCTATTTGTAGAAATAGAGAGATTTTTAGCCTCGTTATTTCTTTAACCAGCTCATCATAGCTCTAAGCTTTCTTCCTACAACTTCTACTGGATGTTCAGCTTCCATTCTCTTTTTAGCATTATAAAATGGTCTACCAACTTGGTTTTCTACTAACCAACTCTTAGCAAAGCTACCATCTTGAACTTCAGCTAGTACTTTTCTCATTTCATTTCTTGTATCTTCAGTAATTATTCTCTTACCAACTGAATAATCTCCATACTCTGCAGTATCTGAAATTGAATATCTCATGTATTCAAACCCACCTTGATTTATCATGTCAACTATTAATTTCATTTCATGTACACATTCAAAATATGCACTTTCAGGTTGATAGCCAGCTTCAACTAGTACCTCGAAGCCCACCTTCATAAGCTCTGTAACTCCACCACAAAGAACTGCTTGTTCTCCGAAAAGATCTGTTTCTGTTTCTTCTTTGAAAGTAGTATCTAATACTCCAGCCCTTGAACCACCAATTCCAGCTGCATAGGCAAGTCCTATATCATGTGTATCACCAGTTACATCTTGGTATACCGCTATTAAACAAGGTACTCCTCTTCCATCTTGATACTGACTTCTAACTGTATGTCCTGGTCCCTTTGGAGCTATCATAAATACATTCACATCAGCTGGTGGCTTTATTTGACCATAGTGGATATTAAATCCATGAGCAAATGCTAAGTATTTACCTGGAGTTAGATTAGGTTTTATATGGTTTTCATATAATTCAACTTGTTTTTCATCATTTATAAGTATCATAATAATATCTGCCCATGCTGCTGCATCACTTGAAGTAGCTACCTTTAGCCCAAGTTCTTCAGCCTTTGCCCAAGATTTACTTCCTTCATATAAGCCTACTGTTACATCAACCCCTGACTCATGAAGATTTAAAGAGTGGGCATGCCCTTGACTACCAAAACCTATAACTGCTACCTTCTTACCACTTAATAAATCTAAATTACAATCTTCTTCATAATACATCTTTGCCATTTATATCTCTCCTTTTATTAGTTTAATTTTTTCTTTATTACATTTTTCTTTATTACATTTTTTCTCCTCTACTCATTGCAAGAACACCTGTCTTTGCAATTTCAAGGATTTCAAAATTATCCATCATAAGGATAAATCCTTTTAGCTTTTCCTCATTACCTGTAATTGAAATTACAAGGGAGTCAGGACCTATATCCAATACATTTCCTCTATAAATATCTGCTATTTGAATTATTTGAGATCTAGTTTCGCTATTAGCCCTTACTTTAATTAGCATTAGCTCTCTCCTTATAACTCCTTCTGCAGGAAAAACTTTTACTTTAACTACATCAATTATCTTGTATACTTGTTTTTGTATTTGATCTAATGATACTTCGTCCCCTTCAACTGTCAATGTAAGCCTTGCATGATCAGGTATATTGGTCATTCCTGCTGTCATTTTTTTTACAAAGTAACCCCTTCTATTAAATAGAGACATAATTCGGGCAACAATTCCATTTGTATTCTTTGTAATTATTAATATTTCATATGTCTTATTCATCCTAAATTACACCTCTCTTACCTACCATCTCAGATACACTAGCACCAGCTGGAATCATAGGAAGTACATTTACTTCCTTTTCTACTATGCAATTGATTATAACTGCTTCATCGCCTTCTATAGCTGGCCTTAAATCATTTTCTAGTTTTTCTTTTGTATCTATAGTAATTGAATTTATACCATAGCCTTCAGCTATTTTATTGAAATCAGGGTTTACACTTAAGTCAACGAAGGAATATCTCTTTTCATGAAATATCTCTTGCCATTGCCTTACCATTCCTAAAAATGAATTGTTAATAATTACAACTTTAACAGGTAGATTATATTGCTTTATTAACATCAACTCTTGAAAAGTCATCTGAAAACCGCCATCACCAACTATTGCAACAACCTTCTTATCTGGCCTTCCAATTTGAGCTCCTATAGCAGCTGGTAGTCCATATCCCATAGTGCCAGATCCTCCAGATGTCAAGATTGAATTTGGATTGTTAAATGATATATATTGAGCAGTCCACATTTGATGCTGGCCAACATCTGTAGCCACAATTGCATTGCCAGCTAAAACCTTATTTAGTTCTGATAGTACTTCCTGTGGCAATAATCTTCCTTCATTACTACTGCCGTAAACCATTGGATATTCTTTCTTCCAGCCTTTAACAGTATTTACCCAATCACTGTGGTCCATTTTATCTAATCTCCTGTTAAACTCAAACAATACATTCTTTAAATCTCCAACTATTGGGATATCACATTTTTTGTTTTTTCCTATTTCAGCAGGATCAATATCTATATGAATTATGCTTGCATTCTTGCAGAACTTATCTGGATTTCCTGTAATCCTATCATCAAATCTAATCCCGGCAGCTATAATCAGATCAGCTTCTTCTGTAGCATGGTTAGCTGCAACAGTTCCATGCATTCCTAACATGCCCAATGATAATTCATGATTACTTGGAAAAACCCCTAAACCTAGTAAAGTTGTAGTTACTGGAATATTAGTTTTTTCTGCAAATTCAATTATTGATTTAGAAGCTCCAGCCTTTAATATACCTGCACCTGCAATGATTAAGGGTTTTTTAGCAGTTTTTATTAAGTCTATAGCTTTTTTAATCTGCCTTGGGTGCCCATGATAAGTAGGGTCATATCCAGGTAGATTTATTTCCTCTGAAAAAAGTTTTTCAAACTCATTAAATGGTATTTCCGAAATTTGTATATCTTTTGGTATATCAATTAATACTGGTCCTGGTCTACCTGTGGTAGCTATATAATTTGCCTCTTTAATTATTCTTGGCAAGTCTCTTATATCTGTTATAAGGTAGTTGCTCTTTGTTATAGGTAAAGTAATCCCAACTATATCACTTTCTTGAAAGGAGTCCTTACCCAAGGAAGATCTTCCAACTTGGCCTGTTACAGCTAATAAAGGTACAGAATCCATATGAGCTGTCATAATTCCTGTAACTAGATTGGTAGCCCCTGGTCCTGAAGTTGCTATACATACTCCTATTTTCCCAGTTGCTCTAGCAAAGCCATCTGCTTCATGAGCTGCCCCTTGTTCATGTCTCGAAAAATAATGTTTTATTTTTTTATATTTATATATTTCATCATATATTGGTATTACAGAGCCACCTGGATAACCAAAAACGGTATCTATCCCCAATCTATATAAGCTTTCAAGTAATATCCAAGAACCATTAACCATTTTATTATCCAAATTATTACCTCCTTACCTTTCAAATCCTTCCTCTGTCTCCCATACAAACTTGCTATTCTTAGGAATGAGAATTCAGCCTTGTTATCTTAAAACCTTCCTTATTTAACTCTTCTGTTATTCTACTTATGTGCTCTTCTCCATTGGTCTCAGCTGTTACTTGAAGTTCCACATCATGAAATCTATCAAGATTCTTAAATTGATTGTGGTCTAGCTTTATAACATTGGCATTTAATCTAGATAGTATTTCTGATACCTGTAGAAGCTGACCTGGCTTATCAGGTAAATTTACAGAAAAGCAAAATACCCTTCCTCTTTGGACCAAACCTTTATTTATCATAGATGAAATCGTCAATACGTCTATATTTCCACCACTTACTATGGATACAATCTTCTTGTTTTTCTCCTTTAGTCTCTTCAAACCAGCTAAGGGAAGAATACCTGAATTCTCTGCTACTAGTTTGTGTTTTTCTAC
>JAAYNS010000101.1 GCA_012520755.1 Tissierellia bacterium
AGATATCAGAATTGCTTATCTTCAATATATCTTGTGCCTTAGGCTCAAAATCATGTGTGTTTGCACCAGTAGATATAATGGTTGAAATTTCAACCTTATCTTTTCCTACTGCCTGAACAAACTCTTTCATAGCATCAATGCTAACAGAAACCTTAACTTTACTTTCTCTTGGTGAAATTATCGAATTGCTCAAATTTTTATCATTATCGTTACAGGCTGAAAATAGTATTAGGATAAAAAGGGATAATAGTATTACTAAATGTTTTTTAAACATATATATCCTCCTATAGAATTCACTTGCAAATGAGAAGCATTTGCATCTATAATGTATATACTAGTATGGACTTCGATTATAGTCAAGTATAAATGAAACCTATTGCAGTACAACAATATTGTTGTTATTGAAAGGATGTTATTAATGATAAAGGCAGATAATCTATTTTTTTCATATAAGGGTTCTCCTCCCTACGTTTTAAACAATATTAATTTGGAAATAAGAGATGGGGAGTATGTATCTGTATTGGGTGCAAACGGCAGTGGAAAAAGCACCTTGATGCGATTAATATTAAAATTCTTAAAACCCAGCAAAGGCAGCATTATAACTAAAACAAAAAAAATTGGATACGTCCCACAAAGAAATGATTTCTTAAATTCAGATTTTCCTATTACAGTATATGAGGTATTGGATTCATATCGCAGAATATTAAAGATTAAAGATAAAAATATAATAGATACAGTCCTTGATCAGGTTGGAATGACAGATTATAAACATCTTTTAATGGGCAATCTTTCAGGAGGTCAAAGTCAAAAAATACTTATAGCAAGATCTTTGATTGGGAATCCAGACTTGTTAATTCTTGATGAGCCTTCAACGGGAGTGGACATAAATAGCCAAGGAGAAATCTATAGTTTTTTAAAAATGGTAAACAAGGAAAGAGGTATTACAGTTGTTTCCGTTGAACATAATTTGAATGCAGCAGTATCGAACTCAACCTTAATCTATCATTTAGTAGGAGGATACGGTCATCTATGCACCCCTAATCAATATGCTAATGAATTCTTGAAGAACAGGAGAATGAATGATGACAATTTTTAACTATACTTTTATGCAAAATGCAATTTTTGTATCCGCATTTATTTCAATTCTTTGCCCTTGCATAGGAATCTTTCTGGTACTTAGAAGATATTCCATGATTGGAGATACATTAGCACACGCATCTTTAGCTGGTATCACAATTGGATTGTTAACAAATAAAAATCCAATATTTGGAGCATTCGTCTTTACATCAATCTGCGGACTACTTATTGAATTTCTGCGAAACTATTTTAAGAAATATACTGATTTAATACTCACGATTGTACTTTCATTAAGTGTAGGTACCGCCATTACAATCATCAGTTCTGGAAGGTTGAATACTAATGCAGATTCCTTTATCTTTGGTAGCATCCTAACAGTAACCCCTTTTGATATGGTAATGGTCTTGATTCTAAGTCTTGTATCTGTTTTAACATTGATTTTGCTATATCATCAGATGATTTACATTGCATTTGATGAGGAAGCGGCCATGGTTGCAGGTGTAAAAGTTCGATTAATAAATTATATCTTTTTTATACTTGTAGCTTCTGCTATTTCCATATCCATAAGAATAGTAGGAGTTTTGGTACTCAGCTCTATGATTGCTCTTCCTGTTGCCACTGCACTACAGCTTGAGAGAGGTTTTAAGCAGACCCTTTTGTTTTCAATTTTTTTTAGTTTTATTGATATTATGTTAGGTTTGTTTATTTCATATTATCTTAATGTAGCTCCTGGTGGGCTTACAGCTTTAATTTCAGTTGCAGTTTTAGTCCTAGTTTTAATATATAAAAAGATCAGCTCTATCATCAACATTAACCGTTTTAAATAGATTTCAAGTTTGACTTTGTGTAGTCACCTTTATATAATAATTCTGGGCTAAAATTAAATGAAATACATTTGTTTATCATATAGTACTATGAAAAATCAAAAGAGGTGATTATCGTGAAAACCACAGACAATGCCTGGCCTAAAGAAATAAAAAAAACTAAGCAGAGACAAAGCGTCCTCTCTATACTTCAAAATTCAGATGTTCCTTTAAGTGCTGCAGATATATATTCTGAAATGGAGAAAGGTGGAGAAAAAGCTTGGATGTCTACTATATACCGAATCCTTGAGCTTTTCATAAAACATGATATGTGTAAATGTCAATCCCAAAATGTATAATTTTTAGAATCTCAAAATGTACATTAATTAGAATTTAATTGTTACTACTTTTCTTTGATTCAAGCTGATCCATCTTATCCTTTAAACGATAAGAAGGAC
>JAAYNS010000102.1 GCA_012520755.1 Tissierellia bacterium
AATTTCAACAATCTTCTTTCACCTTGTAATGACTGTATCTCTGTAATATCTTGGCTTACTTCTAGCACCCCTTTATAATTATTATCCTTATCCCTAAGAGCAAAGTATTGTATTAAAACTTTTCTATTCTTAATATTTATCCAAAATTTTGCTGTATTTTCTTTACCAGATCTAAAGTTTTCAACTATTTCTTCAACCTTATCCATACTAGCTGGTGGATGACAGTTTTTAACTTCCCTTCCAATTACAGCAGGAGATCTTGGAAATATTCTATACTCATTGTCAGAAAAGTACTTAACCTTATTATTTTCATCTACAAATGTAATATCCACTGGTAATGCATTAAATATTAATAATACATCCTCAAGGCTTAATTGGCCAGTCTCTGTTTTTATCTTATATTCTCCTTCATTAATACTCAGTTTACTGTTTATATCACTACTACTATCTATATTATTAATACTTTTGTTTATGAATGGGAATCCATAATCTAGGCTTTGTTTATGCATTTCATACCAAGTCTCACTTGAAAGGGTTTCGCTTGCTGAAGGAAACAAAATAAACTCTTCCTTTTTAACTATACCTAACATACCAAAGAACAATTCTCCAATAGCTTTATTAATTTCTTTTTCAGTACTTGGACTTTTTTCGAGTAAATTAATTGTATATTTAAGTTGCTTTCTTACTAAATCGTGTAAGGCCCACATAATCGATGTTCCTTCAAATTTCTCCATTCTTTTCTCCATATAAGGGAATAAGATATTTTCCTTTTTTAAATAGTGGTCATCAAAAACTTCTAATTCCCTGATTTTTGGGAGTATTTTATCTTTCTTATCTATAAAATCAATATCTTCTTTTAGAATTATTTTTATTTCATCTATTTTTTCGTAAAGGGCTTGGTTCTCTAATTGTAAATCTAATAAAAAATTATTGTTTTCTGGATGCTCCCATTTGTAATTAGAAAGACCTTTATAGAAAACATTTATAACCTTATCTAAGACTTCAAATATATCATCTGCGCTGTAGTTATTGTTTTGAAGATAATAAAATATTTCAAAACACTCTTGGGGCTTTATATTTTCAATATCTTCCTGAAACTTGAAATATAATTTTCTTCCATCTTCACCATTATAAAGTTGTTCTACATATTCTATTAATCTATCTACTCTTGTCATTTTATATCACCATCCTATTATCATTACTTAATACCCTATTATACACATTTTCTACCCTTATATTAATTTTATTATAAGAAAAAATGATTATTAACTCAATTTTATGGTATATATATAAGTGGAGGTGTTTTAATGGCAAATTTAAAAGGTACAAGAACAGAAGTTAATTTAATGAAGTCATTTGCTGGAGAATGTCAAGCTAGTACAAGATATAATTATTATGCTAAAGAGGCAAGAAAAGAAGGTTTTGTACAAATTGCAAATATTTTTGCAGAAACTGCTGACAATGAAATACAGCATGCAAAAAGATTTTTTAAATTCTTAAATGAAGATGTTAAAGGGGAAAAGGTCCAAATAACATCAGATTTTCCAGTAGGATTAGGCGACACGGCATTCAATCTAAAGGCTGCTGCTGAAGGTGAATATGAAGAGCACTCAGATCTTTATCCTAGCTTTGCTGATATAGCTGAAGAAGAAGGATTTAAGGAGATAGCTTATGTATGGAGAGAAATAGCTGAAGTTGAAGAACGCCATGAAGCAAGATTCTTAAAATTATTAGAAAATGTTCAAAATGGCAAGGTCTTTAAAAAAGATGAAGAAGTAGAATGGAAATGCAATAACTGTGGTTACATACATAAAGGTGAATCCGCTCCAGAAGTATGTCCTGCTTGTGCTCATCCACAAGGTCATTTTGAAGTTTTTAAAGAAACTTATTAAAAAAACTCACCAATTGGTGAGTTTTCTTAATTTAAATAAAAGGCATATATCTATTGCTCTTTTCACTTAAATCTTTATCAAGTATATTATCTAAGATTTTAATTCCTCTTATTATCTCATTATTATCTACAGCTCCATAACTTATTCTTATATAATTATCATCTAAATTATTGTTAATAAAAAATACTTTTCCAGGAACTAAACTAAGATTGTTCTCTGAACATTTATAATATAAATCTGAAGCACCTATCTCTTTAGGCAGTTTAAGCCAAATACTAAGGCCACCATTTGGTTTAGTATATTCTATTCCATACTTTGTGAGGATAGATAAATTTTCAATCATTATTTTATATTTTTCTGAATAAAGCTTTCTAATATTTTCTATATGGGCCTTCCAATATCCTTTTCTTAAATATAGATCAAAAGCCCTTTGAAGATATCCAGAAGAGGATATATCCGTAGTATGCTTTGCCTTAATTATTTCTTTACCTAATCTATTAGGTAAGGTGACAAATCCAATTCTAACACCAGGCATAAAAATTTTAGAAAAGCTCTTAATAAAGATTACCTTATCAAAGTCATCTAAAGACTTTAAAGGTGTTTTTATATCATTATCGAAGTATAAGTCTGTTAAGAAATCATCTTCTATTATATAAAAACCATATTCCTTAGAGAGTTTTATAATTTCTAGCTTATTTTCCATGCTGTATGAATAGGTAGTTGGACATTGAAAGTTAGTCATCATATAAAAGAATTTTGGCTTATGATTTATAGTAGTTTTTCTTAAAAATTCAATATCTATACTATTATTAAGTAGAGGAATACCTATAATTTTTGCTCCCCTTGATTTGAAAGCCTCAAAGGCAGCTGAGTAAGTAGGATTTTCCATTATTATTGTGTCACCAGGATTCACCATTGATTTTGCAATAATATCTAGGCCCTGTTGACCCCCAGAAGTAATAAGAATTTGATTCATATTAACATCAATTCTATAATTATCCATTAAGAATTTAGAAATGGATTCTCTTAAAGGCTCATACCCATTAACTTCTGGATAAAGAAAGGCATGTCCACCATCTCTGTCCAAAACTTCTATAAGTGCATTTTTAAATTCTTCAATAGGGAATAGGTCTTGTGTTGGAGAAACACTGGCAAAGTTCAAGCTATCCTTATTAATAGGAAGAATTCCAGAAAGCATAAGATCCATATCACCATCATCTAAATAAGCTAACTCATCTGTATTAGGTATTTTATTTATGTATGTCCCACTTCCTTCAATAGAATAAACATAGCCCTCTTGTTCCAGCATCTTATAGGCATTGATTACAGTTATATTGTTTACGCCCAGTAGCTTTGATAGTTTTCTTATAGATGGAAGTTTTGAATCCTTTAATTCATTTTCCTCGATCTGCCTTTTTATTTCTTTATAAAGTTGTAGGTATAAAGCCTCTCCAGAATTTTTGTCTAATAGAAAATCCTTCATCCTTTTCACCTCTCCATTATTTTCTGTATGGGTACATTTAGTATATCAAATCTATTGGGAAAAATAAATATAATTAATAAAGTCTATTTCTATGGCAATTTGGACAAGTTTCATATACAATTTAAATATACAATAAATGTTTAGTAAGGAGTAAATTTATGGTAGAAAGTAATAATAAACACAGAGGATTTAAGGTATTTCTTCTGATAATTGGTTTGTTAGCTCTAGTTCTTATGAACAATAATGCAAGAAAAACACTAATCTTCCAAGTAGATAGATTATTTAATAAAGGGTCTGATTTAAAACTTGATACCCAATATAATGGTAGCAACCTAAATTATTATAATGATACATTAATAAGATGGAAAGATAGTAAAATAACATATCTTAATAAAGATGGAAGTGAAAACTGGACTAAAGAATTTGATTTTATGAACCCAGACATATATTTTGGGAAAGAGATTATATACATAATGGATAAATCAACTGGGGATATATACCTAATGGACAATAAAGGGGAAACAAAATCAAGAATCCAAATTGAGAAAAACATTTTTAATTTAAGAGAATCAAATAATTATTTTTTTGTCCATTCTAAGGAGGATAAAGTAGAAAGCTTGTCTATCTTTAGTAAAGATGGTAATAGTGTAGAAAAACTAGATATTAGCGATTATATATTGACCTATGCAATAAATCAAAAGGGCAATATATATATGTATTCAACTATAATAGTAAGTGAAGAAGGATTAACATCTCTCATCCATGTAAAAAATCTAGAGAGTGATGAAAACTACAATATTGAATTAAGCGATGAAGTTGTTATTTTTTCGGAGTTTATAAATGACAGACTAATTTTATTAACAGATACAAATCTTTACTTAACAGAAGAGGGTAATGTGACTTTGTCATACCCCCACAATGGAAATCAAGATATTTTAGTTAAGGATGAGGAAGTCTATTTATTAAATAATAATGTATTAGATATAGTAGGCTTAAATGGTCAATCACTCAATAGAATAGACTTGACTATAGATGGTAATAGGATTATAGATTTAGAGGATTGTATAGGTGTTTTTGGTCAAAAAGATTTAGTAATTTTACAAAATCAAAAAGAAATATTAAAATATAATGGAGAGGACGAGATACTTAGAGTTACAGGCAATAAAAAAAAGATTGCTATTCATTATGTAGATAAAATTAATATATTTAGATTATAAATAATAAGGAGGATTATTAAGATGAATAAAGAAGTAGATGCAAGAGGCCTAGCTTGCCCAAATCCAGTTATTATGACTAAGAAGGAACTGGATAATTTAAATAAAGGAACTGTTACAACTATAGTTGATAACGAAGTAGCAAAGGAAAATGTTTCAAAATTAGCTACTAGTATGGGTTTAGAATATATAGTTGAAAATGTAGACAATGATTTTATAATAAAGATCACTAAAGGAGAAGCTTCTATAGAAGAAGGAGATAAAAACAGTTTTGAACCTTCGAATGTTACAACAATAGCCATAGGCTCAGATAAAATGGGTGCTGGAAGTGATGAACTTGGCAAGATCCTTATGAAAAGCTTTATATTTACTGTGAAAGAAACACAAGCTCATCCAGACCATATTTTGTTTTATAACTCAGGAGTATATCTAACTTGTGAAGGAAGCGAAGTCCTAGATGATATAAAGGCTTTAGAAGAAAGTGGTGTAGAGATTCAATCCTGTGGAACATGTTTGGATTACTATAATATAAAAGATAAATTAGCTGTTGGTTCGGTATCCAATATGTATTCTATCTATGAAGCCATGAGAAATGCAAATACAATTAACATAGAATAGGAGATCCAATGAAGACAGAAGAATATGGAATACTAACATTTAATTCAACCCATCATGCAATTAGTGCTGAGAAGATACTTAAAGAGCATCAATTATTCATAAAGACAATTCCAACCCCTAGGGAAATAACTAGAAGCTGTGGATTATCAATTTTATTTATCCTAGAGGACTTAGACAAAATAAGAGACTTACACCTAAATAATGGATTATCCATAAAGGCTATTCACAAGTATATTATTGTAGATGGTCACAAGGAAATTTCTGAAATAAGTTGGTGATATGATGGAAGAGCTAAAGTATTATTTTAATGATATTAAGGATATTTTTACCAATGAATATGGTAATCTTAATTTATTGGGTAAACTTATAAAAATAGCTATAGTTTTTATCATAATCAAGATAGTGCTAAATCTAGTAAGCAAAATAATTAATAAAACTTTAGAAAATAAAAGAGTAATTAATACACAAATTAATGACAAAAGAGCACAAACATTAGCTAAATTAGCAAATAACTCTGTAAAATATGTTTTGTTTTTTATTGGAATACTAATAGCCCTTGATGAATTTGGTATTAACACTGCTTCAATAATTGCTACAGCAGGAGTTGGGGGCATAGCTATAGGTTTTGGAGCCCAATCATTAGTAAAGGATGTTATTACAGGTTTCTTTATTTTATTAGAAGATCAGTTTTCTGTAGGAGACTATGTACAGATAGGGTCCAATTCCGGTATGGTTGAAGAATTAGGCCTTAGGGTGACGAAAATAAGGGGTTTTAACGGTGAGCTTCACATTATACCAAATAGTTCTATACAAATAGTCACTAATAGAAATAAAGGGGATATGAGGGCTTGGGTAGATGTACATGTCCCTTATGAAGAAGATACAGAAAAGGTAACGAGAGCATTGGAACAAGCTTGCCTAGATGTTCAAACAAGTAATGAAGATGTAGTTGAAGGACCTAGGTTATTAGGAATAACTAGTCTTGAGGGAAACTTTATACGATTTTCTTTATTAGCTTATTGTAAGGCTGATACCCAATGGTCTGTAGAAAGGGATATTAGATTGAAAGTAGTCAATAGATTTAATGAAGAAGATATAAAGATACCTCATCCTAGAAAAGTAATTATTGGAGGAGAAAAAGTTGATATTAAAATATGAGCTTGGAGATATTGTAACTTTAAAGAAGGGCCATCCTTGTGGAGAGAACAAATGGGAAATTATGAGGACTGGGGCTGACATCAAGCTAAAATGTCTTGGTTGTGATAGACAAATTTGGCTATCTAGGATTGAATTCGAGAAAAAGGTAAGAAGAATTCTAGATGGTGAAAAGTGGGTTAGCATAATTCATTATAAACAAGATCCGCAGGAGTCCTAAAACTAGTAATATTTGACACATAAAAGAATATGATGTAAAATAATTATTAGCACTTGGAGTATACGAGTGCTAATAATTATTTTATGCAAGGAGATGATTATATGGGGAAAAAAGAATTCAAGGCAGAATCTAAAAGACTGCTTGATTTGATGATTAATTCAATATATACAAACAAGGAAATATTTTTAAGAGAATTAATATCAAATGCAAGCGATGCTATTGATAAAATTTACTATAAGGCCCTTACTGATGAGAATATTGTTTTTAATAAGGGTGACTATTATATAAAGTTAAGTGTAGACAAGAAAGACAGAACTCTTACTGTATCCGATTCAGGTATAGGAATGACTAAGGATGAGCTGGAAAACAATCTAGGTACAATTGCTAGGAGTGGATCCTATACATTTAAAAATGAAAATGAGTTAAAAGACGGGTATGATATTATAGGTCAGTTTGGAGTTGGATTTTACTCAGCATTTATGGTTGCAGATAAGGTAACTGTTATCAGTAAAGGCCTAGGAAGTGATAAGGCTTATAAATGGGAATCTGAAGGTGCTGATGGCTATACAATAGAAGAATATGAAAAGGATAATGTAGGTACAGATATAATATTGACTATTAAAGAGAACACTGAAGATGAGAACTATGATGACTACTTAGATGAATATAGCCTAAAGTCTATAGTAAAGAAATATTCAGACTTTATTAGATATCCAATAAAGATGGATATAACAAGCCACAAGCTTAAGGAAGGTTCAGAATCAGAATATGAAGAGGTGGTAGAAGAGCAGACTGTAAATAGTATGATTCCAATCTGGAGAAAAAACAAAAATGAACTGACAGATGAGGATTATAAAAACTTCTATCAAGAAAAGCATTATGGATTTGATAAGCCACTTAAGCATATTCATATAAAAATTGATGGGGCTGTAAGCTACAATGCCATATTATATATACCTAGTGAAATGCCATTTGATTTCTATACTAAGGAGTATGAAAAAGGCTTAGAGTTATACTCTAGTGGGGTTTTAATAATGGAAAAATGTCCTGATTTACTAGCTGATTATTTTGGCTTTGTTAAGGGAGTTGTTGATTCAGAAGACTTATCATTAAACATATCTAGGGAAATGTTGCAACATGATAGACAACTTAGACTTATTGCTAAAACAATCAGAGATAAGATAAAAGATGAGCTAGGCCTCCTATTAAAAAATGAAAGAGAAAAATATGAAGACTTCTTTAATAAGTTTGGCAAGCAATTAAAATATGGAGTATACCAAGAATTCGGGTCAAATAAAGAGATTTTACAGGATTTATTGCTATTCTATTCATCAAAGGATAAGGAGTTAATTAGCCTCGATGAATATATAGGAAGAATGAAAGAAGACCAAGAATATATATACTATGCAAGTGGAGAATCCCTTGATAGGATTGATAAATTACCACAAGTTGATTTCATCAAGGAAAAGGGATATGAAATACTATACTTTATTGATGAGGTAGATGAGTTTGCCATTAAAGTTCTTCACAACTATAAGGAAAAAGAGTTTAAATCTGTATCAAGTGCGGATCTAGGTCTTGATAAGGAGGACCAAGAAAGCAAAGACAAGTCAAATGAAGAATATAAGGGCCTATTGGATTCCATGAAGGACTTATTAGCTGGAAAGGTTAAGGATGTTAAGATCACCAAAAGACTAAAAAACCATCCTGTCTACCTGTCCAACGAAGGAGAAGTATCTATTGAAATGGAGAAGATTTTAAGTCAAATGCCAAATGGAGAAGGAATAAAGGCAGAAAAGGTTCTTGAGTTGAATAAGAATCATAAGGTGTTTGAGAAATTGAAGGAGGCCCATGAGAATAATCCTGAAAAATTAGATTTATATACGAATTTATTATATAATCAAGCCCTTCTTATTGAAGGCCTACCAATAGAAGATCCAGTAGAATTTACCAATAATATTTGGGAGTTATTATAATAAGAAACCATTAGGCTTAGCCTAATGGTTAACTTTTGTTTAGCAATCTCTTCCACCAAACATTCCACAGTTACAGAAGATGATTACTAGTAATAAGAAGAAGAATAGTAATGAATCATCTACTCTGCCACATCCATCACGTTCTCCACCGAATAGATTTCCCATAAATCCACCTCCAAGTTGTTTTAGAGATTTCTCTCTCATAATAAGTTATGCAGCACTATGATTATTTGTTAATATATAAATATGGTATAATCAGAGTATAATAAAACTGCTAGGGGGTAATATAATGTATACTTATGAATTTTACAAAGAAGCTGCTGATTATGTACTTGAAAAACTAGACTATAAGCCGGAGATTGGTTTAATATTAGGTTCCGCATTAGGCTCATTATCTGAGGAAATTGAAGATCAAACTATTATTGATTATAAGGATATACCTAATTTTCTAGTTTCCACTGTAGATTCTCATGCAGGTAAGTTAATATTAGGAAATCTAAAGGGGAAAAAAGTAGTCTGTATGTCAGGTAGATTTCACCATTATGAAGGCTATGATTATGAAGAATTAGCAATACCAATTAGAGTATTTAAACTATTAGGTGTACACACAGTAATCTTAACTAATGCAGCAGGAGGAATAAATACTGATTATAAACCAGGAGATATAATGCTAATAAAAGACCATATAAAATTTACAGGAGCAAGTCCTATGAGGGGAAGGAATATTCCTGAATTTGGTCCTAGATTTTTTGATATAACAGATATGTATACTAAGGATTTAAGAGAATTAGCAAAGGAAACAGCTCAAGATTTAGACATAGAATTGAAAGAAGGAGTTTACTTTTTTGCCACAGGACCACAATATGAAACTCCAGCAGAAATAAAAGCAATGCGTATGTTGGGTGGGGATACTGTAGGTATGTCAACAGTTACAGAAGCCTTAACTGCTGCTCATTGTGGGATGAAGCTTCTTGGAATTTCTTTAGTTACTAATATGGCAGCAGGTGTATTAGACCAACCTATAACTCATGAAGAAGTAGATGAGGTTGGAAATGCTGCTTCAGGTAAGCTAAAAACCTTACTTGGCAATATAATTCAAAAATTATAGTATCATCTTATTTTACATGGATTTAACATAGGCTTGATCTTAGATTTAACATATACTCCTTATACTCTTATTGAGCTAGTAAACAATGCTAAATAAAGTAAAAAGGAGTATTTTTAATGAAGAAAAGATTAAGTTTAGTTTTAGTTGCAATTATGGTAGTTGTTTTCACAGTTGGATGTTCATCAAATGAAACAAGCGATTTTGATACAAGCGAGACAATTAACGTAGTAAGTAGAGAAGATGGTTCAGGTACAAGAGGTGCTTTTGTAGAAATAGTTGGCATATTAGAAAAAGATGCAGATGGAAATGAAGTAGACAGAACTTATGAAGAAGCAGTAATTCAAAATGCTACAGATGCAGTTTTAACTACAGTATCAGGTGATGAATATGCTATAGGATATATTTCCTTAGGTTCATTAAATGATACAGTAAAAGCTGTAAATGTAGGTGGAGCTGAAGCAACAGCAGCAAATGTTCAAGATGGTTCTTATGCAATAGCAAGACCTTTCAATATTGCGTATAAGGGAGAATTAAGTGATTTAGGAGCAGACTTCGTAAGCTTTATACTTAGTTCAGAAGGACAAGCGATAGCTGAAGAAGAAGGATATGTACAAGTAGGAGAACCTGTAGCTTATGAAGGTTCAGGAGAAGGTAAACTAGTAGTAGCTGGTTCAACATCTGTTTCACCACTTATGGAGAAATTATCAGAAGCATATAGAGCAATTAATACAGGAGTAGAAATTGAAATTCAATCAACTGGTTCATCAGCAGGTATGCAATCAGCTATTGAAGGAACAGCTGATATAGGTATGGCTTCAAGAGAATTAAAGGATTCAGAATTAGCTGAATTAACAGGAGAAGTAATTGCGATGGATGGTATTGCAGTTATAGTAAACAAGGATAACCCAGTTGATGACTTAACATTAGACCAAATCAAATCAATATTTGTTGGAGAATCAACTGAGTGGACTGTAGCAGAATAACTATAGGTTAAAACATAATTTAAATAAATAGTAAAAGCTAAGAATAATTTTGACCCCAAAGCAAATATAGCCTAGTAAATCCTAGGCTATATTTGCATGTTATTATGCGTTTACGTTATCTTATATATTTTACATAGATTTTACATATATACATAATTGATTTAAAGTTAATTTGTTAATTTAAAAGTAGACTTTAATTTTGAGAGAAGGAGATCATATGAAAAAAAAATCTTTTGAAGGTTTTATGGAAGGTGTATTTATTTTATCTGCTTTAATGTCTGTTATTTCAATTGTTTTGATTATGTACTTTATATTTGCAGGAGGTCTACCATTTATTTTTGAATATGGTCCAAAGAATTTTTTATTAGGCACTCAATGGAAACC
>JAAYNS010000103.1 GCA_012520755.1 Tissierellia bacterium
GATTATGTAGGCTTAAAAAATGGCAGAAGGGGTGTCATTGTAGTAAATTGTAATCCTATGACATTAGGGCACAAGTACCTAATGAACAGAGCTTTGGAAGAAGTTGAAGAGCTCATTATTTTTGTAGTAGAAGAAGATCTATCAATATTTCCATTTGAAACAAGATACAATATTGTAGCAAATGAATTTAAAAATGATGATAGGGTGAAAGTTATTAAAGGTGGACCATATATAATATCTAGAGGAACATTTCCTACTTACTTTATCAAGAAAAAGGATCAAATGCTAGATATCTATACGGACTTAGATGCTAGTATATTTGCAGATAAGATAGCGAAAGACTTAGAAATTGACATTAGATTTTTGGGGTCAGAACCTATAGATCTTGTTACATTAGCATATAATAAATCCCTGAAGACAATATTAGAGGATAGAAAGATCCAAGTTAGAATTATAGATAGAATAGAAGAAGGAAACCAGCCTATTAGTGCTTCCTATGTTAGAAAACTCTTAAAAGAAGATAAAGCTGAAGAAGCATATAAGCTACTCCCAAGAAGCACAATAGAGTTTTTAGAATCTGAAGATGGGAAGAAAGTTATTGAGAAGATAAAAGCTGTAAAATAGAAATTATTTTAATAAGTCTATGATTTTTAAATCGTAGACTTTTAGTATTTTAATAGTGCTTAATATTACCATAAGTTTGAAAAATGTAGTAATATATAGTAGTGGAGATTGTTAAATATATTTGGAGGATTAAACTATGAGCTACAAAATTGCAATAGGTGGTATACATATAGAATCTTCTACATTTACTCCTTATATATCAGACGAAAAAGATTTCAAAATTAAAACTGGTCAAGAATTATTGAATTCTTATCCATGGCTAGAAGACTTTAATTCTGATATTGAGTGGATACCTTTAATATATGCAAGAGCAATTCCTGGTGGGATTGTAAGTAAGGACTTTTATAATTCTTGGCATACAGCTTTCTTTAGTCTACTAAAAAAAGCAGTATCTGAACATCAAATAGATGGTATGATATTTGATGTTCATGGAGCAATGAGTGTTGAAGGCATTATGGATGTTGAAGGAGCAATTTTAGAAGAAGTTAGAGAATTTGTTGGACAAGATACAGTTATTTCAACCACAATGGATTTACATGGCAATGTATCTGATAAATTATTTTACTCAAGTGATTTGCTAACTTGCCACAGGACTGCACCACATATAGATACAATAGAAACAAAAAAACGTGCATTTGAAAACTTGATAAGAGTGTTAAAGTATGAACGCAATAAACTAGTAAGGGCTAAGGTAGACATCCCTATTCTTCTACCAGGTGAAAAAACGTCTACGGAGGTTGAACCTGGGAAAGGTTTATATGCAAAGCTTGATGAAATATGCAATAAAGACGGTATTATAGATGCTTCTATATGGATGGGCTTTCCTTGGGCTGACCAACCTCGTTGCCATGCTGCTGTTGTAGTTACAGGCACTGATAGAAGACTAGTAAAATTAGAATCCGAAAAACTAGCAAAAAAATTTTGGCGAATTAGAGATGGATTTAATTTTGTAGGTCCCGTGGCAGATACAGATTATGC
>JAAYNS010000104.1 GCA_012520755.1 Tissierellia bacterium
CATTTCTAAAGGTTCCTATGCTTTGTTGCAAGATTTCTTTTCTGTGAGCTAGAAATAATAGCTTTTTATCACTATTCTTGATGGCATCCTTGTAATCAAAAGCAGCTATCATAGTTTTACCAGTACCAGTGGCAGCTACAACTAGGTTTTTATATGATTCATACTCTTCTCTTTCTACTCTAAGGTCCTCTAGGATTTCTTTCTGATGGGAATAAGGCCTCAAATCAAAGAAAACATACTTCTTATCTTCATCCTTTTCCCTCCTACTTAGGGCAACTTTTAATTCTTTCTTATCTTCTTCCACTTCAGGTGAAAATGTCCTAAATTCTTCATCATTCCAATATGTCTCAAAGGTTTTTATAATACTATCTACTACATCTTTTGAGGTGTATTCTGATACCTTTAGATTCCATTCTAAGCCTTTGGATAAGGCTGGATTAGATATATTAGATGAACCTATGTAAGCTGTGCTAAAGCCAGTATTTCTTTCAAAATAGTAGGCCTTTGCATGTAGTCTAGTTCTATTAGTATCATATGAAACTTTAACTTCTGTATTGGGTAGCTGTGACAATTTCAGTATTGCCTTATAATCAGAGGCCCCCATATATGAGGTAGTTATGATTCTAAGTTTCTTATTCTTGGTAAATTCAACTAAATCATCATATATAAGTACAAGTCCACTATATCTTATAAAGGAAACAATAAAGTCTATCCTATCAGCAGTCCTGATTTCCCTACGAAGTTCACTTTCAAGAGTGGGTCCAGTATAACCAGTAAAAAGAGTACTAGAAGATATTGAAGTCTTTGGTCTATCATCTATTAGTTTTTTTAGAATAGTTTCGTCATCATGGACTGCCAATAACTCTAGGAAGTTTTTATCATCTTCATAGAGTATTTCATTACCTATTTCCTTATTTAGCTTTCTAACAAAATCTATCTTTTCCCCTTCCTTCTTTTCAGACAAGATTTTCCTTAAGATCTTATAATATGCAGTGGCTAGTACTCTAGCTGACTCACTTTTATCTACTTTTCTAGTTTCATTATGTAATTTTGATATTTTATTTTTTACTTCACTATCTAACAATTTCTCATAAAGACCAAAATCCATGGAATACCCCTTCCCCTGATAGACTTTTTTTTAAAAACAAGCATATACAAGAAATAATGCAAATAACTCTGATGAAAATAATAACACCGATAAAGCAGAATTAGACCAGCCCAATTTAACAGACAGTGTCTGTTGAATTGGATAGTCTTGATAAAATCATCTCATGAACTGCAAATTAGACACTGAAAAACCTCTGCCAAATTCTGTTGTCAACTCTTTAGAAAGCTCATTTAGTAATCCACTACCGTATGCTGCACGTTCCTGAGAATCCTGCTCATGTTCTACTATTATTTTTCCTATCTGCCAATAAGCTTTAAGTAGTTCAACATTAACTACGCTTGCAACATTGTTTCTTGCCTCAAGCATAACTTGTTTTATTTCTGAAAAATATTATTATTTTGATTTGATATTTCACTCACAGTTTTACCTCCAGAACTTTTATTTCAAAGATACAATATAATACCAACTTCATTAATTATAAAAAAATTTATAGACTTTTGTCTAAGCTTGTGTCGCTA
>JAAYNS010000105.1 GCA_012520755.1 Tissierellia bacterium
AAGAGGTAATATAGATGCCAAATTATTTAGATTTTCAACTATCAATTGCACAAGAATTCAAAGCATATGAAAATAGAGTTAGGTTTTTAATTGATGATTCAAATTGGGCAGAAGAGGGTCGTTATAAAGAAATCATACTAATGAATTATTTGAGAAGAAATTTACCACAAAACTTTTCTGTAGGAACAGGTTTTGTAAGAAATAATTTGGGAGAAATAACAGGACAAATAGATATTATTATTTATAAAAACACATACCCATTGTTCTTTTCAGAAGGTGATTTCATCATATGCAATCCAATACCTTTGCAGGATACAGTGTAAAAGAATCAGACGAAGGAAATTTGAGTGTTCGTTATCAATTTGAGACCAAGAGCAATGAAGCACCGAAATACGTACAGTTCAACGATCATGGCTTTAAACCAGACGAGGTAGAGCATTTCCATATCTACTTTGGAGACGAAAGCTTTGAAGCTTTAATGGATTCTAAAACAAATCCTTATTTTGTACCTTCCGCTTTTGAAACAGAGGAAGTGCTTGACAGTTTAATGGAACACAGCCATAGTCATGAAGGTGAATCTGACGAGCATGTATGGCTTTCGCTGAAAAATGCAAAGGTTCTTTGCCAGGCGATTTCAGACAAAATAGCCGAAGTAGACCCCGACAATAAGAATGAGTATTCCACAAATGCGGAAACATATATTGCAAAGCTATCTGAACTTGATGCAAAGTATAAGGCAGTGGTTGATAGTGCTACTAAGAAAACTGTCCTTTTTGGCGACCGTTTCCCGTTCCGTTATCTAGTTGACGATTACAACCTCGATTATTATGCGGCGTTTTCTGGTTGCTCCGCAGAAACCGAGGCTAGCTTTGAAACGATTATCTTCCTTTCAAATAAGGTAGATGATTTAGGACTGAACACCGTTCTCACCATTGATGGCACTCAGCATAAAATCGCGGAAACCATCGTTTCAAATACAAAGAGTAATAATCAGCAAGTTCTTACCATGGATTCTATGCAATCAACAACCTCTGATGATGTGAAAAACGGCACGACTTATCTTTCTATTATGGAGCAAAATTTGGAAGTGTTGAAAGACACATTAAAATAAAGGAGGGTATCTATGGCGCAGCTTAATTGTAAAAATTTATCAATTGGATATGATTCAAAACCTATTTTGCATGACCTTAGCTTCTCGGTGGATACAGGTGATTACCTTTGTATAGTAGGAGAAAATGGATCTGGCAAGAGCACTATTATGAAAACTATACTAGGCTTGCAAGCACCTATCCATGGAGAGGTTTTAATGGGTGATGGGCTTCGTCCAAACGAGATTGGATACCTGCCTCAGCAAACCTTAGTACAAAAAGACTTCTTGATCCAAAGGTAACTGCAGAATTATACAAGTTGATTTATGAACTCAACCAAAGAGATGGAATCACCATAATCATGATTTCCCACGATGTGACCACAGCAATTGAATACTCAAGCCATATATTGCATATTGGTAAAACAGTATTCTATGGAACAAAAGAAGAATATATTAAGAATGCATCTAAAGATATGTTTGGAGAGACAGAAAGAGGTGATAGATCATGAGTGTAATCCTTGAAAAATTATCAATGTACATGCAATATCCCTTTGTCCTCCATGCACTAATTGTAGGAGTATTGATAGCTTTTTGCTCCTCCATACTGGGCGTAACGTTGGTCCTTAAACGCTTTTCCTTTATCGGCGATGGTCTTTCTCATGTTGCATTTGGGGGTATCGCCATTGCGACAATCTTGAATGTCACCAATGACATGCCATTGATATTGACTATAACAGTTATTTGTGCGGTACCCTATGTGGTAGGATAGTTGTCGTATAGAAAAAATAATATATAATAGAATTACGACAATAACCTAAGGAGAAAAATCATGCCTAATACTAAAAAAAAAAACAAGCTATACCAAAGAATTTAAAGCCTCAGTGCTTAAAAGATTAGAACCACCTACAAATGATACAATTACAAGCCTTTCTGATGAATTAGGGATTCCTAGAACTACCATATATCAATGGATTAAAAAAGCTGAAACTGATAAAAAGAAAATCTCAATTAATCATAAGCCAACTAGTAAATGGACATCTGAAGATAAGTTTCATGTAGTACTTGAAACTGCATCCCTTACAGAAGCCGAATTAGCTGAGTACTGCCGAAGAAAAGGTATCTTTGTTGATGAAATTAAAACTTGGAAAGAACAGTGCCTTAAAGCTAACCTAACTGCTATGGAAGATCCTAGAGAATTAAAAGAATCTCTAAAGGAAGAAAAAGATAGAGTTAAAATGCTGGAAAAAGAACTAAGAATCAAAGAGAAAGCATTGGCAGAAACAGCTGCACTACTAGTATTAAGAAAAAAAGCAAACGCGATTTGGGGGGACCCCGAGGAAGACTGATCAGTGACTCAGATTGCGTGACAGCAGTAGAGCTGATCAATGAAGCAAGGACTAATGGTGCCAGGTTAAAACCAGCCTGTGATGAACTAAATATCAGTGAAAGAACTTACCAAAGATGGACTAAAGAAGGAGCTGTGAAAAAGGATCAAAGACCCTTGGTAGAAAGACCTACTCCTAAAAATAAGCTATCTAAAGAGGAGCGAGATGAGATTATTAAAACTGTTAACAGCCCTGAATATGCAGATTTAGCACCATCACAAATAGTTCCCAAATTAGCTGATGAAGGTAAATACATAGCATCAGAATCAACCTTCTATAAAATTCTAAAAGAAGAAAAAATGAATACTCATAGAGGCAGGTCAAGTGTACCAGTAAAAAGAGAACCACCAACACATGTAGCTACAACCCCAAATCAAGTATGGACTTGGGATATAACTTGGTTAAATGCACTTATCAAAGGACAGTATTACAAACTTTATTTAATCATAGACATGTTCAGTAGATTAATAGTAGCCTATGAAGTGTGGGAAGAGGAAAAGGCTGAACATGCAGAATATCTAATAAGAAAGGCTACTTTATCACAAGGAATAGCAGGTAGACCATTAGTATTACACTCAGATAATGGTAGCCCAATGAAAGCAGCAACATTTCAAGCCACACTAGAAAAGTTAGGAGTACAAAGCTCCTTTTCAAGGCCAAGAGTAAGTAATGATAATCCTTACTCAGAAGCACTCTTTAAAACAATGAAATATAGACCTAAATATCCATTAAAGGGCTTTAAGAGCTTAGATGAAGCTAGAAAATGGGTAGGTGAATTTGTAAAATGGTATAATAAGACCCATTTACATAGTGGCATAAAGTTTGTTACCCCATACCAAAGGCATTATGGTCTAGATAAAGGAATAATGAGAAAACGCAAAGAAATCTATGAAAAAGCCAAAGCAAAGCATCCAGAAAGATGGTCAAAGAGCATTAGAAACTGGATATTGCCTGAATATGTATCACTTAATCCCATAAGTGAAGAGGAAGCTGAAAATATTATTAATGCAAAAAGTAAATGACCTAAATAACTCTAGATTTGGCGTTATCGAACCATTGATGTGGAGTGGCCCATATGGTAGCCTCTGAAGAAGGTGGTACCTTTATATAGCCACGCCTTCAGGTACTAAAACCATATAGGCAGAGGCTCCATGTCAATGGCAAGTCGGGAACGAAGGAATAAAATGTTTTTATAAGAAAATGCGACAACTTACTTGACAAACACCGGGTATTACTTTTGAGAACAGGGCAAAACACTAAAACAAAAGGCGATGCAACCTTAGCCATGCTTTCAGTAGGAGCCCTTGCTATAGGGTATTTACTAATGAACATATTTTCCACCTCCTCGAACCTGACCGGTGATGTGTGCACCACACTTTTTGGGTCGACTTCTATCCTTACACTGACGAAGACAGAGGTGTGGCTATCTGTGGTATTATCGGTGGTCGTAGTGTCGATATTTATCTTATTCTACAATAAAATTTTTGCCGTTACCTTTGATGAGAGCTTTGCACAGGCTACAGGAACAAAAGCGAAATTATATAACCTTTTAATTGCTGTTGTAGTTGCTGTTATCGTTGTGCTTGCCATGAATCTGGTTGGTTCTTTGTTAGTTTCTGCCTTGGTTATTTTTCCTGCGTTGTCAGCTATGAGGATATTTAAGAGTTTTAAGGCAGTTACAATTTGCTCAGCGATACTGTCCGTATTTTGTGCGCTAACTGGCATTCTTGTTTCCATTCTTGCTTCAGCTCCAGTTGGCTCTACAATTGTTGCAGTTGATATAGTAGCCTTTTTCATAGCTTGTATAATAGAAAAAGTATCAGGGAGGCGAGGAGCTTTATGAAACATATGGTAAAGATATTAATTGTATTGTTATTGATTTTTGCATTAACTGGTTGTAGTGATGATGGAGATATCACTAAAAGGATAAGCAACGGAAATAATGTGGATAAAGTTATCAACGAGCAAATTGGTAAAGTAGCAAAAGAGAATAATCCTACTGATTTAGAAAAGGAAGCATCATCTGAAGCAAAGCATGATTTAGAGAGACAAGAGCATGATACTACAGAAGATATAAGTAGTGAGGTTGATTATGATCTTACGAATATGAGCAGCGATATGGTTTATGTTATGGTTTACCAGATGATGGTAGATCCAAATGCTTACAATGGGAAAGTAATTCGTATGGAGGGCTTATATTATCCAGCCTATTATGAGCCTACCTCAAAACATTATCATTACTGTATTATACAAGATGCATTGGCCTGCTGTGCTCAGGGTATGGAGTTTGTGTGGGAGGACGGGAATCATGTTTACCCAGACGAATACCCTGGAGAAAATGCAGAAGTTGTTGTACAGGGAACATTTGAGACTTATAGAGAAAATGGGGATGATATCCTATACTGCCGTTTAAAAGATGCTACTATGAAAGTAATAAATGAATGATATAGAATAGAAAATTGCCCTTGTAAACTCATACAAAAAGTGATATTATTGTTTGGAAAAGTGAATAATAGTTTGTTGGTTACAAAGTGTATTAATAGGGAATCAGGTGAAAATCCTGAACAGCACCCACTACTGTAAGTTTGACGAAGATACTAATCCACTGTTGCATAAACGGGAAGGAGTATCATTAGGATGAAGACGAGTCAGGAGACCTGCCACGAACAAATAATTAGAACTCGGGGATGGAGAAATGCTCTAATAATATTTATATTAAAAAGATACATACCCTAGAGGTATGTTTTTTTTGGAAAAATTTAGGATGGGAGGTATCCTATGCAAACTTATATTTCACAAAAAAATAGTATGAAAATAATAATGATAACATTGATTTTTTTAGTTGGAATAGCTGCATCAATAGTTTCAGTTTGTAAAGGAGCAGCAGTATTTAGTGTTCAGGATTCTATAAGGGCATTATTCTTAGAAGATGATTCTGCAGCTAGACTGATAATATGGAATGTAAGATTACCTCGAGTTATCGGTGGTGGTATGGTTGGTATTTGTCTATCATTAGCTGGTTGCCTTTTACAAGGTGTAATGAGAAATCATTTAGCTTCACCTTCCACTATAGGCGTCACCAGTGGTGCAAGTTTCATCGGATACTTGACTTTGGTTGTATTTCCACAGCTCTTTTACTTACTACCAATAGGATCAATTTTAGGTGCCTTTCTAACGACGCTTGGTATTTATCTCCTTGCTTATGAAAAGGGGGTAAGCCCAGTGAAGATGATTCTGTCTGGTATGGCTGTATCAGCCGTTTTTAGTGCGCTTAATGATATAATTCGTAGCTTTTATCCTGATAGAATTTTGAATGCAACAGGGTTTTTAGTGGGAAGTTTAAATGGCGTTACTTGGAAACATATTCAGCTTATCTTGCCATATGTAATAATTGGAGTTTCTCTTTGCTTTTTTCTTCCATCTAAGATGAACATTTTGATGTTAGGAGACGAAATGTCAAATTCTCTTGGTATAAGAACCGAGCGCTTTAGATTTTTATTAATAATTGTATCATCCCTATTGTCAGGAGCGGCCATCTCAATTGCTGGATTAATAAATTTCGTAGGGCTAATAGTACCTCATATAGCCAGATTGATAGTAGGTTCTAATTATAAATACTTAATTCCAGCATCTATGGCTTTGGGCTATTCACTGGTAGTTGTAAGCGATTTAATTGGACGAACTATATTGCCAATAGGAGAAATTTCAGTAAGTATAATTATTTCCTTTATTGGTGCACCATTTTTCTTATATCTTCTTAGAAGCAAATCAAAAAATGCGTGAGGAGGGTAGTTATGTATTTTGGATTTAAAGACCTAACAATAAAGTATGGGAGAAACTTAGTTGTTGAAGACGTTAATATTGATTTTCCCAAAGGAAAAACAAGCACCATAATTGGATCAAATGGTTGTGGTAAGTCAAGTCTTCTCAAGACAATTTCTCGAGTTGTTGAACCTGATCAAGGTGCTGTGATTTTTTGTGATAAAGCTATTGGTAAATATAATCCAAAGGAGTTGGCTAAAAGAATAGGCTACTTACCGCAAGTTCATCAATCTCCAACTGATATTGATGTTAAGACACTAGTCTCTTACGGGAGATATCCTTATAAAAAAATTACAAGTGGGCTAACAGAAAAGGATCGTTCAGTAATAGAAGAGACCATAGAGATGACAGGATTGAATCATTTATCAAATCGAACTTTAACAACATTGTCAGGTGGTGAACGGCAACGAGCCTGGATAGCTATGGTCATTTGTCAGCAACCTGAAATTTTAGTACTGGACGAGCCAATTACTTATCTGGATATTGGCTATCAGATGGAAGTTATGGAGTTAATAAAGAGTTTAGGTAAACATTTGAATATTACAATTATAATGGTGCTTCACGATATAAATTTAGCAGCACGATATTCACATCAATTGATAACAATTGAAAATCATCATGTACATATGCAGCAAACCCCTCGAACAATGATGAAAGAGGAAAATTTAAACAAGGTATTTCGTATAGGTGCACAGATATTTGAAGATAAAAAGAATAATTGCCCATTTATAATACCTGAAAAGTCAACAAATTAGGTACACAATGCATATAAAGTGCGTGTAAATATATAAAAAGAGGAGAAAAAAATGAAAAAAAATTTACTTAAAAGCATTACAATTTTATCTTTAATCCTATTAGTCTTAACAGGTTGTAGCGATGATAAGATTAATGATGATTCACCAGAGGTTGAAACAAATACAGGTGCAATAATAGAAGTAGAAAGTGGAAAAGAAGAAGCCGCTCCAATTGATGAAGATAATACTGATATTATTCTAGCTGAACTATTAACAGCTGCTAACGAGGTAACTATAACCGATACAGAGGTTATTTTTGTAGATGACTCAGGAAGAGACCAAATTTCAATTAAGAAAAATCCCCAAAAAGTTGCAGTCCTTTATGGAAGTCATGCTTGTCTTTGGGTAGAAGCAGGGGGAGAAGTGAAAATAGGTATTGGTGGAGACAGTGCTATAGAATTGTATAAGGAGCAGATAGGAAGAAATATTCTTGAAGATGAAGGCGTCGTTACAGTAGCTAACTCATCCTCAGGAAAGAACTGGGATATTGAAACTATTCTAGCAGAGCAACCAGATTTGATCATTTGTTCCACAGCAATGAGTGGTTATTCAACTATTTCAGGACCTGCGGAAGCGGCAGGTATACCAGTCATAGCGATGACTTACAGTGGAGTAGGGGATTATCTAAAGTGGTCAAAAGTATTTTCAAACATCAACGACAAGCCTGAACTATTCGAAGAAATAGCTATGAATACAGCTAAAGAAGTAGCAAATACAATTGCTAAGGTGCCTACAGAAAACAATCCTAGAGTGATTTCCCTACTTCCTCAAAGTGATGCTATTCAAGCAAATTTAGGAGCATCTGATATGGGCGTTCTTATAGAAGAACTTAATGGAATCAATGTTGCTAGTGCACTAAGTGCTGACATTGAGGCAACAAGAGTAGAGATTGACATTGAAACAGTATTTGCTGAAAATCCTGATATTATAATGATTCAGTGTCTTGCATCTGAAGAAGAAGCAAGGGCAAATTTGGATGCTATATTTGGAACTAGCCCTGTTTGGCAAAGCTTAGATGCTGTTAAAAATAACAAAGTATATTACATGCCAAAGAGTCTCTTTCATTTGCGACCAAACAGTCAATATAGCGAAGCTTATTCAGTGATGGCAGAGATTCTATATCCAGATTTATCATTTTAAGTATATCAAAACAAGATAGGAGATAAGAAAAATGCTTAAAGTTGTTTATTACACAGCAGTAGATGCTAATTTAACCGTTTTTTCAAATGCATATAAAAAGCTTCCTGAGCATTTTTTAGATTTAAAAGTGTTTCATAGACGTGCTTGTACAAGTATGAAGATCAGAAATGAGTTTAAGCATATTTTAGCAGATGCAGATATATTTATTGTACAACTTATGGGTGGAAAGGATAGCATGGCTGAATTTGACTCAATAATGGGAAGTTTGAGAAAGGATATCAAAATTTTCATCTATGGCAATAATAAAAATATAATTGAACTAGCAAATGAGTACAACAATATTTCTCTAGAAGTACAAGAGCTGCTTTTTGAGTACATGACTTTTGGAGGACAAGAAAACATTCTTGAAATGTTAAAATATATAACAAACGTGTATTCAAGTTTAGAAGTTGCCTTTCAACCTCCAAGAGATCTTCCGATGAATGGACTCTATTATGAAACCCCAGATTTTAAGCAAGAGGGAAGTTCAAAACTAGGTGTTGTTTTTTATCGAAATTACTTCATTAATGGAGATCATTCATACGTGGATGCTTTGATAGAGGCAATTGAGTCTTTAAACGCAAAAGTAAGAGTCATCTATCTGTCTACTATAAAAAGTGAACATGTAGATAATCAATCCGTTAGCAAAGTCTTAAAAACTTTTTTTACAGATGAATTAGGGCATTTAGAAATAGATGCCTTGATTTCTCTGATTATGTTTTCTAATGGGAAATCCCATGAGAAATTTCTTGAAGCTATAGATGTACCTGTACTGCAAGGTTTGATGATTACAGATAGCTACAATATATGGAGCAAGGAGTCATATGGTCTACCTCCATCTTCTTTAACGATTAATGTTGCCATGCCTGAGATGGATGGGGTTATTGTAGGTATGCCCATAGCAACAAAGGAAGTTAAAAAAGATGTGGATACATGTTTTGACATTATATCTTATTACCCAATTAAAGAACGAGTTTATAAAATGGCTATGCTAGCGGTTCAATACTCAAAGCTTGGACGAACAAATAATGATGAAAAGAAAATTGCAATTCTTATGCATAATTATCCTCCAAAGAATGAGTCCATAGGATGTGCCTTTGGTTTAGATACTCAGCAAAGTATAATAGAAATTCTAAAGAATTTAAAAAATAATGGTTATAAAGTGGACTATATATATAAAAGTACACAGGAACTTATGGAAGCTATTATGCAGAGTTGTACCAATGATGAAAAATGGCATACTGAGACTCAATTAGAAAAAACCATTCGTATGTCGAAGAGTTATTACGAGGAATATTATAATGTTTTGGATACTGATGTAAAAGCCAAGATGGAAGCATATTGGGGAACGCCAATGGGAGAATGCATGACTTATCAAGGCACAGATAATCAAGATAGTTTATTAATTCCTGGGATATTAAATGGTAACATATTTATTGGAATTCAACCTCAAAGAAACCAGACCATGGATTCAAGCTCTGCATATCATAGTCCTGATTTACCTATGGGACATCATTATTATGCTTATTACCAATGGATAAAACATTGCTTTGGCGCAAATGCAGTTATTCATATGGGAAAACATGGCTCATTGGAATGGCTTCCAGGCAAGGCTGTAGCCTTGTCAAATCAATGCCATCCCGATGTTGCAATAGATACATTACCAAATTTTTATCCCTACATAATAAACAATCCCGGTGAGGGTACACAAGCAAAAAGGAGAAGTAATGCCTGTCTTATAGGGCATTTAGAGCCACCTATGAGAGAAGCTGAACTATATGAATCCTATGAGAGATTAGGAGTTTTAATCAATGAATATATAGATAATGTCCAATACAATAGAGAAATAAGCAGTACTTTTCTAACTGAATTGGATAAAGTCTTTGAAGAGACAGGTCTTTCGTTGGATTTCCAGGATATTAAAGAAGTTGAAGAAAAAATATCAAAAGCACACCATTACCTTGAAGAAATGAAAGAAACACTCATAAACAATGGTCTACATATATTTGGAAGATGCCCTGAGGGTCAAGATCTCATAGAGTTTGTAAGTGCTTTAACAAGGGTGTCATCAGAAGAACATCCGTCCCTTAGAGAGGCTATTACAGAAGTCTTTGGATATGACTTAGAGGTATTGATGAAACAAAGAGCAGAAGGCTCCTTTTCAGATAAACAACTTGCATCCCAAAGATTTTCTATAGTGAAAAAAGCAGGAGAAGAATTGATTTCCTCTTGCCTAGAAGGAAGACCCTTCCCTCAATTTGTATATAAATCCCAAAAACTCTTAGAGGTTGCAAATTATATTAAGCAAGAATTACTTCCAAAATTAAGGCAAACCTCTGATGAAGTTACACACTTGATCAATGGATTAAGTGGAAGATTTATTCCTCCAGGTCCTTCTGGTGCACCCACAAGAGGTCAGACTGAGATTCTCCCTACTGGACGAAATTTTTACACCTTGAATCCAAACGTAATTCCGACAAAGATAGCATGGGAAACAGGTAGAGAACTTGCAGATATGATTGTTGAACGATATATTATAGAAAATGAAGGAAGATATCCTGAAAATGTTGGTATAGCTCTCTTTGGCAGCCCTACTATACGTACTAAGGGAGAGGAGATAGGACAAATTTTGTCTTTGATTGGTGCACGTCCAATATGGGAAAAGGGAGGAAATAATGTTAAGTCCTTTGTGCCTATTGCTTATAGTGAACTTAAGAGACCTAGAATAGACGTCACAATACGAATGACAGGATTTTTCAGAGATGCTTTTCCAAATATCGTGGAAAAGCTAGATAAAGTAATATGTCAAATTGCTAAACTAGATGAACCAGATGAAATGAATTTCATCAAGAAACATGTCAATAAGGAAATCCAAGAAAGCCTTCAAGCTGGTAGAACGAGGGAGGAAGCCTTTAGGTCTAGTAGCTATCGAATTTTCAGTGCAAAACCAGGTGCATACGGTACAGGAGTTAATACTCTTATAAACGGAAGGGATTGGAAGGAGAAAAAGGATATTGCTAATATGTACATTGAGTTTGGGGGATATGCCTATGGTAACGATGTATTTGGAGAAAAAGAAGCTAACAGTTTTAAAAAGAGGTTAAAAACTTTGGATGTGGCAGTTAAAACCATTGATACTAAGGAAACAGATGTAATTGCCAATGATGACAACTACTCATATCTAGGAGGAATGATTGCGGCCTCAGAGGTTTTAAGTAGAAGGAGTACAAAAGGATATATTGGGGATTCCTCAAACCCACAATTTCTAAACTTAAGAAGCATTCAGGAAGAGACTAGATTTGTAATTAGAACAAAGCTTTTAAATCCTAGATGGCATAATGCACTTAAAAAGCATGGATTTAAAGGGGCTACTGACCTGTCAAGCACTATAGATTATGTATTTGGATGGGACGCAACCACAAATGTAATTGATGATTTAACCTATCAAAAAATAATGGAGAAATTTATTGAAGATAAAGAATTTTCACAATGGTTGAAAGAAGCAAATCCGTGGGCGGCACAAAATATAATCGAAAGACTATTAGAAGCCATTGATAGAAATCTTTGGAATGCTGATGAAGCGCAACGTCAAAAGCTCATAAGGTATTATCTTGATAATGAAGCTGATTTAGAATCGAAGAATTAATAAAATAGATTGTTTAAATAAGGCTGGTGATGAAGTTGATAGAAATAATAAATGTAACAAAAAAATTTGGGGAATTTAAAGCTGTGGATGAGGTGAATTTAAAGATAGATAAGGGGAGCTTTATAGGACTTTTAGGCCCAAATGGTGCAGGAAAAACAACATTAATTAGAATTATTATTGGACTAGGAAAACCTACAGAAGGGCAAGTCCAAATTGGGGGAGAGAGGGTTGGCAGAAATAATGATAATTTAAAGAAAAAAATTGGTATCGTTCCCCAACATACAAATTTAGATAAAGAATTGACTGTTTATGAGAATTTGGTTTTTGCAGCTAAACTATTTAAAATGAAGAAAAAGGATTATGTTCCTAGGATAGAAGAGTTACTGAAGTTCTTAGAGCTAGAGGATTCCAAGTGCAAAGAGGCTCGGAATTTATCAGGGGGTATGCAGAGAAAATTAATGATAGGAAAGGCATTACTAAATGATCCCGACATTATTCTCCTTGATGAACCAACAGTAGGTGTGGATATTAACGGTAGAAGAAAAATATGGGATATATTAAAAGCGATGAAAACCAATAAAAAGATTGTTATGCTAACTACTCACTATATAGAGGAAGCTGATTATCTTTGCGATAAGGTATGCTTCATGGATAGTGGGAAGATATTTGAAAATGATTCGCCATGTACATTGAAAAAACAATTAGGGGATTATACTGTAGAATATTTTGATAATCAGTTAAAGACTAATTATAGACAATTTAATACTAGAGAAGAAGCCAATATATTTATCAAATCAATAGAAGGATTTAACTATATATTGAGAGAAACGACATTAGAGGATGTATTCTATAGTTTCACTAATAGGAGGGTTGTTTAAAATGGAGGTAATCACCATACTGTGGAGAGAGTTTTTATTTTTTAAAAGAAGAATATTCAATATTACTAGTGCAGCAATAATTAACCCTCTTTTATATCTTATAGCATTTGGATGGGGATTAGGTGCAGATGTACAACTAGAAGGCACAACATATATGCATTTTATCATCCCTGGAATAATTGCTCTTTCAACAATGAACACTAGCTTTAGTGCGGTTTCTACAAGAATAAATGTCCAAAGGATTTTCGAAAAAAGCTTTGAATATTATCTTACTTCGCCAGTCAATATGAAGCTGTTGGCTTTAGGGCAGATAATAGCAGGTGCTCTTAGAGGAATGTATGCTGGATTATTGGTTTTACTAGTATCCTTCTTATTTGGGGTTTATATCCCAATTAATTTTGGTTTTGTCCTTATCTGTTTTTTGAATAGTTTTCTTTTTGCTGCATTTGGCTATGGAGCAGCCCTTTCTATAAACAGTCACTATGATATGAATAGATTCACAACATTTATTCTTACACCAATGTCCTTTTTATGTGGAACATTCTTTTCTTTAAGTAAATTGCCACTGGCTATGAAGAAGTTTATAAATATACTTCCCCTAAGCTTTACTACTACAGCACTTAGGGATATTACATTAAAGGGAAGTTTTAATAAAAGTGCAATTTATGCCTTATTAATTTATTCTCTTGTAATGTACATATACTGTATCTTGATAAGTAGTAGGGAGTTAAGTTAAAGATTTTAGAATTTTTATATAGGAGCAAAGGAAGGAGACTATAATGACAATAAAGAAAAAATTATATCCATTTACAGCAATTGTAGGACAAGAAGATATGAAAAAAGCATTGCTACTAAATATTATTAATCCTTTATTAGGTGGAGTGTTAATAAGGGGAGAAAAAGGTACAGCAAAATCTACTGCAGTAAGAGCCTTTGCAGAATTATTGCCTGATAGAGAAGAAGTCGAAGGGTGTAGATTTGGTTGTGATCCTAATGAAATAAGTACTTATTGCGAAGATTGCTATGAGAGATACAGAAAAGGTGAGAAATTAACAGTAAAAATAGGGAGTATGAAAGTTATTGACTTACCTGTCAGCGCAACAGAAGATAGAGTTGTAGGTACCATAGATATAGAACATGCTATAAAAAAAGGTGAGAAAAAGTTTGAACCAGGTATTCTAGCAATGGCAAATAGAAATATCCTATATGTAGATGAGGTAAACCTTTTAGATGACCATGTTGTAGATATACTTCTTGATTCTGCTGCAATGGGTATAAATAACATAGAAAGAGAAGGAATTTCCTATGTTCATCCAGCAATATTTATCTTGGTAGGAACCATGAATCCAGAAGAAGGAGATTTAAGACCTCAACTATTAGATAGGTTTGGTATGGTAGTTGATGTAGTTGGAGAAATAGATATAGACAATAGAGTGGAAGTTATAAAAAGAAGAATTGCATATGAAGAAGATAGTGAAGCCTTCGCTTTAGAATGGGAAGCGAGACAATGCGAGTTAAGGGAAAAGATATTAAATGCAAAGAGATTATTAAAAAATATAAGATGTCCTGAAAATATGTATGACATAGCAGCTAAAATAAGTATTGAACTAGGAGTTGATGGACATAGAGCAGATATAAGTATGATAAAAACTGCTAAAACCATTGCTGCACTTAATGGAGAAGTAGAGGTAAACAATGAACATATGATGGAAGCTGCTTCTTTAGTACTACCACATAGAATGAGAAGAAGACCATTCGAAGAAGGAATATTGGATATGGCAAAAATTGAAGAATTATTTAGGGGGATGGATGATGAATCATAAGTACACATATCCATTTTCAGCTATAGTAGGCCAGAATATTGTTAAAAAAGCATTACTTATAAACCTAGTTAATCCTGCTGTTGGTGGTGTTCTAATAAGTGGTGAAAAAGGAACAGGAAAATCAACAATTGTAAGAGGTTTAGGGAATTTGATTCAGGCCATGGATTTAATAGAGCTTCCCTTAAATATTACGGAAGATAGGCTTATAGGCTCAATAGATATTGAAAAGGCACTTACGGAAGGGAAAAGAACCGTAAATAATAGCTTACTTATGAGGGCTAATGGTAATATACTATATGTTGATGAGATAAACTTATTAAGTAATAGTATTATAAACGCATTAGTAGAGGTGTCACAATCTGGTATAAATCGTATAGAAAGAGAAGGTATTTCAACAACCTACGAGAGTTCATTTGTTTTAATAGGAACTATGAATCCTGAGGAAGGTGGAATAAGGTCCCAGCTTTTAGATAGATTTGGTTTGTATGTAGAAGTCTCAGGAAGCAGAGATTTAAATGAAAGAATAAATGTAATAAAAAGAAGGATTGAATATGAAGAGAACCCTTCTCGATTTATAGAGCGATGGAAATGTGAAGATTACAAAATCTGGGATAATATTAAAAATGCAAGAAAACTAATATGTGAAATAACTGTATCAGAATCTATGATGAAACTAGCTTCTGAAATATCTATGAAAGTAAATTGTAGTGGACATAGAGCTGAATTAATAATGATTGAAACATCTAAAGCCATAGCAGCTTTAAATGGAAGAAAAAACATAACTATAGAAGATTTGAAAGAATCTGCGGAGTTAGTACTTTCCCATAGGAAGAGAGAAACCTCTCCTAATATGTCTCAATCAAATAAAAAAAATGATAACAATGAGATAGATAGAGAAGATAATAAAAAGCAAGATAATATTAATGAACAAATGAATAATAATGAAGGTTTATCAAATAATTCCAATGAGCAAAACGGTAGTGAAGAAAATAATAGGTGTGATGAAGAACAAGAAAATAAAAATTCAGATAAGGGCATAAGTTCAAATGATGAAATTATAGATGATATTGGAAATTTATTTAAAGTAAAGTTTTTAGACATAAAGCCTCCAGATAGAAGGAAAAGGAAAGGCAGTGGTAGAAGAAGTTTAGTCAAGACTACTGAACTACAAGGACGATATACAAGATCTACTATGCCAAGGAGAAGATACAAGGATATTGCCTTTGATGCAACATTTAGGGCAGCAGCTCCCTACCAAAATCTACGCGATAAACAAGACCTTGCTTTGGTCATAAAAGAACAGGACATACGAGAAAAGATTCGTGAAAAAAGGACAGGTACTACAATTTTATTTGTAGTGGATGCTAGTGGATCAATGGGAGCAAAAAAGAGAATGGAAGCCGTAAAAGGTGCTATAATGTCTTTGTTGAATGATGCATATCAGAAGAGAGATAATGTTGGAATGGTTGCTTTTAGAAAAGATAGGGCAGAATTAATTCTTAATATTACTAGAAGTGTTGATTTAGCATATAAAAAATTAAAGGATTTGCCTACAGGTGGTAAAACTCCACTATCACAAGGATTAAATATGGGTTATGAGATACTTAAATCTGCAATAAAAAGAGATAAGGATACAGTACCGGTTCTAGTATTAGTTTCAGATGGTAGAGGAAATGTGTCTATTGACGGTGAAGATCCGCTAAAGGAAGCATTCAAGATATCTAGAAAAATTGCTCGAGAAGGTATACAAAGCATAGTTATAGATACAGAACAAGATTTCGTAAAACTTAAATTAGCACAGAACATTGCTAATGAAATGAGAGCAAGTTATTCTACACTAGAAGATTTAAAAGCAGATAATATACTAAATCTAGTAAAAGATAAGCTCCTTTCCATCTAATTTATAAAACAAATAGGAAACTAAACATAATTATTGTGTTTCATTTAATCGAGTAAGAAAATGATCAAATTATTATCATGAGATTTCTGTATGGAAAACAAAAATATGAGAATTTACTTTAAATACACCTATTAACTTGGGTGTATTTAATTTGAATATAGGAGTTTATAAAGTTTAAATGAGATACCCATCAAGGGGGCACTATCTTCCTATGACATCTTTATTGACCTTTCAAGGCAT
>JAAYNS010000106.1 GCA_012520755.1 Tissierellia bacterium
AAAGAAAATCAGATTAATATCGATGAAATAGATGAGATAATTGTGGACACATATTTAGTGGGATATAAACAATGTGGTCTAACTGAAGGAAGCAAGTCTCCAGTAACACCAACAGAAGCAAAGTTTTCTACTCCTTATACTGTTTCCACTGCCCTAATATATGGTGAAATTACTCTAGATCACTTTAAGGAAGAGAATATAGCTAATGAGGCAGTTCAATCTCTTTTGAAAAAGGTAAAAGTACAAGCAAATGATAAGTTTACTGATAGATATCCAGACCATTGGGGATGCAGTACCAAGATTAGGATGATCAATGGTATAGAGTACGAAGTGGAAGTAAAAGATGCACTTGGGAGTACATTTAATCCAGTATCGAAAGAAGCTATAAGAAATAAAGTTTCTCCCCTATTAGGTCTAGCTTATGAAAATCCTGATAAGGTAATAGATAAATTGTTAAACCTAGAAAAATACTAATTGCACTATTACAGGAGTGATTATAATGAAGGAGATAGTAGTCCCATATGGTAAAGGTTTTCAAAGTGCATTTGTTAGCGATAAGATAGATGTAGAAGTTATTGATGCCAAGGAAACAGATGAGTGTTTTGATGAAGAATCTATGCTAAAAGATGCATTGGAAAATCCAATTAATTCTAAGAAGTTAGAAAATCTAGTTAGTGCAGATGATAAGGTTTTAATTGTAGTTAACGATCATACTAGGCCTGGACCTAATAAGTTAATTGTTGGAGAAATATTAAAGAGGCTACATAGTAAAGATATAAGTAAGAATCAGATTAAGATAATAGTTGCAACAGGAAGCCATAGAGCTTCAACAAAAGAAGAGTTAATTACCATGATTGGTGAAGATGTAGTTAGCAACTATGAGATAGTTAACCACGATTGTAAGGATGAAAGCCAATTATCTTATATAGGAAAATCCTTATATGATATACCTATATATGTTAACAAAGCACTTACTGAATGTACTTTTTGCATAGTAACAGGCTTAATTTCTCCCCATCACTCAGCAGGATATAGTGGAGGAAGGAAAAGTATAGTTCCAGGATTAGCAGGATTTGAAACCTTAAAGACTCATCATTCATTACCAATTAGACCTTATGAGCCAGCAATGGGCTTTATATATGGCAATCCATTTCATGAGGTAGCCTTAGATGTGGCAAAAAAAACCAATACTAAGTTTATGGTCAATGCAGTGCAGAATCCCCATAAACAAAATATTGCTTTTGTAGCAGGAGAGCTTGTTGAAGCTCACAAGAAGGGAGTTGATATTTGCAGAGGGATTAGTGAGGTAAAGATTTCAGAGAAAGCTGATATAGTAATTGCAAGCCCTGGAGGACATCCAAGAGATAGAAATCTTTATCAGTCTCAAAAAGCTTTATCAGTTGCTGAGATAATAGGCAATAAAGATTGCACTTTTATTCTAGTAGCTGAATGTAAGGATGGACTTGGTGAAGGTGTATTTAAAGAATGGCTCACAGAAGCTAGCAGTCCTGAAGAAGTTGTAGAAAGATTTAAAAAAGAAGGATATGACGTAGGTAGTAATAAGGCTTTTATGTATGCAAGGGCCATGCTTAAAGGTCAAGTCATAATAGTTTCTGAATACTTAACAAAAGAAGAATTAGAAGGAATGATGCTAGGTTGGGCAAAAACTTTGCAAGAAGCAATTAATATGACATTAGAGAAAAAGTCATCAAATAAAATTTTAGTCCTACCTAATGCAGTAAATATAATTCCAAAAATTTGTAAAGGAGATGTAAATAATGAAGAATAAATCAATATTGCTAATTATCATGGTTTTAGTTTTATCAGTAGCACTAATAGGATGTTCAGGTGGAAATGATGCAGGTACAAGCACAGATACAAGCACAGGAACAGACGCAGGAACAGACGCAGGAACAGACGCGGGAACAGATGCAGGATGGGTATTTGAAAGACCAATAGAAATAATTATACCATTTGGTCCTGGTAGTGGAACAGACACAACTATTAGAGCATGGGCACCACTAATGGAAAAAGAATTAGGCGTAACAATTAATATAAACAACGTTGAAGGCGCTGGTGGTGTAAGAGGAGCAGAATTCCATGTAAATCAACCTGCAGATGGTTATACATATGCAATGTATACTCCATCCCATATTATAGCTGGAGTAGATGGAACTGCAAGTTTTGACATTATAAATGATACAATGCACGTAGTTAGATTAGTTCAAGACTCTAACGTAGTCTTAGCTGGTAACCATGTACCTTATAACAATGTTGAAGAATTAGTTGAATATGCAAAAGCTAACCCTGATAAAAAACCTACATTAGGTATGATGTCAATAAACGGTATTGATGGCGCTTCTGCAACTCAATTATTTGATGAGCTTGGTATAGAAGTTGAATTTATACCTTATGCAAGTGGAGCTGAAGCAAATGCAGCAGTTATGGGTGGACATACAGACATGGTATTAACAAGTCCATTTGATGGAAATGCTTATTTAGCATCAGGAGATATGAAGGGTATTGTAGTATTAGCTGAAGAAAGAGCATCTAACATGCCAGATGTAGAATGTACTGGAGAACTTGGAATCAACGCATTTATTGGACCTTGGAGAGCTATTGTTGCAGCAAAAGGTACTCCACAAGCTGCTATAGATGCTGTTGAAGCAGCAGCAATAAAAGTAAACGAAATGCAAGAATGGATTGATTGGAAAGAAACAGTAGGTCTTAACGATAGAGAAGGCTGGGCTAACCAAGCTGAATTTAAAGAATTATGGTTTGACTATGTAGAAGTTATGAAGGAATTGAGAGGACAATAGTCTCTGAACTTTAACTAGCCTCCTTAATTTTACAATTAAGGAGGCTAATATTAAGAAGATTTTTGCAATTATTAATTGATT
>JAAYNS010000107.1 GCA_012520755.1 Tissierellia bacterium
AAACGCGGCCTGGTAGTTCAGTTGGTTAGAATGCCAGCCTGTCACGCTGGAGGTCGAGGGTTCGAGTCCCTTCCAGGTCGCCAATAATCAACTAATAACGAATAACTAAATATGTTTGCTGGCGTAGCTCAATTGGCAGAGCAACTGACTTGTAATCAGTAGGTTGGGGGTTCAAGTCCTCTCGCCAGCTCCATTTACAATTAAACCATAATATAATGGAAGTGTACCCAAGTGGCTAAAGGGGACGGACTGTAAATCCGTTAGCTAAGCTTTCAGTGGTTCGAATCCACTCACTTCCACCATTTTAATATTTGTGCGGAAGTGGCTCAGTGGTAGAGCATCGCCTTGCCAAGGCGAGGGTCGCGAGTTCGAATCTCGTCTTCCGCTCCAATAAATCTATATATTATTAGATATTTGAAGAGAAATCTTCAAATTTTTGCTTATATGTACCCTTAGCTCAGCTGGATAGAGCGTCTGACTACGGATCAGAAGGTCGGGAGTTCGAATCTTCTAGGGTACGCCATTGTAACCATGTGATATTTATTACATGGTTATTTTTTTGAAGTTTTCATTGTTTATTTAAAGACCAAAAGATAAATAATATAAAAACAGGCATGTAAGGATATTTTATTATATTTAATCCTGAGGAATTTAAGGGGAGTTTTGATTTTATTACTAAATATGATATAATATATTAGAAACTCTGAATACTAGAATGTAGTGGGGAACCCAACATTGGGGCGAATCTAAATATACTTAGAAGGGCTACTTGGAAGCCCTAACCCGTCAGCTAACCCCATAAGAGTATACCAAGCGTATGACGAAGCTCAAATCGAGTTAGTTAATGCGCTTTCTTTGTTTTGATTGAGGAGTTAATGAAGGGAGGAAAGTCATAATATTATTGAAGTCAAGGTAAATGAAAGAGCATGATCGTCATAATGATATAAATTATGATGTGGAGGAATGAAATTTGAATTTACTTTTGAAGATTTGTGTGGTTTTAATTGTAGGAGTTATTGGTGGTAAAATTGCTAGACTATTAAAACTACCCAATGTAACAGGATATTTAGTATCAGGATTATTCCTTGGTCCCTCATTTGTTAAATACATTAATGCTGTTGATATAACATCATTTTCTATAATAAGTGAGTTAGCTTTAGCTATTATTGCTTTTACCATAGGTAGCGAATTCATTATAAAAGATATGTTGAAGTTAGGCAAACCAATAGTAATCATAACTATTGCTGAAGTGATATTTGCTGTAATTTCAGTATTTTGTGTAATGTATTTCATTTTTAATCAGCCTTTTGCTTTTAGTATTATTATTGCATCAATGTCAGCTGCAACGGCGCCTGCTGCAACTCTAATGGTAATGAAACAGTATAATGCATATGGACCATTGACAAAAACAATACTACCAGTGGTAGCTTTAGACGACGTACTAGGCATAATAGCATTTGGTATTGCAATGTCATTAGCAAAACTATCTATTAGCACAGAATCTTTTTCATTGTTACATATGATAACTGATCCTTTAATAGAAATAGGTGGTTCTATACTATTAGGTCTTATATTAGGATTTATATTATCTTATGTTTCTAAGAATTCAAAAGGGCGAGATGAATTACAGGTGATTACTTTAGCTTTTATTGGAATTGCAACTGCATTAGCAAGTATTCTAAATCTTTCACCTTTGTTAACATGTATTATGATTGGTGCAACTGTGGTAAATACACTGCAAAGTTCCAAGCGAGTATTTGAGTCTGTTAATGATTTTTCGTCACCAATTTATGTATTGTTCTTTACTTTAGCAGGAGCAAGTTTAAATCTAAGTGTATTATCTACAGTTGGTCTAATGGGAATAGCATATGTAGTCTCAAGGGCATTTGGAAAGATATTTGGCGCATGGGTTGGAGCAAAATCAGTTAAAGCAGATAAGGTAATTACTGACAACTTAGGGCTTGCATTACTGCCTCAAGGAGGTATTTCTATTGGACTTATTGTGATAGTAAGACAACAGTTACCTGAATATGCTATTGCTATAAGTACCATTATTATGTTTAGTGTATTAATATATGAAGTAACAGGACCAATATTTGCTAAAATTGCTATAGAAAGAGCTGGAGAGATTAATGGCTTGAAAAATAAAAATAAAAAAGGAAAGAGAATAAAAGAAGAAATAGAAGAACTAGTATATTAAATCTCCAAAAAGGAAGGTGAATTAGTATTTACGCTTTATTTATTGTATTAAATGAAATAGATTATTTAGATGATATTTTAGCTGCATTTGTGAATGTAGGAGTAAGTGGAGCCACTATATTAGATAGCCAAGGAATGGCGAGTCTTATAGTTAGTAGTGAAAAACATAATATTCCAATATTTGGAACATTTAAACAATTTATTGAAGATTCAAGACCTTTTAATAAAACAATTTTCAGTGTATTGGAAGATGAAAAGTTAGTTGAAAGAATTGTGAATGAAGTTCAGGTAGTAATGGAAGAGGTGCCGAGTTCTAGCGCAGGCTTCATGTTCACTGTGCCAATTTGTAAAGCATACACATTTGGTTCAAAATAATTAATGAATAGGTTAGAATTGCCTTTAGTACTATATATAATTAATGACTGAGATCAGATAGTGTTGCAATTGACACAATTTACTTGTTATGGATGGCTTACTATTTGAGCAAATTTACTGTCAATATACTTTAGAAATGAGATAAATAAAGGAGAATGTTATTATGAAATACAATAATACAGAAATTTCTATAATAAAAGGTGATATAACTGATCAAAAAGTTGATGCTATTGTAAATGCAGCCAATAACACATTATTAGGCGGTAGTGGAGTCGATGGAGCAATTCACAAAAAGGGTGGAAGAATTATATTGGAACAGTGTAAAAAAATTGGTGGATGTCCTACTGGAGAGGCTAGAATTACCACAGGTGGAAATCTTCCATGCAATTATGTAATTCACACTGTAGGCCCTATATATGATGCTAAAAGCATTAGAAATGAAAAATTACTATATGATGCATATTATAATTCTCTAAAATTGGCTAGTGGTTATAATATTAAATCAATCGCTTTTCCAGCTATATCTACTGGAGCTTATGGTTATCCAGTAAAAGAAGCGATTGATGTGGTATTTTTAGCAATTAAAGGTTTTCTTGAAAATAATAAAAGTATTGATAAAATTAACTTTGTGTTATATAATGATGAAAGTTATGAAATTTATTATAAATATTTTACAAATAAGTTAAATGTGCTTTAAGTATTAATAGTATATAGAAAATCTTATTGCTCTTAATATTATAAGAGTTATTGTATTATTTATGAATTTCAATCCAAGAGAAGGAGATGTTTAAAATATTTGCAGAAACTCATAAAATTATTGCAGCCAATATACATGATAATGTGGACAGGGTATATGGTATAAAATTAGATAAAAAGAGATTGTTATGGGGTTCAGTATCTCCTGATTATTTACCTAAATACAGATTTATTAGACATTATTATGATGAAAGCATAAATTATATAACTAAAGAAATTTTAAATATTATATTCATTAGTAGATATTTAGAATTAAACAAAGCTCTAGACCCAATAGCGATGAAATTATTAAGCAAAAAAATAGGTATTATTTCCCATTATTTATCTGATTATGTTTGTTCACCACATGCTAATAGATGGACTTTTTCAGATTCCATGGTTAAGCATATTAAATATGAATCAAAATTGAATGATTTTGCAGAAACTCATTCATTTAAAAAGAATATCATAAGTGTAGACGATATTGATATTTTTGATGATAAGATAAGTAATATGAGACTTATAATTAAGAATTATATAGAAGAAGTAATTAAAGAATATTCTTTAAAAACTAGTTTTAAGAATGATTTAGATTTTGCATTATCTTTAAATTTAAAAATAACATATTTTATACTTGACACTATTAGAGCATACTCATATGACATTCATAAGAGATTTGCTGTGGAATTTTAAATCGATAATAATAAAGCTAGAGCTTATTTGATGTCTCTAGCTTTTATTATTAATAATTGCATAATTTTATTTATGAAAATCATCCAAGATCCTTGACAAATAAAATATAATATTGTAAAGTGATGATATTAAATATATATTTATTTAAGTGATGAACAGAAGAGTAGACTAGTATTGAAGTCAAAGCGAGCTGGAGACGGTGAAAGACCAGTATGGATTATTAGTTGAAGAACATCTGTGAGCTTCAAATTGAAAACCATTGTTAGTAGATGAGACGTAACTAATGCGTTAAATTAGTAGATATCGGCATAATTGCCTGTATTTAATTGAGTGGATTAATTTATTAATCAATTTGGGTGGTACCGCGAAGCTATAGCCTTTCGTCCCTTTATAGGGATCGAAAGGCTTTTTATATGTTTATTAAAAAGGAGTGAATACTAATTGAAAGAGAAGCTAATTAGAAGTCATTATTGTGGTAGAATTAATGAAGAACTTATAAATAGTACAGCTACTGTAATGGGATGGGTGCAAAGCACAAGAGATATGGGTGGAGTAATATTCATGGACCTAAGAGATAAAACTGGAATATTACAAGTAGTCTTCAATGCTATGGACATTGAAGAAGATCTATTTAATGAAGTAGAAAAAGTTAGAAGTGAATTTGTTGTTGCAGTTAAAGGAGAAATAAAAGAAAGAGATGAAGAGACTTATAACCCGAAAATCCCTACTGGCACAATCGAACTTAAGGCCAAAGATTTTGAAATTTTGTCTAGAGCAAAAGCCCTACCATTTCCAATTGAATTGAATAGCCAAGTTCGTGAAGATTTAAGACTAAAGTATAGATATTTAGACTTAAGACGACCAAATATGTATAAGAATTTTGTATTAAGGGATAAGGTAGTTAAGTCTATTAGGAAATATTTGGAGAACAAGGAGTTTATGGAAGTAGAAACACCTATTTTAACTAAGAGTACTCCTGAGGGTGCTAGGGATTATCTAGTACCAAGTCGAGTTCATCCAGCAAAATTTTATGCACTGCCTCAATCACCACAGATATTTAAACAACTATTAATGACATCTGGTTTTGATAGATATTACCAAATAGCAAGGTGTTTTAGAGATGAGGATTTAAGGGCAGATAGGCAACCAGAATTTACTCAAGTAGATATGGAGTTATCATTCATTAATCAAGAAGATATTCTAAAACATTTAGAAGACTTGTTTAAAAGTGTATTTTTAGATGTAATGGATTTAGAATTTAAGGAACCATTTCCTAGACTAACCTGGAGAGAGGCTATGGATTTATACGGTTCGGATAAACCTGATTTAAGATTTGGACTTCAAATTGTTGACCTGACTGATATTGCATCTGAATGCAATTTCAAGGTGTTTAGATCCGCGGTTGATAATGGGGGATTAGTTCGTGCCATCAATGTAAAAGGTGGTAATAGTTTCACTAGAACTGAAATAGAAGAGTTAACTGAAAAGGCAATCTCATATGGGTCAGGTGGTATGGCTTGGATTGGAATTGATGATAATGGAGAACTTCGCTCAGTATTAACTAAATTTTTTACAGATGAAGAAATGAAATCAATCCTAGAAAGAATGAAGGCAGAAAAAGGAGATTTGATTATATTCTCTGCAGATAAGGAATCAATAGTATGTAAAACTTTAGGTAACTTAAGACTAGATATTGGAGATAAATTAGGATTAAGAAGCAAAGATGATTTTAAGTTTTTAATAGTAACAGACTTCCCTTTATTAGAGTGGTCAGAGGAAGATAATAGATATGTAGCGATGCATCATCCATTTACAATGCCAGTAGTAGAAGATTTAGACCTATTTGATAAAGACCCAGGCTCAATTAGGGCACAATCTTATGATATTGTATTAAATGGTATTGAATTAGGTAGTGGCAGTATAAGAATTCATAGAAGTGATATTCAACAAAAAATGTTTGAACTATTAGGATTCAATGAAGAAGACATAGAAGCAAGATTTGGATTCTTGATAGAAGCATTTTCTTATGGAACACCGCCACATGGAGGATTTGCTTTTGGCCTTGACCGTTTAGTTATGATGATGGCAGGAGCAGATAGTATTAGAGATGTTATTGCTTTTCCAAAGACAAGGGATGCATACTGTCCACTTACAGATGCTCCTAATATAGTAGATAAAGAACAACTAGATATACTAGATTTGGCAATAATAGGTGAAGAAAATGTGATTACATCGAGCAATAAATCATCTGAGAAGCAAGCTATAAATATCAATATTGAAGAACTCGCAAATCTATCAAAAATAGATATGAATCCTAAAGACAAAAAGGATTTTGAGGAACACATTCAAAAAATGTTAGACTTTACATCTAATTTAAAGGATGTAGACGTGTCTAAATATGAACCAATTACAAATATTCATCCTCAAAATAATGTATTAAGAGATGATATAGTTAAACAAGAGTATAATAGGGATGAACTATTAAGCGATGCAATAGTGGAAGATGGATATATAGTAGTTCCACAATTAATCGATGAAATTTAGGAAGGAGGGCATTCATGAAAACTTTAAATAAAAGTATTGATGAGCTTTTAACAATGATTAAATCTGATGAGATTAGTGTAGAAGAGTTGGTTATATCTTATCTAGAACAAATTGAAAAAACGAATGATAAATTAAAAGCTTATATAACAATAGATAGAGAAGGTGCCATAAATAAAGCTAAGGAAATTGATAAGAAGAAGCAGCAGGGTGCAAAAATGGGTGCATTAGCTGGAATTCCAATGGTAGCATCTGATGACATTTCTACAAAAGGAATACGAACTACATTGAACTCAAAGATGTTGGAAAATTATATACCGCCTTTTAATGCTACAGTTATAGACAAATTATATGAAGAAGATTCAATATTATTAGGAAAATCAAACATTAGAGAGTTTGGAGTAGGAGTAAGCAGTAATCCTTGGGGTGCTGCAACCGCTATAGAAAATAATGAAGCTGCATTTGGTCTTGTTTCTGACACCATAGGTGAAGCGAGACAATCAGCTGTTACTCATAACCTTTATGGCTTAAAACCAACTTATGGAATGGTATCAAGATTTGGGCTTATTGGAAGCTCACCTTCCTTTGAACAAATTGGAATTATAGCTAAACACATTGACGATTTGCATACAGTGTTTGAGCTTGTTAAGGGTAAAGACCAAAAGGATTCTACTTCACTAGATGTAGATGTTAATGGGTTTTCTAACTCTATTACTGATAGTCTAGAAGGTATTAAAATTGCTATACCTAAAGAATTATTTATAGAAGGCACAATTATTAAAACTATAAACTTAATGGAGAGATTAGGTGCTAATATTGAATTTATATCAATACCATCACTTGAATATGTACTCCAAGTCTATGAAATAATATCTAGTGGTGAGTTTTCATCAAATATGGGTAAATTTGATGGCATTACTTTTGGATATAGAGCTAGTGATTACAAAAATATAGATGAGCTTTATAGTAAAAGTAGAGCTGAATCCTTTGGGGAAGCTGTTAAAAAGAAAATTATATTTGGAAATTTTGTACTAAGCAGTAATTATTATAAGGATTATTACGAAAAATCACAAAGAATCAGAGCTATGATAAAGAAAGAGTTAAAAGAAGTCTTTAACCAGTACGATGTCATATTAACACCAGTTATAAATAAAGAATCAGAGCTAGGGAGAGATTTATTTACTATTCCTGCTAATATTGGAGGATTACCAGCCTTATCTATGCCAAATATAGATAATGATCTTGGAGTTCAACTAATGGGACCTGCTTTTAGCGAGAATAAATTATTTGCAATTACTTCGGTTTTTGCAAAAGAGATGAAAATTGGTGGTGAAATATAATGGAAAAACAATTTGAAACTGTAATGGGCTTGGAAGTCCATGTTGAATTAAAAACAAAATCGAAAATATTTTGCAATTGCACAACTGAATTTGGTGGAGAACCTAATACACATATATGTCCAGTTTGCATAGGATTACCTGGTTCACTGCCGGTGTTGAATGAAGAAGTAGTTGTATATGCAATTAAAGCAGGTTTAGCTACTAATTGCGAAATAACTAGAGTAGGAAGACAGGATCGAAAAAATTACTTTTATCCTGATTTAGGTAAAGCATATCAAATTTCACAAGGAGATGCTCCTATATGCTATAATGGATATTTAGATATAGAAACGGAAAATAACACGAAACGAATTGGTATTACTAGAATCCATATAGAAGAGGATGCTGGAAAACTAGTTCATAAAGAAGGTGGAGGTACTTTAGTTGATTTAAATAGAGCTGGTACGCCTCTTATAGAAATCGTGTCTGAACCAGATTTAAGAACAGCAGAAGAAGTAAAGGCATATTTACAAAAGTTAAGAGCTAATATGCTATATATAGATGTTTCTGACTGCAAGATGAATGAAGGTTCCTTTAGAGTTGACGTTAATCTTTCTGTAAGAGAAATGGGGGATGAAAAATTAGGAGTTCGTGCTGAAATAAAGAACTTGAACTCTTTTCAATCAATTATGAGAGCCATTGCTTACGAAGAACAAAGACAAATAAAAGCTATAAAAGAAGGAGAAAAATTAGTACAAGAAACAAGAGGTTTTAATCAAGATACAGGTAAAACATACTCAATGAGAGAAAAAGAAAACGCACAGGACTATAGATATTTACCAGATCCAGATCTTATGCCTATAGTAATAAGTGATGAAATGATTAATAGCTTAAGAAGTGATCTACCGGAACTACCAGATGCTAGAAAAGCTAGGTATATTAAAGAATATGGTTTGAGTAATTATGATGGAGAGCAATTAATTTCATCTATAGAAGTTGCCAATTACTTTGAAGAAGCGGTTAAACATGTAAATAACCCAAAAATTCTAGCTAATCTAATTATTTCTGAGGTGTTTAGATTAGCATCGCCAGATGAATTTGATGTGCCATTTTCACCTAAGTATTTAAGTGATATAGTAACCTATCTTGAAGAGGAGAAAATAAATAATAATAGTGCAAAAAAGATTATCGAAGAAATGTGGAATACCAATAAATCACCAAAAGAAATTATTGTTGAACAAGATTTAGAACAAATAAATGATGAAAAAATCTTAGAAGAAATCATCAGTGAAGTCTTAAAAACTAGTGAAAAGGCAGTCAATGAATATAAATCTGGTAAAGAGAAAGCACTACAATCAATTGTAGGTAAAATAATGGGTAAGACCAAAGGAAAAGCAAATCCACAATTAACCTTACAAATTCTAAAAGAGAAAATTTAAATATTAATAGTATAGTTTAAGTTCAATTATTAAATAATATTAATCCTTCATGTAATTGTTAAATAATTGTAAAAAACCAATTATATTTTGTTAAACAATTATGATGAATTATGTAGTATAATATAATAAATTGTCATTGATTCATTGCTTAAAGGGGGGGTTAAGTTCATGACTGTATGTAAAAGTGATTACGAGCTTTACAGTAATCTTCAGCATAACTTTCTATACAAAAAAGATATAAATTCCATACATATGTTACTTAACCTTTATGATTTAGAAGATAATATTAGAAACATATATCCAAAGTACATCTCCATTAAGCATTTAAGAAATCGAATAAAAAGGTGTTTAAGAAATAAGAGAGGTAAGGAATTAATAGCAAAAAACTTAAGTGATTTAATACATGAAGATATTAATAGATTAGAGCTTTCTTTATATTTAGATGGGTACAAGGAAGGTTATTATGATAAAAGACGAATTAATATATTAGAAAATTTAACTATAAGATATTATTTAATTAATGACCTCTATAATTTAAAATATTTATTTCACTTTGAAGATAAAAAGAATGACATTTTAGATTACAAATATAATATATTTAATCAAATTGATAAAGATGAAGATTTATACAATTATTTATATAAAAACATTAACAATTACGTTGCAAATATAATTAAAAATAAGGTTTTTCATCTCAATAAATACTTGGACAAGCAACTTACTATTGATTATAATTCTGATATAGCTAATATTAAAGAAGATGGTAGCTTACTAACCAAAAATGATTTATCTAGTATATATAGAGAAGTTAAAAAAGTCATTATTAGAAATGGTCTTAAACTATATAAAGATGCATATTGGAATGGATTAAATGATGGGGTATTGAAAAGGTATAGATAATCATAATGTATAAAAATGAGGTTACTTGGGAATAATTCCCTCTAGACAATAATCTGGAGGGATTTTATGTTTAAAAAGAAGGACAATATATATATTTTCTTTATATTCATTATATTTTTTGTCGTAAGCTTTACAATAGGATATTCAGTGATGAATGGATATATAAACAGTTCAAAAATTCAAGTTTCCGATGATGATCAAATAAAAAATGTAACTCCTAATATAGAAATTATAAAAGAAGTAAATAGAATTACACCAAATACATTTATTGAGGAGAGAATTCATTATAAGGAATGTGGACACATAGTATCTGATGTATATCTATCTAAAGATGAAATGGTTAATTTAACTGAAGATGAATTAGTAGAGTATTTGTATACTAATCTACCTAATCTTAAGCTCATTTCATTTTCCAATCTAAAGGTTGTACTCTGGGAAGAAAAGAATCATTTATGTAAGGAACACTATATTGTTGGTGAAGAAAATGGTAAAATTGCAATCTTTAGTATAGGAGATAATGGAGAAAGGATACTAGATAAAGTGTTTGTTGAATATCCAGTAAACATTCTAATTGATATAGACCAAGAGAGGATCAAGAAAGGCATAGTAGTAAATAGCGAAGATGAACTATCCAATATATTACAAGATTATATTAGTTAACTAAGTTAAATTTCTTAACTTAGTTTTTTTATATAAATATGTTACAATAGATAGTAGTAATTGAAAGGAGTTATTCATGATAATATTAGGAATTGATCCAGGTATTGCAATTGTAGGATATGCTATTGTAGAATGTAAAGGAAACAAATATAAATCCATTGATTATGGTGCAATAACCACTGATTCAAAGATGCTTTTTCCAGATCGACTAAAGATTGTGTATGATCAGTTAAACAATATAATTAATACATATAATCCAGACGATTTAGCTATAGAGGAGTTATTTTTCAATAAAAATGTAAGAACAGCAATAAAAGTAGGACAAGCTAGAGGGGTAGAAATATTAGCTGCTGTTAATAATAATATTTCTGTATATGAATATACGCCATTGCAAATTAAACAAGCTGTAGTTGGATACGGTAGAGCAGACAAATATCAAGTCCAGGAAATGGTGAAATTCTTATTGAATCTAAAAGAAGTACCTAAACCTGATGATGTTGCTGATGCTTTAGCTGTTGCAATTACTCATGGAAGCTCATTAAAATTTAAAGAAAATTTTAGAATGAAATAAGGTGATTCAATTGATAGAATTTATAATTGGTAAAATTGTTTCTAAAAGAGATGATAGCATTGTAATTCAAAACAATGGTATTGGATATAGAGTTTTTACTTCTGCCAACACAATATCAAAACTAGCAATTGGCCTTGATGATCAAATAATATATACACAGCTACATAGTAGGGAAGATGGTATTTATTTATATGGATTTGCTGCGGAAGAAGAAATGGATATGTTTAATTTATTATTACTTGTCTCAAAAATTGGGCCTAAAACTGCAATAGGAATCTTATCAAGTTTAACGCCACATCAGATTAGAGTTGCTATAGTAAATAATAATGTAGAAAAACTATGCGAAAGTCCAGGAGTTGGTAAAAAAACTGCCGAAAGAATTATTGTTGAACTAAAAGACAGAATTGACGCTAATTTAATAAAAGTAGAACCCATGATATATGACAATAGTAGCAAAATATATTCAGATTGTATACAAGCCTTAATGGGTTTAGGATATACGAGATATGAAGTAGAAAAATCAATAAGTGGGCTGGAGATGGAAAAGTTAAACTTACAATCAGCTATCAAAGAAGGATTAAAAAGACTATCAAAACATTAGAGGTGTTTAATAAATGGACGAGTTAAGTAATAGAATAGTAGCTAGAGAATTAAGAGATGAAGATCATGAATCTGACATTACATTAAGACCAAAATGGATAGATGATTATATAGGTCAAGACAAGGTAAAAGAAAAACTTAAAATATTTATTAAAGCTGCTAAAGGTAGAAATGAGTCATTAGATCATGTATTATTGTATGGACCACCAGGTTTAGGAAAGACAACCCTAGCTAATATAATAGCTAATGAGATGGGGGTTAATATTAGAGTTACATCTGGTCCAGCTATAGAAAGGGCAGGGGATTTAGCAAGCATTTTAACTAACCTTGGTGATGATGATGTTCTATTTATAGACGAAATACATCGAATAAACAGAACTGTAGAAGAGATTCTATATCCAGCCATGGAAGATTTTGCTTTAGATATAATTATAGGAAAAGGTCCATCAGCTAGATCTGTAAGATTGGACTTATCAAAATTTACACTAATTGGTGCAACAACTAGAACCGGATTATTAACTTCACCTTTAAGAGACAGATTTGGTGTTCTCTTAAATTTAGATTTATATGATATAAAAAGTTTGACTAAAATAGTAACAAGATCTGCAAATATATTAAATATTGAAATCGACCATAAAGGTGCTACGGAAATAGCTAAAAGGTCTAGAGGGACTCCTAGAATAGCTAATAGATTGTTAAAGAGAGTCCGTGATTACGCTCAAGTTGTTGAAAATGGGAAAATAACGCACGATATAGCCAACAAAGGACTTGAGATACTTGAAGTAGATGAACTTGGTTTAGATTATGTAGATAGAAAAATTATATTAACAATGATAGAAAATTTCAACGGTGGGCCTGTTGGTCTTGATACTTTAGCTGCAGCTACTGGTGAAGAAAAAGGGACAATAGAAGATGTCTATGAGCCATATTTATTACAAGTAGGATTTATCAATAGAACACCTAGAGGAAGAACTGTCACAAAAAGAGCTTATGAGCATTTCAATATGTCTTTTGTAGAGGAGTAGGTTTATGAATTCATTAGGTAAATATATAATTGTATTAGGAATTATACTCATAATCATAGGACTTTTTATTTCATTTGGTGGAAAATTTGGTTTAGGAAGATTACCGGGAGATATATACATTGAGAGGGATAATTTTAAATTCTACTTTCCAATTACAACTTCAATTATTTTATCTGTTATAATATCAATAATATTAAAAATTATAAATAAATAGGAGAGAAACATGAATAAAACAATTTGCATAATTATCACTATTGTAGTTTTAATTTTGAGCCCTATTCAATCATATGGTGCGAATTCTGAACTAATCTACATAGATGTAAAGATTGGTAGTAGTTATTCAAACTCAAACTATATTACTCTAAGTAGTAATGATGGATTTAATCTATATGATGAATATGATTTAGATAGGATTATACTTTTTATCCCTGAGAATACTATTCTTATAACATCGGATGATAGAGGAGACATTTTAATTCTTAATGAATATAAAAATGAAATCACAACTATACCTGGTGATGGTTCTACATTGATAGGTAGTGGTAATAATTTCGAGTCCATTATTAAGATTGATAAAAATAAATACAGGGATTATATTAAATTATTGACTGAAAACAATTATATATATGTTATTAACCATATAAATTTGGAGCATTATTTATATGGAGTAGTTCCAAGAGAAATGGGAGCGAGTTTTCCAATAGAAGCTTTAAAAGCACAGGCAATAATAGCAAGAAGTTATGCATTGGCAAATATTAATTCTCATGCAAGCGAAGGATTTAATCTATGCGATACAACTCATTGTCAGGTTTACGGAGGGTATGATAATGAGAATATTGCTACAAATCTTGCTGTTGATGAAACACGTGGGCAGTATATCACTTATAATGGTAATATTATTAGTGCTAATTACCATTCTAACTCAGGAGGTATTACAGAAGATAGTGGCAATGCATGGAGCCAAAGTTTACCATATTTATCTTCAGTTGAAGATGATTTTTCAAATAATGCACCAAATAGCAGTTGGACATTTTCCTTATCCGTTTCAGATATTCAATCAAAACTTACTTCTTCAGGTATTGACCTTGGTCAAATTAATAATATAGTGATTCTAGAAACAACAGACGCAAACAGAGTTCTTAGTTTAAAGATAGAAGGAAGCAAAGATGAAATTATTATTACCGGCTCACAGTTAAGGTCAATACTAGGAGCAACAGCTTTAAAGAGCACTTGGTTTACAGTAAGCAAAAAAGGTGGAAAAGAAGATTTAAAGGTTTATGTAGTTAGTGGTAACAGTACATTTCCTAAAGAAATTGATTTAGGCAATGCTTACATAAAAGATTCTGGGCAAGCTATTAGTGTAAATAGAAGTGCAGTTAATAGAGCACGTGGTTTAAATGAAAGTATTCAATTAAAATCCACTTATTCAACAGATCCTACTAGCTTTGTATTTAATGGAAGAGGATATGGCCATGGGGTAGGTATGAGTCAATATGGCGCTAGAGAAATGGCAAATCAAGGATACAATTATGAAGATATAATTACACACTATTATAGGGGCGTAGATATAATAAATGTTAGATAATAGAGATAAATTTATGAAAACAAGTGACTTTTATTACGAATTACCAGAAGAATTAATTGCTCAACAACCAATTGAAAACAGAGCAGATTCAAAACTGATGCTACTAGACAAAAATACTGGAAGAATTGAGCATAGCTATTTTAGAAATATTGTTGATTATTTAAATAGTGGAGATACTCTTGTATTAAATGATACTAGAGTTATTCCTGCAAGATTATTTGGAAGCAGGAAAGGCAAAGAGGAAAAAATAGAATTTTTATTACTTACAAGAAAGGAAAATAATCAATGGGAAACACTAGTAAAACCAGGTAAAAAAGCAAAGGTAGGTAATATTATAGAGTTTGGAAATGGTTTATTAGTTGGTGAAATTACGTCAATTGGTGAAGATGGTACCAGAATAATCAAGTTTAGATATGATGGCATATTTGAAGAAATATTAGATATCTTAGGAGAAATGCCTTTGCCGCCATATATTAAAGAGAAGCTTGAAGATAGGGAAAGGTATCAAACAGTTTATTCAAAGAATTATGGTTCTGCAGCTGCACCTACTGCTGGCTTACACTTCACAAAAGAATTGTTAAGTGATATTCGAGATAAAGGTGTAGATATTGTTAATCTTACACTTCATGTTGGATTAGGAACTTTTAGGCCTGTAAAAGTTGAAAACATACTGGAACATCATATGCATTCTGAGTACTATTATCTTAGCCAAGAATCTGCTGAGATAATTAATAAGGCTAAGGAACGTGGTGGAAGAATTATTTCTGTTGGAACTACAACAACTAGAACCTTAGAAACAATAGCAGATGAGAATTCCCTTCTAAAAAAGAGTTCTGGATGGACAGATATCTTTATTTATCCAGGTTATAAATACAAAATTATAGATGGACTAATAACTAATTTTCATTTACCTGAATCAACGTTAATGATGCTTGTTAGTGCATTTTCAAGTAAAGACATAATTTTAAATGCTTATAATGTTGCTGTAGAAGAAAAGTACAGATTTTTCAGTTTTGGGGATGCAATGTTTATAAAATAAATGGAGGAATAGAATGACATTTGAATTTGAGTTAATAAAGGAAGCAAAAGATTCAAAAGCAAGACTTGGGAAACTTTACACACCACACGGAGTTATAGAAACTCCTATATTTATGCCAGTTGGAACTAGAGCAACTGTTAAAGCGATGACACCAGAAGAGGTTAGAGATTTAGGTGCTCAAATTATATTAAGTAATACATACCACCTATACTTAAAACCTGGTCATGAATTAATCAAAGAAGCAGGTGGATTACACAAATTCATGAATTGGAATGGCCCTATTCTGACAGATAGTGGTGGCTTTCAAGTTTTCAGCCTAGGATCTCTTCGTAAAATTACTGAAGAAGGAGTAGAGTTTAGGTCTCATATAGATGGTTCAAAGCATATGTTAAGTCCTGAAAAATCAATAGAAATACAAAATGCATTAGGTTCAGATATAATGATGGCATTTGATGAGTGCACACCATATCCTGCAACTTATGATTATGTAAAGCAATCTATGGAGAGGACTACTAGATGGGCAAAAAGATGCAAAGATTATCACAAGGATTGGGAAAAACAAGCTCTATTTGGTATTGTACAGGGTGGGATGTATAAGGATTTAAGAGAGATTAGTGCTCGTGACATAGTAGAATTGGATTTTCCTGGATATGCCATAGGAGGTTTAAGTGTAGGTGAACCTTTAGATTTAATGTGTGATATATTGGACCATACAACAGAATTCTTGCCAGAAAATAAACCTAGATATTTAATGGGAGTTGGAACTCCTGATTATTTATTTGAAGCAGTTGTAAGGGGTATAGATATGGCTGACTGCGTCTTACCAACTAGGATAGCTAGAAATGGGACAGTAATGACAAGTCTCGGCAGACTAGTCATTCGAAACGGAAAGTACGCAAAAGATTTCTCTCCTCTTGACCCTGAGTGTGATTGTTATACTTGTAAGAATTATTCTAGGGCATATATAAGGCATTTATTTAATGTAAATGAAATACTCGCTTCAAGACTTGCAACAGCTCATAATTTGTATTTCCTAATAAAGCTTATGGAGAACATTAGAAAAGCAATTAAAGAAGATAATTTACTTGAATATAAATCTGAGTTTTATAAAAAATATGGTTATATTAATGATAATTAATGATTTTTGATTGTATAATGTGTATAATATAAAATAGGAAAAGGAGGGAGATTAATGGATGCACAACAATTAAATGCATTTATATTGCCTATTGGTTTTATAGTTATATTTTACATATTTGCTATTAGACCACAGAAAAAGAAGGAAAAAGAAGTTAATGAAATGAGAAATAATCTTAAAGAAGGCGATGAGATTATTACTATTGGTGGTATAGTTGGTAAAATCATGAGAGTAAAAGAAGATATAGTAATTATAGAAGTAGGAAATACTAAAACAAGACTTGATGTTACTAAATGGTCTATTGCTTCAGTAACTAATAAAGGCAATACAATGGCATCTAAAAAAGAAAAGTTAGATACTGTTGAAGACGATGATAAAGAAATTTAATAAACTGATTTTAAAAAACTTCCTTAGCTTTTAAGGAAGTTTTTTGTACTAATTCCTATATGTATGAAATAAATTACTATAGGAGGTGTGATATTATGATTATTAAAACCAAATCTAGAATTAAATTTTTACTCAAGGGATTATTAATTGCATTTATCATTAGTATCATGTTAATATTATTGTTCACAATATTACTTAGATTTACATCATTAAGTGAAAACAGAATCCAGTCGCTAAACTATATTAACATCATTTTAAGTTCTGCTATTGCTGGCATTTATGTAGCTACTAGAGTTAAAGAGAAGGGATGGATACATGGAGGCATAATTGGATTTGCCTATTATCTATTTATTGTCTTAATAGATTTAGTATTCTTTAAAGAAGTAAACCTCATGCTGTTAATTAGCAGATTAAGCATTTCTACATTGTCAGGAGTAATTGGTGGAATCATAGGGATTAATTTAATTTAAACAAATATAATACTTTATCAAAGTTGCTAGTTATGTTATAATTATTATAATATAGTTTAGTTAATGGGAGGTTAGAAAATGAAATACATAAAAACATTAAATGGTAAAAATTTAAAAGATACCTTAGCAAAAGGTGGATGTGGAGAGTGTCAAACTTCTTGTCAATCTGCATGTAAAACATCCTGTACTGTGGGAAACCAGAAGTGTGAGAACAGTAGTAACTAATTTTCTAAATAAATAGTAGTGGCTATCCACTGCTTATATAAGAAGTTGGAAAATTTTACTTCAAAGTATTCTTAAAACTTTCCGTAAATAAGTTTCAAAAAGGCTTTCTCTATTCTTGCTAAAGCCTTTTTTATTTTTTATAAACTGAGCATTAGGGGGCAATTAAATGTTAAAAAGGGCAAAAATTCATAAGTATTTTCTAAATAACAAATATATTGTTTTAGATATAAATAGTGGCGGTGTCCACATTGTAGACGAAATAGTATATGATATTTTGGATTTATATGAGGATAGTAGCTTAGATGAGATTATAGAATTGTTTATAAATAAATATGAAAAAACAAATATAATTGATGCATATAAAGAAATTACTAGCTTGGTTGAAGATGGGTTATTATTTTCAGATGAAATTGATTTAGAGTTTGACTATAATAGTGAAAATATTATTAAGGCTATGTGTTTACATGTTGCTCATGATTGTAACTTAAAATGTAGCTATTGTTTTGCTTCACAAGGTAACTTTAAAGGCGAAAGAACATTAATGTCTTTAGAAATTGGAAAAAAAACCTTAGAATTTCTAGCAAAAAATTCTGGGAATAGAAAAAATCTAGAAGTTGACTTTTTTGGTGGAGAGCCTTTAATGAACTTTGAATTAGTAAAAGACTTAGTTACTTATGGAAGAAAAATAGAAAAACAATACAATAAGAAATTTAGATTTACTATTACAACAAATGGAGTACTATTAGATAAGGAAAAAATTGATTATATTAATGAGAATATGGACAATATTGTTCTAAGTTTAGATGGAAGAAAAGAAATTAATGATAAGATGAGACAAACTATTAATGGAAACGGTAGTTATGATTTGGTATTACCTAAGTTTAAAGAAATGGTAGAAAAAAGAGGAGACAAAGACTATTATATAAGAGGCACATTTACTAATAAAAACATAGATTTTTCTAATGATGTATTAGAATTCTATAATCAAGGTTTTAAAAAGGTATCTGTTGAGCCAGTAGTTACATCTGAAGAAATGGATTATGCTTTAAGAAAGGAACATTTAGACGATATACTAAGAGAATATGAAATATTTTCTAAGGAATACATAAATTTTAAAAGAAAAGATCAGGACTTTTATTTTTTTCATTTCATGGTAGATTTAAGTCAAGGACCGTGTATTGTTAAAAGATCTGTAGGATGCGGAGCTGGTAGTGAATATATAGCAGTAACTCCTGAAGGAGATTTGTACCCTTGTCATCAATTTGTTGGTAATAAAGATTTTTTATTGGGGAATGTAGACGATGGAATTATTAATGCTAATCTAAGGAATATGTTTAAAAATTCAAATGTATATACAAAAGAAGAATGTAGAAATTGTTGGGCTAAATTCTATTGTAGCGGTGGATGTCATGCAAATGCCTATTATTCCCATGGAAATATTTCTAAACCATATAAGTTAGAATGTGAAATGGAAAAGAAAAGAATTGAATGTTCTATTTCTATACTAGCTAATTTGGAAGATGAATGATGAAGATTAAAAACTGCTACACAGCAGTTTTTATATTTTTGGGACGATTTTCATTATATGGGTAAATATCTATAAACTAAGGAGGTTTTATTATGGAAAAATGGTTTATTATTTCTCTAGTTATAGCAATATTAATAGGTGTATTTGCAATTAGTAATGGAGAAGTCGTTAGTGTAAATCTATTTTTTACTTCAATTCAGATTTCACAAGCTATAGTGATTTTCATTTCTGCTTTATTAGGTGCAGTTATTGTTGCAATATTTGAAACTGTTAGAATATGGAAACTTAAGCGTCAAGTAAAAGATGTCATTAAAAAACTCTCTCAAAAAGAAATAGAAAATAATAGTTTGTTAGAAATCATAAAGAGTAAAGAAAAAGAAATTCAAGTCTTGATAAACAAAAATAAAGAAGATGGATTTGAAGTATCTACTGACCAAACTACTCAATATTCTACAATCAGTGAAGCAAAGCAAGATAATAAGGATGAAAATTGAACAATAATAACTAAATTGAAAGAAAATATAGAATTAATTGTTATGTAATGATAGAATTTATGTATTATATTTAATTTTTGGAGTGTTTAATTTTGGAAAGATGGTTTATAAAAAATAAGAAATTTGATTATAAGAAAATATCTAGAGAATTTGGTGTTAGTGAAATTTTAGCCAAGCTATTAGTAAATAGAGATATAATTAAAAAAGAAGATATAGACATATTTTTGGATCCTCAAATGAATAAATTATCTAGTCCAGAAACTATGAAGGATTTAGTTAAAGGGTCTAATATAATTTTAGATAAGATTAAAAAAAATAAAAAGCTTAGAATTGTCGGTGATTATGATGTAGATGGTGTTATGTCAGTCTATATACTGTATAAAGGCTTAAAATCATTAGGCGCAAATGTTGACTATGTAATTCCAGACAGGGTACTAGATGGGTACGGTATTAATATTGAAATAATTGAACAAGCAATAGAAGATAAGGTAGATACAATTATTACATGTGACAATGGAATATCAGCTATAGATCAAATAAACTATGCAAAAGCAAAAGGGATGACAGTAATAGTTACGGATCATCATGATATACCATTTAAAGAAGATAAGGGAGAAAAAATATATATTTCTTCTAATGCTGATGCAATTATTAATCCTAAACAACATGATTGCAAATTTCCTGAAAAAAACCTTTGTGGTGCAAGCATCGCTTATAAATTAATAATGTATATTTATCAAACTTATAACTTTGATCAAAACAAAGACGAATTTATTGAATTTGCTGCAATAGCAACTATTTGTGATGTTGTTGATATAGTAGGCGAGAATAGAATTATAGTTGATAATGGTCTTAAGGCGTTGAATAACAGCTCAAATATCGGTTTAAATGCCTTAATAGATATTTGTGGAATTTCTGATATTGAAATTGGCGTTTATCATATAGGATTTATAATAGGTCCCACTATAAATGCATCTGGAAGGCTTAATTCCGCTCTACAAGCACTTGAACTATTGTTAACAGATAATACTCAATGGGCATATGAAATTGCTAAAAATTTAAGAGATTTAAATGATGAAAGAAAGAATATGACATTAGAAGGTGTTGACAAAGTTGTTGCTCAAATTGAGTCATCGAAAATAAAAGATGACAAGGTAATAGTAGTCTATGACCCAGATATTCATGAAAGTATAGCTGGAATAATAGCTGGAAGAATTAAAGATAAGTATAATAAACCAACTATTATACTCACAAAAGGAAATGATTGTATTAAAGGTTCTGGTAGGTCAATTGAAGAGTTAAACATGTATGAAGAATTATCAAAGTGTAAAGATTTATTAGTGAATTTTGGTGGACATCCCATGGCAGCTGGACTATCAATTAAAAAAGATAGTATTGAAACATTAAGAAATAGGCTAAATGAAAACTCATCACTTACAAAAGAAGACTTGATTCCAAAAGTTTATATTGACATGGAGTTGCCAATTGAATATATTAATTATAAAATTGTAGATGAACTTGCTATTCTTAAACCGCATGGGAAAGGAAATCCAAAACCAATTTTCGGAGCTAAGGGTCTTAGCATACAAAAAGGATTTCTCCTAGGTACAAATAAGAATGTATTAAAACTCATCTTGATTTCACCCTTGAGGGGGCAAAGAATTGAAGGTATTATGTTTAGAAATACAGAAGAGTTTGTTGAAAATATAGAAAGAAAATATGGTAGTCAGCAATTGAATCATATGTTAAATGGTATAGAAAACCAAATAATTGTAGATATTTTATACTATCCAGATATAAACGAATATATGGGGAGTACAACAATTCAAGCAGTAATTAATAGTTATAGATTATGCTAAATCTTATTAGATAAAGAAGGTGATATCCATGTTAGACAAATTAATTGAAAACATCAAGCAATATAATCCAAAAGTTGATGAAGAAATAATTAAAAAAGCATGTGAGTTTGCAGATAAGGCTCATGATGGTCAACTCAGAAATTCAGGAGAAAAATATATTATACATCCACTACATGTTGCATTGATCCTTTCGGAACTAAACATGGATACTCCAACTATTGTTGCTGGTCTTCTACATGATGTAATTGAAGATACAGATTATTCTTATGATGATGTTGCCTCAATATTTGGAAAGGAAATTGCTGACTTAGTTGATGGAGTTACAAAATTAAAAAAATTACAATATAAAACAAAACAAGAAAATCAAGCAGAAAATCTTAGAAAAATGGTTCTTGCAATGGCAAATGATATAAGAGTTATTATTATTAAACTTGCCGACAGACTTCATAATATGAGAACCTTAGAATATATGACTGAAGAGAAGAAAAGAGAGAAAGCTACTGAAACTTTAGAAATCTATGCACCACTTGCACATCGGCTAGGTATCTCTAAAATAAAGTCGGAACTTGAAGATTTATCATTAAAGTATTTAAAACCAGAAATATATTATGATTTAGTAGAAAAAGTGTCCAAACGTAGGAAAGAAAGAGAAGCTCTTATCCAAAACATAATTGATCTTTTATATGAAAAATTAGGTGAAATGGATATAGAATCTGGAATAAGTGGTAGACCAAAAAGTTTCTATAGCATATATAAAAAGATGTATAATCAAAATAGAGAATTTGAACAAATCTTTGATTTAACAGCTGTAAGAATATTAGTTCATAATATTAAGGATTGCTATGGAGCTTTAGGTATTGTTCATACTTTATGGAAACCTCTCCCAGGTCGTTTTAAAGATTATATAGCTATGCCTAAGCCAAACATGTATCAATCATTGCATACTACTGTAATTGGCAATGAAGGCGAGGTTTTTGAGGTTCAAATCAGGACCTATGATATGCATAGAACCGCTGAGTATGGTATCGCTGCTCATTGGAAATATAAAGAAGGTATAAATAGATCTGATAGTATGGATGCAAAGCTTACTTGGTTAAGACAATTAATGGAATGGCAAGCGGATTTAAAGGATCCAAAAGAATTTATGGAAACTTTAAAAATAGATTTCTTTACTGATGAGGTTTTCATATTTACACCAAAAGGAGATGTTATTAATCTTCCAGATGGATCTACTCCTATAGATTTTGCTTATAGAGTCCATACCGCTGTAGGTAATAAATGTGTAGGTGCAAAAGTAGATGGCAGAATTGTTCCCTTAGACTATAAACTTAGAAATGGAAATATTGTTGAAATAATAACTTCACCAAACAGTAATGGACCTAGTCGAGATTGGCTAAAGATTGTTAAAAGTACTCAAGCAAAAAACAAAATCAAACAATTCTTCAAGCAAAAAGACAGAGATATTAATATAGTAAAAGGTAAAGACCTTTTAGAAAAAGAAGTAAAAAGATTGGGATTTAAACCTAATGATATTTTAAAAGACGAATGGTTAAAAAATATTGGTTCAAAGATGAGCATTAATTCTATAGATGATTTATATGCTTCTATAGGATATGGAAATATTACAATAAATCAAGTATTAGGAAAATTGAGAGAGTATTATAATGATTATTTCAAGATAACTGACGAAGCGGCATTTGTTGAAAGTAAAATACAACAACCTCAACAAAAAAGAAAATATAGACCAAGTCAAGGTGTTGTTATAAAAGGTGTAGATAATATAAAGGTAAGATTTTCTAAGTGTTGTAATCCAGTTCCCGGTGATGATATTATAGGTTTCATAACAAGGGGACGAGGTGTTTCTATCCATCGAAGAGACTGCCCTAATATTAAATATAATTCTGATAATGAATCTGTAGAGAGATATATTGAAGTTAAATGGGATATTCAAGAAGATTCATCTTATAGTGCAGAAATACAGATAAAGGCAATAGATAGAACTGGATTAATTGCTGATGTTGCTTCTAGAGTTACTGAATCAAAAATCGAACTATTATCTCTTAACGCACGAACTAGTAAAGAAAAAAGCGTCATAATTAATATGACTTTGGAAATACATGATATTGTAGAGTTAAAAGAATTAATGAAGAAACTTAGAAAAATAAAAAATGTAACAGATGTATATAGAGTAACTGCATAGGGGGATTTTATGAGAGCTGTAATTCAAAGAGTTTCTAACGCCTCAGTAACTGTTGATGAAAATATTGTTGGCAAAATTGGAAAAGGTCTTCTGGTTTTTTTAGGTGTTGGAGAAGATGATAATGAAAAAGATGTTGAATACATGGTTAATAAAATTGTAGGACTTAGAATATTTCAAGATGAAAATGATAAAATGAATTTGTCACTTATTGATGTTAAAGGGGAACTTTTAGTAATTTCTCAGTTTACTCTTTATGGAGATGTTAGAAAGGGGAAAAGGCCAAGTTTTTCCACTTCCGCAAATCCAGATGTTGGAAGAGAACTATATGAAAAGTTTGTTGAGATGACAAGAACCCTTGGAATTGAAACCCAAACTGGTGAATTTGGTTCCAATATGGATGTAAACCTGCTTAACCAAGGTCCAGTTACAATTCTTATAGATAGCAAAAAAACATTTTAGAGGTGGTTACATGAACATTCACAAAATTGCTGCTGGGATATATGCTGTAAATTGCTATGTTGTTTATTCTGAATCAACAAAAAGTGCTATAGTGGTCGATCCAGGTGGAGATAGTGATGATATTATAAAATTTATAGATGAAAATAACTTAGATTTAAACTATATAGTATTAACTCATGGTCATGGTGATCACATAGGAGGGGTAGCAGAACTTAAGAAATACTATAAAGTTCCGATCATGATTCATGAAAAGGATGCTGAAATTATAAAAGACTGTAATTTAAATTTGTCTAATATGATGGCAATGGGCTGTGTTGAAATAACACCTGATATTGAGCTAAAGGATAATGATATAATAGAATTTGGAGAACTCAAGGCAATAGTATTGCATACACCAGGTCATACTAAAGGTGGCATAAGTCTCAAACTTAATAACAACGTGATATCAGGAGACACCCTATTTAAGGGTTCTATTGGAAGATCAGATTTATATGGTGGCGATCATGAAGTTTTACTTAATTCTATTAAGTCAAAGCTATTGACTTTGCCAGAAGATACTAAAGTCTTTCCTGGTCATGGTGCACCAACATTTATAAAATTCGAGAAATATAATAATCCATTTTTGTAATTATTGATTATAGGTGAACTTATGATTTATATATATTTAGATGGATATGAATATAATCTTGGAATATTTGAGTTAATCAGATCTTTTTTCCCTAATAAAGAATTGAAGAACATTGAAGACTTAAAAGAGTATTCCTCTGGTTCATTAATTTATATATCTATTATTGAATTGAATAACTTTATTGTTTTTAGATGCCAATTTTTTCTTGATAATGAACTTATATCAAAAAATGAGGAAAACTTAGAAAAGATTTTTATAGAAAGAAATAGAGATAAAGCTATCAATATAGGCGTGAAAAAGTCAATATATAGAACTTTAGTAGAAGTCTCCAAAACAAAACACCCATGGGGTGTACTTACTGGTATTAGACCTACAAAAATAGTGCATGAATTAGTCGAAAAAAATATAAATACAAATGATATTCAAAATATACTAATTAATCAATTTTTACTTGATGAAAGTAAAGCAAATTTAATAATGGAAATAGCAAAAAGACAAGAAAAGTATATATATCCTATATCAAGATTAAAATATAGTTTGTATATTAACATACCTTTTTGCCCAACTAAGTGTACCTATTGCTCTTTTCCTACAGTACCAATCAAAAATTATTATCATTTAGTAGATTCTTATATAAATCAGCTAATTTATGAAATAAAAACAATTAAGGAACTAATGCTACTAAAAGAAATCAATACCGTATATATTGGTGGTGGAACTCCTACATCCCTTCCAGTAAAAGATTTACAGATGATTATCAAAGAGGTATATAATTGTTTTGGTGAAGATAGTATTGGTGAATTAACTGTTGAAGCTGGAAGACCTGATACTATTAATCTAGACATGATTAAAATGTTCAAAGAAATGAATGTAAATAGAATAAGTATTAACCCTCAATCAATGAATGATAAAACCCTTAAACTTATTGGTAGAAATCATACATCAAGAGATATCCTTAATTCATATGAAATGGCAAAATATAATGGCATAGAAACAATTAATATGGATTTAATTCTTGGTTTGCCAGGTGAAGGTGTAAAAGAAATTAATAACACTCTTAAGTACATGGAAGAACTTTCACCTGAAAACATAACTGTACACACTTTGTCATTAAAAAATGGATCTGCTCTTAAAGATAATATGCACAAATATAATTTTGAAAAACAAAGGATAGTTGAAAATATGTTAGATGCTGCAAGTGCCTTCGCAGATAGAAATGAATATTATCCATATTACCTGTATAGACAAAAAAATACAATTGGTAATTTTGAAAATATAGGGTATAGTAAGAAGGATAAAGAGTGTATTTACAATATTTCTATAATGGAAGAAAAAGAAAGCATTATAGGCGCAGGTGTAGGGGCTACAACAAAAATATATTATCCTGATGAAAACAGGTTGGAAAGAACTATTAATTTTAGAAGTATTAATGAATATTTAAATCGATTCAATGAAATCATAAGTAAGAAAAGAAATATTTCTTTAGGCTAGTACAAATTATATCTTAACTTGACACTATTAATTAGTTTGATTATAATAAATTTTAGAAATCTAATTGCATATTTACAATGATAAGAAGTAGTAATTAATTTCCTTAGTTTTAGAGAGTCGATATTTGGTGAAAATCGATACTAATAGTTAATGAAGACATCTTTGAGTAAACAATCTAAAAGGTTGTTCGCGAATGCGTTATATAATAGAGTGAGGAATACCTAATTAGGGTGGTACCGCGAGATTACCTCTCGTCCCTGAATATCAGAGATGAGAGGTTTAATACTTTTTGAGGAGGAATAAATATGGGAGAAAACATGGGAAATTTAAGAAGGACTACTATGTGTGGTCTCTTAAGACGTGAAAACATTGGACAAGAAGTTGTATTAATGGGTTGGGTACAAAAAGAAAGAAATTTAGGTTCAATAATCTTCATAGACCTTAGGGATACTACTGGTATTTCACAGATTGTTGTAGACAACACAATCTCAGAGGACATATTTAAGAAAGCAGAAAAAATTAGGTCTGAATATGTCTTAGCTATAAAAGGAAAAGTTCGTGAAAGACAGTCTATAAACAAAGATATCCCAACTGGAGAAATCGAAGTACTGGTTGAAGAATTGAAGATACTTGATGTAGCTGAAACTCCACCTATATATATCAAGGACGATGATAATGTCTCTGAGTCAATGAGGCTAAAGTACAGATATTTAGATTTAAGAAAACCGAAGATGCAGGCTAATCTTAAACTTAGGGCAAAAACTTCAAAGGTAGTAAGGGACTTTTTTTATGAGAATAACTTTGTTGAAGTTGAAACTCCAATGCTTACTAAGCCTACACCTGAAGGAGCAAGGGATTATTTGGTACCAAGCCGTGTCAATCCAGGACGTTTCTATGCATTACCACAGTCTCCACAGCTTATGAAACAACTATTAATGGTATCAGGTATGGATAGGTATTACCAAATTGTAAAATGCTTTAGAGATGAAGATTTGAGGGCAAACAGACAACCTGAATTTACCCAAATTGATGTTGAAATGACATTTGTTGATGTAGATGATATAATAAGTATTAATGAAAAGTTATTATATCGTTTATTTAAAGAAATTAAAGGCATTGAAATAGAACTACCAATAAAGAGAATGACCTATAAAGAGGCTATGGAAAGATATGGAGTAGATAAACCAGACTTAAGGTTTGGTTTTGAATTAAAGGACATATCTGATTTAGTAAGTAATTGTGACTTTAAGGTATTCACTTCAACTATAGAGAATAATGGTGTTGTTAAAGGAATAAATGTTAAAGGATATGCTGAGAAATTCTCTAGAAAAGATATCAATTCCTTAGAAGAATATGTAAAAACATATGGAGCAAAAGGACTTGCTTGGATCAAGGTTACTGATGAAGGTATAACTTCGCCGATTTCAAAGTTTTTCAGTGAAGATGAATTAAATAGAATTCTTGAAAGATTAGAGGGGAAAGATGGCGATTTGCTTTTGCTAGTTGCTGATAAATTATCAGTGGTATGCGACAGCTTAGGAAACTTAAGAAATGAAGTAGCTAGGAGGTTAGGTATTCTATCTGATGATGACTATAGTTTAGTTTGGATAACAGAGTTTCCATTGCTAGAGTTTGATGAAGAAGAAAACAGATATGTTGCAAAGCATCATCCATTTACACATCCTATGGATGAGGATGTTTGCATGTTAGAGTCTGATCCAGAGCTTGTAAGAGCTAAAGCCTATGATATTGTTATAAATGGAGATGAAGTAGGCGGAGGAAGTATTAGGATTAACAATTCAGAATTACAGGCTAGAATGTTTAAAGCATTAGGATTTAGCGAAGAGGAATCAAAAAATAAGTTTGGTTTCCTAATGGATGCATTTAAATATGGAACTCCACCACATGGTGGGATAGCATATGGTTTAGACAGATTAATTATGCTGTTTTCAGGAAGTACAAACATTAGAGATGTGATTGCATTTCCTAAGACTCAATCAGCAACATGCTTAATGACAGATGCTCCGACATTTGTACCAGAAGAACAATTAGAAGAAGTACACATAAATGTTTTAGATTAAAAGTACATTAAGCAATAGAAACAATTGTTTCTATTGCTTAAATAGTATTGGATAGGTTACACTAAATAGGACAACTCTTTTCCGAACATGATATAATATTTAATAGGAGGAGAAGAGAATGTCTAGAAAACATTATGATGAGAATTTTAAAAAGCAAATAGTTAATATTTACAAC
>JAAYNS010000108.1 GCA_012520755.1 Tissierellia bacterium
AAGTAGGAATTATTTTAGTAATAAAGTAGATTAATATTAATCTACAAACATATATCGGTAAGTTTTTATAGCAAACTATTTTACTAGGAGGGAAAATAATGGGATTAACTTTAAGTGAAAAATTAATTGAAGCTTCACTAGTTGAAGGAAATTTGTCTAGAGGTAGTAGAATTGGAATTAAACCTAATCAATCCTTGTCTCATGACTTAAATGTAATTATGACATACTTAGCTTTAGAGTCTGCTGGATTAGAAAAAGTAAAAATAGACTTAGCAGTTCAGTATATTGACCACAATATGATTCAAGCTGATTACAAAAATGATGATGATCATAGATATATTTTAGATACAACATCTAAACTTGGAATTATAACTGCTCGGCCTGGTAGTGGTATTTGTCATCAATTGCATTTAGAACATTGGGCAAGACCGGGACATTCATTAATTGGGGGAGATTCACATACGGTTGCAGCAGGTGGAATTGGTATGCTTTCCATAGGTGTTGGTGGCTTTGATAATGCAATGGCACTGGCTGGTAAACCTTTCTACTTCACAATGCCAAAGATAGTGAAGGTAGAATTAACAGGAGAACTTCAGCCATTTGTATCAGCTAAAAATGTAATACTAGAAGTTTTGAGACGTACAGGAGTTAAAGGTGCAGTAGGAAAGATTTTAGAGTATACAGGCCCTGGTGTAAAGACTCTAAATGTTGCAGAAAGATCAACTATAACCAATATGGGTCAGGAAACAGGAGCTACAACATCAGTATTTCCTAGTGATGAAAACACTAGAAAATGGCTTAAGGCTTACGGAAGAGAAGAACAATATATTGAATTAAGTGCTGATGAAGATGCTATTTATGATGAAGTAATGGAAATCAATTTAAGTGAACTGGAGCCATTAATAGCTTTGCCACATCTACCAGAAAATGTAGTTCCTGTAAGAGAAGTAGCGGGTTTAAAGGTTGATCAGGTTATGATTGGAAGTTGTACAAATACAGCTTTAAATGATGTGCTTTCTGTTGCACATATATTAGATGGAAAAAGAGTACATGAGGATGTAGATTGCGGATTATATCCATCCACAAGAACTGTAATTAGGGAAAGTATAAATAGAGGAGCATATGAAAAACTTGTAGCTTCTGGTGTTAGAATGTTTGAAGCGATTTGCGGTGGTTGCAATGGAAGTGGATTTGCACCAAAATCAGAAGGTGTTTCCTTAAGAACAACCCCTAGAAATTTCTTTGGAAGAAGTGGAACCAAAACAGCAGAAGTTTATCTATGTTCACCTGAAACAGCAGCTGCATCTGCAATTACAGGAGTCATAACTGACCCAAGAGATTTAGGGATTGATCCATTTGTATATGAAATGCCAGAGAAATTTGTAGATGATAGAGATTTATTTATAATGCCATCTGAAAATCCAGAAGAAGTTGAAATAAGAAGAGGTCCAAATATAAAACCTATACCAGAAATGAAACCTATGGGGGATGTTACTGGTGGAGAGGTCTTGCTAAAGTTAGGCGATGACGTTTCAACAGATCATATCTGTCCAGCTGGAGCAAATTTCCTGCCAATTAGATCTAATATACCTGAGATGTCTAAGTATGCATTTATGGTTGTAGACGAGACTTTTCCTGAAAGAGCTAAAAAGGCAGATGGTGGATTTTTAGTGGCTGGAACAAATTATGGGCAAGGATCCAGTAGGGAACAAGCAGCAATACTACCTAGGTATTTAGGAGTAAAGGCTATTATTGCTAAGGGATATGCAAGATTACATTTAGCGAACCTAGTGAACTGGGGTATCCTAC
>JAAYNS010000109.1 GCA_012520755.1 Tissierellia bacterium
CACTTTGTTTTCAAGTAATATACAATAGTTTTTTCAGTTCACAGTTTTGGTTTAGAGTTAGTGATATTCAGTCCACGGTTCATGGTTTTTATTTAATTCATGATAAGTATGATAATTTAGATTTGATGAATTATTGAAAAAAGTTGCTGCAAATTTTTGCAGCAACTTTTTTATTTATATATATTTATTTTTTCATAATTCAGCTCGCTGAATTATTTTCTTAACTGTGCACTGTGCATTGTGAACTGTGCACTTTACTTATTCCCTTTTACTTATTACCTGTTTTCTAGTCTCTTGAAAACAAATCTCTTGTATAAATCTTTTCTTCTACATCTTTAATTTCTTCTGACATTCTATTCACTACTATTACATCTGATACTTTTTTGAATTCTTCTAGGTCTTTTATAACCTTTGAATTATAAAATTCCTCTTCTTTTAGGGCTGGCTCGTATACTACTACCTCTACCCCTTTAGCTTTTATTCTTTTCATAATTCCTTGAATAGCTGATTGTCTAAAGTTATCGGAGTCTGTTTTCATTGTAAGTCTATATATTCCTACTACTTTAGGATCTCTCTTTAATATCATATTTGCAATATGGTCTTTTCTTGTTCTATTTGCATCTACTATTGCAGAAATGATGTTTTGTGGTACATCTTTATAGTTAGCCAGTAATTGCTTTGTATCTTTCGGAAGGCAGTATCCACCATATCCAAAGGATGGATTATTATAGTGATTTCCTATTCTAGGATCTAAACCTATTCCTTCAATTATTTGCTGAGCGTCCATTCCTCTTACCTCTGCATAGGAATCTAATTCATTAAAGAAGGAAACTCTTAAAGCTAAGTAGGTATTTGCAAATAGCTTAATTGATTCTGCTTCTGTAGAGTTTGTAAATAATATCTGGATATCTTCTTTAATAGCTCCTTCTGCTAAAAGGTCAGCAAAAACTTTTGCTCTATCTGACTGTTCTCCTACTATAATTCTAGAAGGATAAAGGTTGTCATATAGCGCTCTACCTTCTCTTAAGAATTCTGGTGAGAATATAATATTGTTTGTATTATATTTTTCCTTTATGCTTTCTGTATACCCTACTGGTATAGTCGATTTAATTATCATAACAGCCTCAGGATTTATTTCTAATACTTGCTCTATAACATCTTCAACTGATTTTGTATTAAAGTAGTCCTTTACCTCATCATAATTTGTTGGTGTTGAAATAACAACAAAATCTGCATCTTTATAAGCAACATTAGGATCTGTAGTTGCTTTTAAGTTTAATTCCTTTGTTGCAAGATATTCTTCTATTTCCTTATCTTTAATAGGTGATATTTTATCATTTATCATATCAACCTTTTCTTTAATTATATCTAATGCAATAACCTCGTTTTTTTGAGCTAGTAAAATAGCGTTAGATAATCCTACATAACCTGTACCAGCAATTGCTATTTTCATTTTAAAAACCCCTCCTATTTAATCTTAAGCACTTTTATTAAACCCCAATAACAAATATGGAATACTGATCTTGGAACTGATAAATGTTCTATATCCCTATATAATTTCCAGTGATATTTTACTAATTGAAGTTTATTACTAGAGATAGAATTTTCTCTTATTCTGTATCTCATTAGAACATCTTCCATGCCATAAATGTATTCTTCTTTTTTTAAAATTTGAAGCCATAGGGCATCATCATTTCTTTTTCTTATATTTGGAACTTTAAACTTTCCTAACTTTTCAACATTATACATTACAGTTGAATTTCCAACAGGGCAGTCTAAAAGCACGCCATTATAATTTGTTTTCTTTTTAGTTTTAATCACTTTGTTTAAGCTTTTTCCTTCTTCATCTATTTGTTCATAAGCTGTACAAGTAAATACATAACCATTCTCTTCCATGAAATCTATTTGTTTCTGAAGCTTATCTTCTGTCCAAATATCATCACTATCTAAAAAGGCTATATACTTTCCATTAGCTAATTCCATTGCTCTTGTTCTTGAAACAGCAGCTCCTGAATTTTGCTCTAAAATATAGTATTTGATACGATTATCTTTTTTCATATATTCTTCTACTACTTCTTTTGTATTATCTGTAGAACAATCATCTACTATAATCATTTCCCAATTAGTGTAGCTCTGTTTTAAAGCAGAATCTATGGTTTCAGCTATAAACCTTCCGCAATTATAAGTAGGTGTTATAATTGATACTAACCCCTCCATTTAATTTGCCTCCATTCATGAACCTTCTAAAGTTTATATATTTTTTCTCTATTGTTTACAACATTCTTTGTAGCATTTCTTGTATCGTACACTGCTTTTGCTCTTGCAACTATTTCTTCATATGGATAAGCTGCGTGAGCTGTTGTTATAAC
>JAAYNS010000110.1 GCA_012520755.1 Tissierellia bacterium
ACTTGAAAGAATAGCAGATGCTCTTCTTGAAAAAGAAACATTGGATGCAAAAGAATTTGAAGCAATATTTTTAGGTGAAGATTTAGAAGAATAAGATATTGTTAGATAATGTAGTAAAACAATAAATGTAGCTTTCTATGATAGTATGTTAGTGTTATATAAAGCTACATTTTTTATGTTATACTTCCCAAGGAGTACTGTTATCTTACCTTAATAATTGTAATTAATATAGACATATAGGAGGCTTGACAATATGTACAAGGGGATTGAAGAATATTTGCTAGATAATTATAAGCATATATTAGATCTGTTAAATGATGGAATAATAATAACAGATAAAGATGGGATTGTTCATTATATTAACCCTGCTTATACTCTTTACTCTGGCATAAAATATAAAGATATTGTTGGTAAATATATAGGAGATATAAGGCCGGGTGCTATATTACCTCAGGTATTAGAAACATTAAAACCTATTAATAATATTTTTAGGAAGTTTAATGATACAGAGTCTTATTGTGATTATATCCCTATAACATATGATAATGTTTTAGTAGGTGGATTAATTATAGTTAAAGATGTTGTAAGAGTAAAGGATTTATTAAGTCAAATAAAGGAGAGCAATAAAAGGATTAATCAGTTAGATGTAAGAGTAAAGGAAACATTCAAAGCTAATTATACTTTTAATGATATAATAGGTGAGAAAAATGGATTAAAGGAAACTGTAGACTTAGCAAAAAAGGCTGCCATATCTGATAGTACAATATTGTTAATTGGTGAAAGCGGAACTGGGAAAGAGCTGTTTGCTCAATCAATACATAACTATAGTAATAGAAAAGATATGCCTTTTGTTGCTATTAACTGTGCAGCTTTACCAGACAATCTTTTAGAAAGTGAATTATTTGGATATGAAGAAGGTGCTTTTACTGGAGCCAAAAAAGGTGGTAAGTTAGGCTTGTTTGAATTGGCTAATGGTGGAACCATTTTTTTAGATGAGGTTACAGAAGTGCCCTTAAAACTCCAAGCAAAATTACTAAGGGCAATTCAAGAAAAAAGAATAATGAGAATAGGTAGTGAAAAGAATATTGATTTAAATGTACGTATCATATCTGCTACTAATAAGAACATAATAGACTTGATAAAGGAAAATATATTTAGAGAGGATTTGTATTTTAGATTAGCTGTATTTGTAATTGATATTCCTCCTTTAAGGGAAAGAAAAGAAGATATTCAATTATTAGCTAATTATTTTATTGAAAATGAAATAAGAAAAACTAAAAAAGTAATTAATATAGATGACGAAGCAATGAATGCTTTAAAACTTTATCATTGGCCTGGAAATATTAGAGAGTTCAAAAATGCCATTGAATACTCATGCAATGTAACTGATGATAATATAATTACTACCAATGACTTACCTCAGAATGTATTAAAAAAAATCAATATTGATAAATTAATTCAGAAGAATATAAATGATAATCTGAAAAAAATAATAACAAAGGTTGAAAAGAGTGTAATAGAGGATTATTTAAACAGATATGGGAATACTGTAGATGCTAAAAACAAAATTGCTAAGGATCTAGATATTTCTATTGCAACTTTGTATAATAAAATTAGGAGATATAACTTATAGGTTTCTATAAATTTATAAAAAATTATAATATAATGTGAAAGATTGAATATCACATCTTTATGTGAATTATATAACAAATTTTATAAAAGTTTATAATAAAAGAAAAACTGCTTAAACAGAATCCCGCTAAATCAATGGGATCCTGTTTATTTTTATTGGCATATTAATTGCATTATATATTAATGACATAAGGAGGTGTTGTTATAGAAAGTTTGCCAAAAATGGTATGTTTAAGGATAACTACAACAACTATGTGATGAAAGGAGGTTGATAATGATTGAACAATATTATGTAGTTTGAGAATTATGTAGAATTCTATGTGTATCTAAATGAGATATTAATTTTTTATGTTAGAAACAAATTTAATTTCTATTAGAGTTTCAAATGATCTTTCCGTAAAGGCTATAATGTATGATGACATATATCATACATTATATCAAAAATAACTGATTGGAGGAACTATGAAATGAATAATCTTGATGGCGTAATTGATCTCCATGTACATGTTGGACCTTCTGTAGCCGAAAGAATAGAAGATGCGTTAGAGATGTATTATGAAGCGGAAGAGGCCGGTTATAAGGCATTTATAATTAAGGATCATTATTCTCCGAGCATGAATGTAGCTACTATAATTGAAGAGCATTTGAGAAAAGGTGAAACCAGGGTTTTTGGGTGCCTGTGTTTGAACAATTCAGTAGGTGGAATTAATTTAAATGCAGTTGATGTAGCTTGTAATATGGGTGCAAAAATAATATTTATGCCCACAGTATCTGCTAAAAATCATATCGATCTTCATAAAAACAAGGTATTCGTTGGCTCTGGAAAGCTGAGTGTTCCTGAAAAACCGATTTATTACCTAGATGAAAACGATAACCTAAAGCCAGAAGTTATTGAACTTTTAGAATATTTATCTGATGAGCAACCAGATGTTATACTGGGAACAGGTCATGGGACAGCATATGAAATTGACAAGCTGATTAGTAAAGCTTCAAAATTGAATATTAAAAAAATACTAGTTA
>JAAYNS010000010.1 GCA_012520755.1 Tissierellia bacterium
TAGTCAGCTTTTTCTTCTCCACCGATACCACCATAGAATTGATTTATATAATGAACTACTTTAATTTTAGCCATGTACTTCCCCCCTCTCTATTATTGAGACGAATTTATTAGTGAGGTATTTCCTCTGTATTTAATTAATATTTTGTATGTTCGTTTCTTATTGCACTTACTGCTGCTGTAATCTCATCTACATCAAGAACCATTTCCATCATACCTATTTGGTCATCATAAACATCTTCATCTACTGATTCTTTGAATTCTGGTTCTACTGGATGATAAACTTTAAGTCCCAACGGAACTCCTGCCAATGCACCTGCAAACGTAGGGTCTCCTGCTGTAACTGTTTCTGCTGCTAATGCTGAAGATTCTTCTTCTCCTCCACCAATTAACACTATACAGTTTTCAGCTCCATACTTCTCTGATAATTCTAAGACCCTTTTTTGGTTTTCCAAGTCCATTGCGCCTGCAGCCGTTCAGACAAAACACTCAGTTGCTGAAAATACTATCTCTGCAGGAGTTGTTTTAACGCATTCTTCCATTGCTGGACCAGGAATACCGTCTCTATCGCCAATTATTATAACTTTTGAGTTTTCATTAAAAATTGACATAACATATCTCCCTTCGTTTTTTATTTTTATATTTATCTTTAGAATCCTTTTGCTGACATTTTGTTAAAGCCAATCTCATTAGTTGCACCTGTGATAGCTTGGATTTCAACAGTAATTGTACCATCTTCTGCTAAACTTCCGTCAAATCCTCCAGCTATGATATCAACATAATCTAATGAGCCTATTACCTTGTCCATCTTTGGTAATACAATAACTTCGTTAGCATTTCCACCTGTAACTACTGCATTTGCTGAAGGATCTGCATCTGCCAGTGATTGACTTGCTCCATCACGGCCTGCATATTCGTCAGTAATAATTACAGTCTTAATACCTTTAGCTTCAAGTTTTTTAGTATTCATGATTAAGTCAGTATCAGGATTACCAAATCCTTCTTGTGACACTATTGCTCCATCTAAACCTAAATATTCAGCTAATTTAGATGTCCAGTTTGATGATCTTTCTTTATCTGCTAAATAAACATTTTCGTTTGTGATGATAACACCAACAAAGTTCAATGTTTTTCCATGAGCAGCATATAAGTCATGAATTACTGGGTTGTTAAGTTGATGATAAGTTGTATTTTTATCACATGCTGATACACAGTTTCCACTAACTATAGCTCCATCCATAGCTTCAGTTGGATACATAATAGTTGGAACGATTTGTTTTGCATCAACTCCATAAACATATGTGTCATGTAGCAATCCTTGAGTTTGAAGCATTTGAACGTATCCTACCTTTGGTAAATCTGGATATTTCTTAATTCCTTCTAATAAGGTATCAGTTTCATATACTTCTACTTCATCAGGCTCAACATTTTTAGCAGTTTCTGCTACATATGCTGCCGCCTTAAAGCCTGCAAATCTTACAGCTTTTTCATGCTCATGTTGTTTTAGTCCCTCTTTAGGTTCACAATTTAACACTAGGTTAATTGTTTTAGAAAATGGTGTGTAATCAGCTCCAGGTCCTGTCATATCAACAATACCTTCTTGGAAACCAACGATTTTTCCAGTTGTCATTACTGCACAACCCTTTAATACATTAGTTTTTCCTGAACCAACTACTTCTACCTTTGATAAGATTCCAGGAAAAACTCCACCTGGACCCTCAACCTTTACTCTTGGCTCAACAACGTCTTTTACTGGTGTTATTCTAACACTTTCACCAGGTTTGGCGATATCAACTTCTACTGAAGCAAGATGTTCATCTTCTAATATTAGACTGATTAATTCATCTTTATTTACAAATAAAACACCTTCTTCAAGTTTAGTGGTATCTCCAAATTGTACATCTTTAATTAGTACTTTCCCTAATTCTAGACGCATACGTTCACCTCCCTTTAATTTTAAAAATATATTTAATACTGGTTTTCCAGTTTTAAATCAAGTATACATTATCATGGATAATATACCCAAAAACTAAATATTAATTTATAATACTCAAAATTAATTAAACTTTTTGTAGAAATAATTATATACTATCTACTAAAAAAACAGAGTAAATAGGCATGCCTATTTACTCTGTTGTTGACCTAAGAGTTTCCCATAATGGTTGCTCAATCGGTGATTAATACTTTCCAGAGTCCTGTCAAAAAACGGTCCTTTTACCTGAGAGCATCAATATGAAAATGGCCTTCCATATTTTACCCCTTCGGTGCCACATAGTGGTCTCTCCCGAATTTATCATTCAGAAACGTATAAAATTGTTATGTAAAATTTCACTGTCCTTAATGATTATAACCTAAGAGAAAAAAAAATTCAACAGGTTTTTGTTAATTAATTAACTTATTTTTTTATTACATCATTTTATCTAAGATTTGGAAATTTTAATTGTCTTAAAGCCTCATAGATTATTATATTTGCAGAGTTTGCAAGATTTAACGACCTACCAATATCTTTCATAGGTATCCGAATGGCAGTATCCATGTGCTTATCAATTAAATCTTCATCTAATCCTTTCGTTTCTTTACCAAATACAAAATATGACTCATCCTTGTAGTTAAACTCATCATAGCTTCTATGGGTTTTAGTTGTTGCAAAATAAAAAGTTCCTTGTGGATTTTTTTCTAATACTTCTCCAAAACTATCATAGATATGTAAATCTACTAAAGGCCAATAATCAAGACCTGCCCTCTTTAAATGTTTGTCATCTATAGAAAAGCCTAAAGGCCTTACTAAATGTAATGAAGTTCCAGTCAATGCACAGGTTCTCGCTATTGCACCTGTATTATATGGAATCTCTGGTTCAACCAATACAATATTTAAACTCACAGCATATCATCCCCGTTTTAATATAAATTTATCTATAACTTCAGCAACACCATCATCATCATTTGTCTTAGTAACGAAGTCAGCTTTTTTCAACACTTCATCTTCTGCATTCTCCATTGCAACACCTAGTCCAGCATACTTTATCATGGATAAATCATTTTCATTATCGCCAATAGCAATAACTTCTTCCTTGGAAATATTTAGCTTGTTACACAAAAATTCTAAACTTGACCCTTTAGAAGCATCTTTATCCATCACTTCAATATTATTAACCCAAGACCTAGTTACATTAACTTCAGGTATTTCAACTAAATCGCCTTTTAGTGACTTTAGTTTATTGATATCATTGTCAATAAAAATAAATTTATAGGCGCTTAAATTATCTATTTTATAAATGTCCTTTATATCTGATAAAACTCTGAAATCTATACCTAAATCTCTATTATTATAAAAAGCTACTATTTCCTTAACATAATTAGTTGAATACATTGTTTTAGTATCATAAAAATGATAGTAAATATCATAATACTTACCAATATCCATCATTTTTTCTACCTTGTCTAAATCTATACTTTGCCTATGTATTATTCCATCAAAACCATCCATGATAACTGCTCCATTACATGCAATAATATAATCATCAAGCCCTAGTTCTTTTGCATAAGCTTGTGCTGAACTAAGCATACGTCCAGTTGATAAAACAACATTTACCCCTTTCTTTTTGGCAGCATTAATTGCATCTATATTCCTTTTAGATAATTCTTGTTTACTATTTAGTAGTGTTCCATCCATATCTATAGCTATTAATTTATAATCCATTATTCCACCCCTCAAAAATATAATATACCATAATCATAAAAGAAAAAAAAGCAATAGTAATTTACACGGGCAAATTACTATTGCTTTTTATCTTTGTTACCACTAACAGTTGAAAGCAGAAAAATAATAGAAAAAACCTTATAAATATACAATCCCTTCTGATACGATTTCCACTTGTCCATCTAAGTATAAATTGGCCACTTTACCATCTTCTAGGCTAACAGAAACATTTAATTTTCCGCCAGGTTGTTCTACACTTTCTTCTATATTTTTACTTCTTTCTAAGGCCAAAGCTACCCCCAATGCTGATGTACCTGATGCACAGCTTCTTTCCCAATACTTGCTATCCGTTGCCCTTACATATACTAACGGCTTTAGGAAACCCGTCTCTGAATTATAAAACATTATGCCAAAGGCATCATATTGGCCTTTATCCATTTTCTTTTTAATTGTTTCAAAAAACTCCTCCTTATTGTTTACATCATTATCTTCAACAATAAAGTGAGTAATACCAGGAAAATCAACTCTGGTCATATCTACTAATCCTCCATTAAAGAGAATATTAGTTTTAGAACTTCTTGTAGCCAATGGCATTTGAACCCTTGAAAAATATACATTCTCCTTATCAGTAGCCCTCACTTGGCAGTATACTAATTCATCACTACCTGATACCTCTAACATAATATTGTAAACACCATCATCTTTAAGGACGCTATCTATCTTTAGGTGTACCATCAGTGCTGCTAAGGATCTCGTAGCATTTCCACAAAACTCTCCACCCATCATTTGCAATCTAAGGGTATTAAGACTTCTCCCTTTTGTAGTTCTTGGGCTTTCTATAAAACCTACTTGTTCACCGTGTAAGCTGTTGTAATCCATCAATTTGTTAGCAATAATCTTATGCTGTGATGAATCTACCAAATCCATAACAAATATTGTCATGTTTTCCACAGGATTTACTTTTACATAGTTTAGTTTCATCTTGACCTCCTCTATCAAGGTATGTCTATTACCTCGATATTTTCATCTATGATTTCTTCCTCAGCTTCATCATTAACAGGATCAACACTTGTTGGCTCTTCGTTTAAAATTTCTTCATTTAATATCTCTTCCGTCTCATCTAATAATGGAACTACTACCTCTTCAGCTGGCTTGGAAACTGGCAATTCTGGTCCTACATTATAAATAAAGTCTTTTTCCCTATAATAATCATAGGAAATTTGATACCTATCTACTATTTTGCCATCTTTAATAATTGATTTATATGTTCTTACTTTATAACCATTCCTGCCTTCTTGAACTACTTCTCTAGTGCCAGGTTCTAGATTAGGATCTAATCTCTCATGAACTTTATAAGGTATTGCCTCTATTAACTCAGGCTCTATTCTTACAGTATAGTCTTTTGCATTTGTATCTCCATATACATAAAAGTGAATATTATTTCCCACTGCTTTTGATGTAATATAAATTGGAAAATCATAATTGTTTTTAAATTTCAAATCTAAATATCCACTTGCTACTGCTCCGTCCATTCCCCTAGGAACATAGGCTGCAGCTATTGAATGGGGATGCCTTTCCACTATATTTACATCTGCTAATAACAATGCATTATAAAGAGTTGTTGATGCCTGGCAAACACCTCCACCAATCCCAGGTGTTAACTCACCATTTAAGATAACAGGCGCTTCTTTAAATCCAGTACTACTTGTTATAGAGCCAACAGTTTCATTAAAGGAGATTTCATCTCCTGGAAGGACTAATAAATCGCTTACCTTTCTTGCCGCTAACTTAATATTCTGTACTCTTCCAGAGGAACTTCCTTTAAAGGAAGTGGAAAATTGACCAATTACGCCATTTATCCTACTTAATAGTTCTTTTGTAATTACAGGCTCCTGTATTTCTACAGGAATGCTAATATCTTCAAGCTTATCCATATTATCAACTAATAAATCTATAAGCTCTTCTTCCTTAATAATTATTCCCTTTTCTTCTTCTGTAACTATAAAATCCCCATTATTAAAATCGAAGCTTGCATTTAGGCAATCCTGATTAAAATCTTCTTTAATCCTATCTACTATCTCTAACAATAAATCTTTGTTATAGTTTACCTCTAAATTAATTAATTTATTATTGCTTTTTAAATCACTTATAGTTATATATCGACTTATTGGATTACCCCTTCTGCCTATGTTATAAGCTTCTTCAATGGCCTCTTCATAATCATAAGAGTATTCTATATCCTTTAATGCAATCTGGTATTTTTTGTCACCATAAGATAAATTAAAAAATCTATCTTGATAATCGTCTTGCTTTCTCTCCTTAATAAAATTGAGAGCTTTTGATTTTGTCATTCCTCCGATATCATATCCATCGATAATTATTCCCTGGTAAACACTATCAGTATTAATTTCAGCAGTGTATACATAAAGTCCTGTTCCTATAATAGCTCCTAATAGGATTGTGATTAATAGGATTATCAGATAAACTTTCTTCATCTCTTATCACTTCCATTTTCGTAATAATATTTACAATACTCTGTCAAAGGACACTCTTCACAAATAGGTCTTCTAGCTTTACACATTCTTCTTCCATGAAAAATCAGGAGATGATGAGCTTTTGACCACATGGTTTTATCAATTTTCTTCATCAAGTCTACTTCTGTCTCCTCGACTGTGCTACTATTAGCAATCCCTATTCTGTTAGACACTCTAAAAACATGAGTATCGACAGCTATGGCTGGAGTTCCAAAAGCATTACTTATAACAACATTTGCAGTTTTCCTACCTACACCAGGTAGAGACATCAATTCATCTCTACTTTCTGGAACTTTACTATCATGTTTTTCTACTAAGAGTCTACAAGTAGCTAATATATTTCTGCTTTTATTATTATAAAAGCCAATAGTTCTTATTCTTTCAGCTAGCTCCTCTGCATTAAGCTTCAAATAATCCTCTGGAGTCTTTAATTCTTTAAACAATTTGGATGTTACTTTATTAACTTGTACATCTGTAGTTTGAGCAGATAATATAGTTGCTATTAAAAGTTCAAAAGAGTTCTCAAAATTTAATTCTGCTTTAGCATCAGGATATAAATCATTTAATATATTTAATATCTCTTTTGTATTCTTTTTTGTAATTCTTTTTGCCATATAATCACCTACAATATTTCAATGGTATAGTCAACTATTTCTACCCTACTGTCAGCATCTATAAACTTTATTACCTTAGATACTATTTGATTAGCGTGTTGTGTATCATTTGTTACACATGCAAAACCAATAATTGACGACTTCCAACTATCATTTAAGTCAACTTCTGCAATGGATATATTAAATCTAGATTGCAGTTTCCCAATAATACTTTTAATTACTTGTCTTTTTTCTTTAATAGAATTAGCTTCATATATGTTTAGCTTCAAAGAACAGGTACCTATTATCAAAGTCCTCACCCCGTTATATATTAAGTCCTATACTATTATATTAAACTATTGTCTAATAAATTTGTAGTTACAAAATTGTATCAATTCACGATGCACAGTTCACAATTGTTAGAGCCTAGCCTAAGATGATTAAAAGCCGAGATTCGCTTTGAAGCCGTAACACTACTAACAAAGTGAGTAGATCTACGTCTCATTCCAGGAATGTCCAAGAAGCTTAGTGAACGGAAACATTCTACGACTCCCTTCAGAATGACTAGATTTAAGCAAGTTCGAATGACAACATAAAAGAGGCGACCGCAAGGTCGCCCTCATTGTTCACTGTTCCTTATTCATTGTTCACTGCCTACAGTATCCCCATTTCCTTTCCTACCAACTCAAATACCCTTACTGCTTCGTCTAGTTGGGTTTTTGTGTGAGCTGCAGTTACCATACATCTTACCCTTCCAGTTCCTTTTGGTACAGTTGGGAAGACTATTCCTGAAACAAATACCCCATTATTCATTAACTTTTTACTAAATTCCATAGTTTTAGCTTCATCTCCTATGATTACAGGAGTAATCGGAGTTTGACTATTGCCTGTATTAAATCCTAATCCACCAAGTTTTTCTTTAAAGTATCTTGAATTTTCCCAAAGTTTGTCTGTATATTCAGTTGATTCCATCAGCATTTTGATAGCTTCAATTATTGCTCCTGCTGATGCTGGTGTCATTGTTGTTGAGAACAATACTGGTCTGGCTCTATGATTTAACCAATCATACATTGTCTGTGAACCAGCAACATATCCACCCACTACACCAATTGCTTTTGACAAAGTTCCTATACTAAAATCTACTCTCCCATGTAAATTAAAATGGTCAACAGTTCCTCTTCCGCTTTCACCCAGTACTCCAGATCCATGGGCATCATCCACATATGTCATAGCCTCATATTTTTCAGCTAGTTCAACAATTTCAGGTAATTTTGCAATATCTCCGTCCATGCTAAATACACCATCAGTTATAATCATAATGTTTTTATACTTATCTCTATTTTCTCTTAAAACCTCTTCTAAGCTATCCATATTTGAATGCTTGTAAATTGCTCTATCAGCTTTTGAAAGCCTTGTTCCATCTATAATTGAAGCGTGATTCAACTCATCTGAAACAATCAAGTCCCCAGCTTCTGTTACAGCTTGTATAGTACCAGCATTACAATTAAAGCCAGATTGATATATAAAAGCTGCTTCCTCTCTCTTAAACTTAGCAAGTAATGCTTCTAGATCCTCATGGATTTTCATATTTCCAATTATTGTTCTAACAGCACCAGCCCCTGCCCCATACTTCTCAACAGCTTCTATAGATGCTTTTTTTAATCTTGGATGATTTGAAAAGCCTAAATAATTGTTTGATGATAGGTTTATTACCTTCTTCCCATTTAAAATAACCTCTGCTTCACTTGGGGTTTCCAAAACAGGAAGTTCCCTATAGACACCTTGATCCTTCAACTCCTGAATTTTTTCTTTTAAAAAGCCTAATTCATGTACATTTGACAATATAAACGCCTCCCCGATACATTAATCATTATGATGCATTTTTATACTAATATGAACTACTACTTTACTATGATTATAACATAGAAATTTATATAATTATCAAGATTGTTAAAAATTTATTTTACTTTAACAATTTATTTATTAATTCTTTATTATTCTTCTCTTCTATATTATTTAATGCGTTAATAGCATTTCTTTTGAATATTTTTTTACCCCTCCAAGAGCCTGCCATATGTCCGTATTTGTTTTTAAACTCCTTGTTAGAAATTACTAGCATTTCTTTTAAATCAATTGATCCTTTTGTTACATAAGGTATAAATTCTTCATGTTTAGATTTTTCTGCATCCTTGTTCTTTGGGCATACCAGTTGACAGGTATCACATCCATATATCTTTACACCCATTCTTTTCTTTAAGTCTATATCAATTTCATCTTTGGTCTGGGTAAGATAAGAAATACATCTTTTGGGATTTAATCTATGTGAATCCTCTAAAGCATTTGTTGGGCAAGCTGTCAAACACAATTCGCAATCTCCACATTGGTTTTCAACTATATCGTCAAAGTCATCTATTTCTAAGTCTGTCAACATGTAGCCAATAAAAATAAAAGAACCATATCTTTGGTTAATGATATTGCAGTTCTTCCCATAGTAACCCATCCCTGCCTTGTATGCTAATTCCCTATCAATTAGGGGGCCTGTATCTACATAAGCCTTATAATCAAAGTCCTGAACCTTGTTTATTTCTTTTGCAAGTTGGACTAATTTATCCATTACAACCCTATGATAATCTACTCCCCAAGAGGATCTTGATAAACTACCCCTTAACTTATAATTAGCCTTCTGCCTATAATCTACATTATATGATAGACCTATAACTATTATTGTTTTACAATTTTCCATAGTTAACTTAGGATCTATTCTTTTTCTTAAGTCAGTTTCTTCAAATTCAGTAGCCTTATTGTTTTCATATCTATATTTTAAATACTCTTCCAAATTGAATAGGGGTAAAGCATCCGTAAATCCGATCGCATCTATATTAAGTTCTTTTGATTTCTTGATAATAATCTCTTTTAAATCCATCTGTATACATCCTTTTAGATAATTATATCATAAAATAATTATTTCATTATAGGCTAATTAAAACAAAAAGCCCAACAATATATCCTAATATGTTTTATGATAAATACTGGCAATAATCTTTTTCATTTTTTTATATGTCAAAGATGAATATATGATATAATTGTTTATTATATATAAAAAAGCAAAGGAACAAAGAATGTTTAATTTAAGAAAAAAAGCCTTTAAAAAATTTGATTTTATATTACTTTTTACAATCATTGCCCTATGCATCTTTGGGTTTACAATACTAAAATCTGCCACATTAAGCTATAGTAATCCAAACCAATATCTTAAATCACAAGTTGTGGCTACATTGCTTGGTTTTGTTGCAATAATAATACTTATACTCCTTGACCACCAGTTTTTAGGTAAAATGTACCTACCAATCTATATGGTGTGTATAGTATTGCTAATAGCTGTATTAGTTGCAGGAACAGGGGATGACCAATGGGGAGCCAAATCTTGGCTATACATTGGTAGTTTTGGATTTCAGCCATCTGAATTTGTAAAGATTGGTTTAATAATTTCATTAGCAAAATTTACTGATATAAATAAAGAAAGCTTAAATGAACCTTTTACACTATTAAAGGTTCTAGGATTTGCTTTTTTTCCGGTTTTGCTTATACTAATGCAACCAGATGCAGGTACAGCAATGGTTTTTATATTCTTTATAGCTGGGATGCTTTTTGTGGCAGGCGTAAAATGGAAATATATCGGACATGCATTACTTGTTGGACTATTAAGTTTACCAGTCATTTGGATGAATTTAGATACATACCAAAAAAATCGTATATTTGATTTCTTGGATCCTGAACGTGATCCTTTAGGAAGTGGTTATCAAGGCCTACAAGCTAAAATTGCTGTTGGTAGTGGTAAACTATTTGGAAGAGGATTATTTAATGGTACCCAAAACCAGTACAACTATATACCAGAAAAACATACAGATTTCATTTTTGCAGTCTTAGTAGAAGAATTAGGATTTGTTGGTGGGGCTACATTAATCTTACTCTACTATATTATGATTAGGCGTATAATCAGAACTTCAAAGAACTGTACGGATCTTTTCGGTTCATTAATGTGTATTGGATTTGCAGCAATGTTCCTGTTCCATATTTTTGAAAACATTGGTATGACAATAGGATTGATGCCTATAACAGGTATCCCCCTACCATTCTTCAGTCATGGTGGAACATTCCAACTTACAAACTTAATATGCATAGGTATAATTCTTAGTGTAGGACTTCATAGAGAAGGCTTAAGTTTTGAAAAATAGCTATGGAATAAACTACCACTAAAATGTTACAAAAAAGTTACAAATACTCCTTGTATTTTAGAATTAGATTCTATATACTGTTATGTAAAGAACATACTGTAATGAAAAGAGTTGATTCAATACAAGGAGGCGTTTTTTTGCAAAAGAAAAAATCTGTATTAAGTACAACATTAGCAATTGCCTTATCTGGAGTATTGACATTTACCCCATCATCAACCTATGCAGTATTAGGTGATCAGGTATTAAATGAAGGAATGACTCATCCAGATGTAAAGGTTTTACAAGAGGAATTAAAAAGCTTAGGATATTATGAGCTAGAAAATACAACTACATATTATGATGAAGAGACAGCACAATCTGTGAGGGCATTTCAAATTAAAAACAACTTAGAAATAAATGGAAGCTTTGATTTGCCAACTTATGAAATGTTAATGAATGTGAAAAATGGGAATAATGAAGGGCAAAATCTTGCAACAAATTCAGGAGAAAGTAATGCTAGTAAGCTGACATTCCATAGGACACTTAGCTTAAAGGATACTGGCACAGATGTAAACAGACTCCAAGAAGCATTAAAAGCAATGGGTTATTTAGATATTGATAATTGCACTAATTATTTTGGAGAACAAACCAAATCAGCATTGATAACTTTTCAAGAAGATAATGGACTTGTTCCAGATGGAATAGCTGGATTAAGAAGTATTGAAGCAATAAACAAGGTATTAACAGGAAGAGGTATTGCACTTCCTGAGCCGTCAAGGGGCTCTGAAATAGGAAGTTCAGCTTCTGAAATCATAGCAACTGCTAAAAAATATCTAGGAACTCGTTATAAGTTTGGTGGGTCAACACCAAAAGGATTTGATTGCTCAGGTTTCACATCTTATGTTTTTAAACAACATGGTATTAGTCTACCTAGAGCGACAACTGGACAAGCTACAGTAGGTACAAAGGTTTCAAAATCCGATTTGCAACCTGGAGACTTAGTAATATTTAGTAATACATATAAGTCCGGACCAAGTCATGCAGGTATTTACTTGGGAGATGGACAATTCATTCACTCTAGTTCAGCAGGGTCTGGCGGAGTAATAATATCAAGTATTAACACAAACTATTATACGCGTCATTTTTCATACGGAAGAAGAGTTCTTTAAAAATAAAAGGTTGTCCCATTTTGGGACAACCTTTTTATTTTAGATCTTCAAATGAAACCTGGTTTTTGTTTACAAGAGCATCTTCTATTTTTTTCTCTATCAAAAAGCATTTTCTGCATAGAGGTTCATACTCATTAGTTGCACCTATCACAACTCTTTCTGTGTCCTTAGTTTTTCTATGACTAACCCAAGCGTCTGTTCCGCATTTTACACAAACTGCATGATGTTTAGTTAAATAATCGGATATAGGCATCAACTCTTTTAAAACTTCAAATGGTTCACCACTAAAATCCATGTCAAGTCCAGCTAATATAATAGTTATTTCATTTTCCAACATATCCTTAAATCCAGCAATTATCTTTTCTATTTTGCCCCCTAAAAATTGAACTTCATCTATAGCTATAACATCAGGCTTATAATCCTTGCATACTTCTAAAACACCATCTATATCTTCTACTAAAATGGCTTCTAAAGAAGTTTCATCATGAGTAATTATTTCAGAAGTTGTATACCTAGTATCCAAAGCTGGCTTAAAGGCCAAAGTTTTATATCCTGCTATTTTAAATCTCTTTACATCCTTCTCAAGGCTTGATGTCTTCCCCGAAAACATTGATCCTGTATGAATAATTAATTTCCCTTTATATTGATGCAAGTTCGACGACCTCCTTTTATTGACTTATATATTATAGCACTAATATATAAGTTTTTGTTTAGAATTTATATTAAATATCCTATATATTCACCAAAGCCAGCATATATGAATAAAATGGATTATGATTTCGTAATAGGAGTGATCGTATGGACAAAAGTCAAATCGTGTCTTTGAACAATATAAATATGGTATACCATACAATAGAAGAGGAAACCCATGCTATTAAAGATATAAACTTAAATATCTATGACGGTGAAATAATAGGAGTAGTAGGACCCAGTGGATGTGGAAAATCAACCCTATTATCAATAATCGCCGGTCTTATTAAACCTACCAGTGGCTATGTAAAAGTAAAGGGCCAATTAGTAGAAAAACCTCTCAAAAATATAGGTTATATGTTTCAAAGGGATCAGCTCTTTGAATGGAGAAATATATTGGATAATGTGGTGTTGGGATTAGAAATACAAGACAAAGTGGATGAAAGTGTTTTAAGGAAAGCAAAGGAATTATTAAGTAATTATGGATTAAGTGATTTTCTGTACTCTTATCCTTATCAACTTTCTGGAGGAATGAGGCAAAGGGCAGCTTTGGCAAGAACTATGATCTTAAATCCCGACTTGCTTCTACTTGACGAACCCTTTTCAGCCCTTGATTATCAAACAAGACTTGCTATCTCAGACGAAGTTGGCATCATATTAAGACAAAATAAAAAGACGGCAATTCTTGTTACCCATGATATTGCAGAGGCCATCAGCCTTTGTGACAGTATTGCAATTATGAGCAATAGGCCCGGTAGGATTAAGGATATAATTGATATTAAACTAAGTTGTGACCAAGAACCAAGCCCAATCAAATTAAGGGAAGCTCCAGAATTTAGACATTATTTCAATAAAATATGGAAGGAGCTAGATATACATGTCAGATAATTTTTCAAATGAACACAAAAAGTATATTGCCAAAATCAAAAGTGAAAATAGAATTGTTTCTATAACACAAGTTGGTGTGTTGATTGTATTATTAGGTCTATGGGAGATTGCCGGGCAACTAGGTTGGATAGATACTTTCCTTACTAGCTATCCTTCAAAAATATGGATGCTTTTTATTAATTATGTAGTAGATGGGCAGCTATTTTATCATATAGCCATATCTCTGTCTGAAACTATAATAGGATTTGTCTTGGGTACATTCATGGGCGTAATCATTGCCATACTCCTATGGTGGTCAAAGTTTTGGTCAAGAGTACTAGACCCTTATATGGTAGTCTTAAATGCTCTTCCAAAAACAGCTTTAGCTCCAATTTTTATAATACTATTTGGAGCAGGATATAAAGGTATAATTGCAACAGCCATATCAGTATCATTAGTTGTTACAATATTAAACATGTTTATAAGCTACCAATCAGTAGACGATGACAAAATAAAACTACTAAATACCTTTGGTGCTACTAAGTTCCAAATACTATCAAAGGTGGTAATCCCATATTCAATTCCTGATTTAATAAGTACTTTAAAAGTAAATATTGGACTTTCATGGGTTGGAGTTATAGTTGGTGAATTCCTTGTATCTAAGGCTGGACTTGGATACTTAATTGTATACGGAACTCAAGTATTTAAGATGGACTTAGTCATGATGAATGTAGGTGTTTTAGCCTTTCTATCTGCTATTATGTACAAGATAGTTGCATCCATAGAAGCAAAATTAACAAAATGGAAAAAATAAGTCCTTTAAAAGCTAGCAAAAAAGACCACGCTAAAGAGTGAAATCTTTAATGTGGTTTTATATTTTACATATGCAAACACCTTAACTATATTCGAACAATTGATATTTCAAAAAGGCCTAAAAAAATGGCCTAGCCGTAAATACAGCTATGCCAATTTTTTACTCATATTCAACTATCTTTATACTTTCTATGACTACTGGTTCAATAGGTTTACTATTGCGGTCTACTTTTACTGCTGCTATTTTATCGACTATGTCCATGCCTTCATATACATGGCCAAAAACAGTGTGTTTGTAATCTAGCCAACATGTTCCACCAAATTCTTCATATGCATCAGCGACTTCATCAGGATATCCTTTCTTTTCTCCTAATTGTCTCATCTGCTTTATTAATTCTTTTTCTGTTTCTGTTTTTTGCACTATAAAGAATTGACTGCCATTTGTCCCAGGGCCTGCATTAGCCATAGACAAGGCTCCTCTAATATTCCTATAATTAATATCAAATTCATCTTCAAATGACTTACCCCAAATACTCTCTCCACCTCTGCCAGTCCCTTGAGGATCGCCACCTTGTATCATAAATTCATTCATTACTCTATGAAATGTGACATTATCATAATATCCATTTCTACTATGAGTTTTAAAGTTCTCGACAGCTTTAGGAGCTATTTCAGGAAAAAATCTAACTTTTATATCCCCATAATTTGTACTGATTATCCCTACTTCTTCTCCTACCTTTGGTAAATTTAATTGTTCTAAAGCCATATTTCCCTCCAAATATAAATATTTTTTCTTATCTTTTATGCAAGATAAAAGAAAATCCCTAAAAACTGAGATACAGAAGCTGCCAAAACAAACAGATGCCATATTGCATGATTGTAGGGTATTTTCTTACTTGTATAAAATATAGTACCCACAGTATACAATAGTCCTCCTAGCAATATCCAATAGAAAAAATGAATATCTGTTGCATTAATTATATATTTTATAGGAAATACAGCAAGCCATCCCATACCAATATATAAGAGCAAAGAAAACACTTTATACTTATCATATTTTCCATAGGTGAAAATTTTAAAAGTTACACCTAATATAGCTATTGCCCATATAGCTACTAGCATTACAATTTTTAGTCTTCCTTCCAAAGTTAATAATACTATAGGAGTATAGGTACCAGCAATAAATAAAAATATTGAAGAGTGATCAAATACCCTTAGAATTTCCTTAACTTTTGTAATAGTGAAGCTATGGTATAGGGTTGACGACAGGAACATCAATATAATACAGGCTCCATAAATACTGAAGCCCACTATGGATGACACATTCTTCTCTTTTATTGCATAGTAGAGCAAGAGAGTCAATGCAACTATTCCAAATACAACTCCTATTCCATGTGTTACCCCATTAAATACTTCTTCTTTTTTAGAATATTTTTTTAGCATTAATAGCTCCTTTCATAACAAACAAAAAGCAGAATTCTTTAGCTAATCCTTAAATATCAAACATATATCTATTGTTACTTTACCTATCTTCTCCTTGATCGGTAAGTATTATTGGTCCATCATTTGTTATTGCTATTGTATGTTCATATTGTGCAGATAATTTACCATCTAATGTCCTAGCAGTCCATTTATTGTCGTCTATCTTAAGTTTGTAGGTACCTATATTAACCATAGGTTCTATAGTCAGTACCATTCCTTCAGAAAGACGAACACCCCTGCCTGGTTTGCCATAATGAGGTACTTGAGGGTCTTCATGCATTGATTTGCCTATACCATGGCCTACAAAATCCCTTACTACAGAAAAACCATTAGCTTCTACATATGTTTGTACTGCATGGGAAATATCCCCTATCCTATTGCCTATTACTGCTTGCTCAATACCTAGATAAAGAGACTTTTTTGTAACATCCATTAATTTCTTAGCCTCATCGGAAATGTTTCCCACGGCATAAGACCAAGCTGAATCAGCTAGCCAACCATCTAAATCTACAACCATATCTATTGCTACTATATCCCCATCATTTAATTCCTTTTCACTAGGAAAACCATGACATATCTCATCATTTACAGATGCACATGTTGCATATTGGTAACCATGATAACCTTTTTGTGCTGCTATAGCTCCCCTTCCTGCTAGATATTCATCAACAAATCTATCTATTTCCATGGTCGATATTCCTGGCTTAATCATCTTTGCTATTTCTTTATGGGTATCAGCCAAGATCTCTCCAGCTTTTTTCATCATTTCAATTTCTTCAGCAGTCTTTATTATAATCATTTACATATATCATTCCTTCCTAATTAATTAACTATACTGGTTTACTATACTATTAAACTCTTCATTATCATACAAGCAATAAAAATCTTTATCTTTAATTACCCATTTTATTAGGCTTGGATTCAAAATTAAGGCTTTTCTGATATCCTTAATCGCTAGGTCTTCATTTACTAATAAGGCATATGAACATGCCCTATTATAATACAAATCATGTGCTTCTGGATTATTGTTTATTCCTTCAGTTAGTATTTCTATGGATTTTAAATATTCCTTATCCTCTATATAAATGGCTGACATGTTTAAATAAATATAATGGTACTTTGGATTGTATTCCTTAGCTTTATTATAGTATTCTAAAGATTTTTCATGATTGTTTAATCTTTTATATACTACTCCCATATTGAAGAGTGACTTATAAAACTGGGGATTAATTGCAATGCTCTTCTTTATCATAGAATAAGCCAAGTCATATTCGCCCATTTCTTCATAAATAGAGCCAATATTGTTGTAGCTTATATAATCTTTGGGACAATAAACTAATACCTTGTAAAAAAACTCTATTGCTTTTTCCCTATCTCCGAGATTATCATATATGGTTGCTATGTTGTAGTATGCTTTGCCAAAAGTAGGATTTATCTCTACAACTTTATCGTAGAAGGAAAGGGCTACATCTATATTTGAACGCTGCTCCTCAATTAAAGCCATATTAAAATAAACTTCATAATTTTGGGAATCAAAGTCTATTATCCTATTATACATTCCTAAAGCTTCTTCAAACTTTTCTAATTCTCCATATATAGCGGCTATATTAGACATTATAATCAAGGTATCTTCTTCTGGTCCGTCATAAAACAAAGCCTTTTTATAAAATTTTATTGCATTTTCTTTGTTCCCATTTAAATAAAAGTTTTCGGCTAATAATATGTAATTATTCCTTTTATCTATTTTCATAATACACCTCTTAACCTATATAATACTTTATCGTAATAGAACATTCAATGAAAAAGAATAAAAGTAGAGATTCCTCTACTTTTATAGCAAACAACTATAGTTGATATTCAGCTATATATTTATATTTTATGCCACCTTCAACAAATTCTCCATCTAATAATGACCACTTGTTCTTTGTCCCTTGCAATTCTTGTAGGGCTTCAAAATAGTACATTACAATTCCTGCATCTACTAAAGATGGATTATCATCTTCATCACATTTAATCAAGAGGTGTACTTTATCATTTGTTACGATAAATCTCCAAGGTTGTAAATTTTTAATAGATGGAGCAAATCTCAGATAATAGAAAGTATCTGCAAGTCCTCTTTGTTCAAGATACTCCAAGGTAATATGCTGTCCTATTTCATTATCATAGACCATCTCTTCAATGCTAATTCTTTCACTAAAAGGTTCCTTTGAAAATGGGTGATTCCTCCTTGGATAGCCAAAGGCTAGTATAAAGTTTATTTCATTAGTCCATTCACCAAACAAATCTTTTCTCAAGTTCTTATCAACATCATAAACACTTATCCAACAAGTAGCCAAGTCTAACTCTATTAGTTTTGTAACTAGTTTTTCCATATAGTAGGCACTATATATAACCGTCTTCTCATCATTTTCCTTTAGATTTAGAGCTATATAATGTGGACTCTCAACCATTACCCCAGAATATCCAGCAAGACCTTCTAAACCATTATAAATTAGTTGACCGTTTTCATATAATTTAAACCCAAATGTCCCTTCTTCAAACTCATTTTCAAGTTCTTTTAATATATCTTTTATCCTATCTAATACATCTAATTCAACACTTTTATTTCTATAATCCCTCATCGATCTTCTGTTCATTAAAAAGTTGTTTATTCGCATTTTTCCCCTCCTATTCTAATCCCACTCTATTGTTGTTATTATACCCCTATATCCTAATTTATCCCAATAAAGACGCCAATCTTTTCAACTAAATTTGTTAACCAAAAATGAACTACTATTGGAAATCCAATCCCTAGAATCAGGCCAGCAGCAACGTCTGTTGGATAGTGTACTCCTAAATATATCCTAGATATTGCAATCAATAAAGCCAATATATAAACTATTAAAGTAAATCTTGGTAAATTTAAAGCTAATGTAGTTGCAAGGGAAAAACTTGCAGCTGTATGTCCTGAGGGAAATGAATAATCTGACAAATCAATTCCAAATGTGTTTAAATGTTCAATAATTTTATAAGGTCTCTCTCTACTCATTATCTTTTTTAAACTATGGACTATAATCTGGCTAAGTGTTAAGGATAGTAAAGCCTCTATACCTATTAGTTTATTCTCATCACTACCAAATATAACTAAGCTTAAAGTAAACATAGTTATAAATATTGCTCCGCCCAAATCTGTTACTCTATACATAAAAACATCTAAATATTTATTTTTAATCCTAGAATTTATCAAATTTATAAAATAATCATCAAAGGTCTTTAAATGCTTCTTCATACTTTCACCTCTCTATAGATAAGCAACTTTATTATAGTTCCACTATATCATAATTATATTACAATATTAACCCTATTTCTACATTTTGTTGTCTTAGAATTTATGATAAAATAAAGTTAGAAGAGTATTGGAGGTTAATATTTTGAAATTAAGTGATGCACAAGAAAAAGCTGTTAATCATATTAATGGGCCTGCTCTAGTTCTTGCAGTACCTGGTGCAGGCAAAACAACAGTCCTAATAAACAGAACTAAAAACTTGATAGAAAATCATTCTGTTTGTCCGGAAAGAATTTTGTCTATAACATTTAGCAAGGCTTCAGCCATAGATATGAAAGATAGATTTAATAAAACATTTCCTGATTATGAGAATTCTTTAGTAAAATTCTCAACTATACATGCCTTTTGTTATGGTTTGATTAGAGAATATTCATTTATTAGCAAAATTAAATATACTCTTATCGAAGACAATAAAAATAAACTAAACAAATATAGTCTATTAAAACAAATCTTTTTTGATATTAATAATGAATATATTACAGAAGAAAAACTTGAAACGTTGTTAAATTCCATAGGTTACATCAAAAATATGATGATTAGCCCTGACCAATACATAAAAAACAATAAAGTAGATATACCAAATTTTATTGATATTTATAATAATTATGAGTTTTTTAAGATAAAAAACAACTTATTGGATTTTGATGATATGTTAACTAGCTCCTTAGAAATATTGTCTAAAAACAAATACATGCTCAATAAGTATAGAAGTAAATATGATTATTATCAACTTGATGAAGGCCAAGACACTTCAAAGATACAATTATCTATCATTAAATTACTTGCTAAACCTAAGAATAATATATTCATAGTAGCTGATGATGATCAGTCAATATATGGTTTTAGAGGTGCTTATCCCAAGGGTCTATTGAACTTTAGCAAAGAATATGAAAATGGAAAGCTCTATTTTATGGAACACAATTATAGGTCAACAAAAAACATAGTATCAATTTGTAACAGTTTTATAAAAACCAATAAATTGAGGTATAATAAAGAAATTATAACTGACAATGACTTTTTTGAACCAATAAAGATTGTTAGGGTTAAATCTATGAAGGATCAGTATAAGTTCTTGTTAGAAGATTTGAAAAAGCATGAATTAAGTAATTCATGTATCCTATATAGGAACAATCTTTCTGCAATTGGTTTAATAGAAGTGTTTGAAAGAAACAATATAGAATTCTATATGAGTGATTCTAAAATACGTTTTTTTAATCACTGGTTATTGCAGGATATTATTAATATAATAGACTTTTCATATGATACTTCAAATATTGAAATATATGAGAAAATATACTATAAAACAAAGGGCTATATATCCAAGAAGCAGATAGATTTTGTCAAGACCTTAAACTATTCAACTTCTGTATTTGATAGAATACTGGAATATCCAGGATTAAGTAAATACTATAAAAAAACCCTTAGGGAATTAAAGCTAGATTTTAAAAAACTCTCAAAACTAAAGCCATATAATCAAATTCTATATATCGAAAATGATCTTGAGTATGGAAATTATTTAAGGGAAAATTCTATGAAGTTTGGATATACTTATGACACTGTTATAAAAATTCTCTTTCACTTAAAATCAATAGCTAAACATACAGGCGATTTAAGAGACTTTGTTGGCAGATTAAGACAATTACAACACTTGAGTCTTAATTCTAAAAATAATAAGAACACCATAAGCCTCTCTACTATTCATTCAGCAAAGGGTTTAGAGTTTGACAATGTATATATAATTGATTTAATTGATGGAGACTTTCCAAATATCTCAAGTATAGAAGCTGCAGAAAAAAACAATCTTGAACCATTAGAAGAAGAGCGACGACTATTCTATGTGGGGATGACAAGGGCTAGGAAGCATTTAACTCTAATTACTACAAAATATATTGGAAATCAAGCACTCCAACCATCAAGGTTCTTAAATGAACTACAAGAACAAATATAAATTCCTATTTTATGTATAAATAATTCCCAATTAGAAATAATATTTACTGTAGTAGTAAAAAAATAGGAGGTTTGGTTCGAAGATGGCTAAGAACAAGAATAACAGCTCTAGTAACAACAAGCAAAAAACTAAAAAGCAGCAGCAGCAACAACAAGAGCAGCAAGAACAAAAGGAACAACAAAGAACCCAAAGAAATCAACAACAATAGCTTCAATAAATCAAATCATAAAAAATCAATCATTGGGATAATCCCAAGGATTGATTTTTTCATTCTAACTCTTCTATATCTTCTGTACTAACTTTGAATATCTCTCCCTCTTCTAATTGAAGGTGACCTGATTCATATGGTCTATCTGATAAGGAGATAAATACCTTGTCTGTATCATAATACTTTCCTAATGTGTTTACTATCCCTTGTACTAGCTCATATTCATATGAAGAACCAGCATTTATTTCTTCTATAAAATTATCAGATAAATCAATTTTAACTACCCATTCACCTCTGTCAAGATTAATACGATTAATTGACACATCCTTTGGTAATAATGGAATTAACCTATCATCTATTGGATCTTTCATTTTACTTTCCATTAATTCTTTTATATCGTCGTTTGTTCTAAATAGAAACGAATCCTCTATAAAAGACAAGCCATTACCATTCTTCAATGGATAAAACAATTCAATTCCTTGAGAAATGCTTGAACTAGTCATATTGTTTATAAGACTCTTTACTTCCATATCATTATCTGTATATATTTTTGCTACTAGTCCAACTCCTTTAGCATAATACTCTTTTTGGTACCTGCCTTCTTCAAAGGTGGTTGTAATTTCTAATGCAGTATAAGTGTCATAAGGGGTTTCAATTATTTCATCTAGGCCTGTTATTTCTCTTTCATATCCATCTAAGCTCTTCCACGTATTACCTACTTGGATAGGCTCACTTAATATAATATCTTCCTTATTGCTAGTAGCATTTAACATGTTTTCAATATGGTAAAACTCTCCTTCCATATAGACTTCCGTTAATGTTCCGTTTTTTAGTTCATAAATCTTAATCAAATTAGTACCTGGATTTAGGACTTTCATTTGGGCCTTATTGCCATCAATAAACTCGAAAAATGTTTTTTGTTCGGCAAATTCATTCCCAATTCCTTGATATTCAATTACTGTATTTCCTAGGAAGGGAAAATAATCTGATATTTCAGCAAGGCTGTGATCTAATGAACCTGAAGTATCCTCGGTTGCATCATCTTTAACACCATTTATAGGATTACATCCAACAAAAATAATTGCTATAATTAAACATAGTATACTTAACTTTTTCATTGATATCACCTCTTAAGGTATCATTATTGCCTTTTAAAGAATTACTATACCTATTCATGTTATTATTATATATTAAGTTTGATAATAATGATTTACGAAAAAATTACAATTCAATTCACATTTAACAATTGTTGGAGTAACTTTAATTTGTTCCATTAAAGTAGTTCAACCATTGGGTCTAGTTTATAGATGACATTTTTCCTTTCAACTATAATTGAGGCTTTATGCTTTAATATATTGTCCTTCCTTATTTCATTCAAAAGTTCTTTATTTGGGTTTATTGCTACTGGATTACCTACCATTTTTAACATAGAAAAGTCTCCAGTAGTATCACCATAAGCATAACTGCTTTCTAAATCAACATTATACTCATCTATAATCTCTTTAATTGCTTCTAATTTACTTTTTGAATCCCACATCTTAACAATATTACCCGTAAATTTATTGTTTTCATCCACCTCATAAATAGTTCCTCTATATTCTGTCGCTCCATATTTCTCAGACATTTTAGATACAAGAAAATCAGGGCTTCCAGATATGAAGAAAATCTTATAGCCATTTTCTTTGTGCCAGTTTATCTGATTTCTTGAAAACTTATATATCATGTCCCCATTAATTTTAATTACATGTTCTGCTATATAGTCAATATCAGCTTTATCTACGCCTTTTAATTCTTCTATATAGACTTGGGCTAAGATTTCAAGATATTCTTCAAAATCTCCGTACCTCTTTTCCCATTCTAAATATACTTTTTTTACTTTTGTATACCAGATTGTAGGATCAACAACTTCAAATTTGATTAATTTTTGAAAGTGTTCAATCATCAATGAATTTCTAAAAATAGTCCCGTCTATGTCAAAAAACGCCGCTTTTGATTTCACTTTATCACCAGTCCTTATATTACTTTTACTTTTTCTAATACTTTATAACCGACTAAAAGACCTATTAAATATAACATTCCAACTACCCCATTAAGCTTAAGGCCAATAAATATAGCTCCTAAGATAAGAACTGGATGTAAATCCAATTGATGTGAAACTATTTTTGGCTCTATTACCTGTCTTACAACAGTTACAACTATATAAACTATAACTAAACCTATAGCTGTTAAAGTTTCCCCTATATAAACTTTATATAATATTAGAGGGATATATAAAAGTATAGTCCCAATAATTGGCAATATGTCTAATACAGCGCAAATGATAGCTAATATAAATGCATAATTAAGCTTAAGAATAGAAAAACCAATAAAGGTTTGAATAAAAGTTATAAAAACTACTAATAAATAAGCTTTTGCATATCCTATGGTCATAGATGTTGCAGATTTAATAATATCTCTCATCTTAACCTGTCCTTCTGATGAAAAAATAGAAAAAAACTTATTGCCAAATGATACATAATCCTTTGAAAAAAAGTATGTAGCTATGAAAGATATAACTGCAAGCAATAACATAGATGGTAAACTAAGAATTACAGATAATGTTTTATTTAACATTCCAATTCCGATATTTATTGCATTGGTTAATAATTTCTGCAAATATTCAAATATTTTGTCGGCTACTTGAGGCTCAATACGACCAATAATATCTCCAGCTTCAACAATTATTAATTGAGCATAGCTCATCAATTTTTCAACACTTGGTATTTTGGTAATCAAGGCTACTATTTCTGATGTAGTTTTATATACTATTAGTGTTATGACTACAACGAGTATAGCATAAATAATGGTAGTAGTTATAATAGCCGCAACACCAGAAGATATTTTTAATTTCTTCTGCAAGTACTTATTTGCTTTTTTTGTAAATGACGCTAGTATAATTCCGATTACAAAGGGTAATGTATACTGAAGTGTCTTAACAAATATAACAAATAAAATAGTAAATATTACAAAATAGATACATGTTCTTTTAAACTTTGTTTTATAAAGCTCATTTATCATATGGACCTCCTTTATGCTCTATATGTCTCTAGGTTTTTCTTAATTAAGATAATATCATCTATTTAGAGTTTAGACTACTAAATTGTCTATAATATTTCAAAATTTGCACAGGATATTTATATACTTGTTTTACTAATACCATATTTTTATTATTAATATTCATATAAATAAAAATTTCATTGCAAAAGCATAGAATTCTCTTCCTGAAAGTTAATGATGCCCAATAAAAAACCTCCAAGTAAATAATCTTATTCTAATTAATTAGATTATTTACTTAGAGGTTGGTATCTGTCAATTATCATTCTAATTATTACACTATGTTTAATTCTCAGTTAAGTAAATTATAATATCAAATTCTCCAATATCTGTATTCATTGTGACAAGCAAAGCTTTTTCATTGGCAAAAGATAGTGATTTATAATCTCCAACAATAACTTGTGGTGGGGCTATATCACAAACATATTCATAAGCAGTTAGATTCGTCAATGCATTACCGCCTATGATATTTGCTACTTCCCCTAGGGCTGATGATACGAAAACATCAATTTCATCCATTTCCATTCCTGCCATTATTTTTACCATCTCTAAGGTCATAGCCTTTGTAAAACGAAATAGTATAGAGCCTTTTAAATCTCCTGTTACTCCAAGACTTACATTTGCGTCCTTGCTATTTATCATACCCTCTACTACATCTAATTTGCCTTTTTCAACTTCTATATCAAGCATTGTTTTTAATACATCTTGAGTTGCCTTGTAAAAGGAGTTTATATATTCTGCCTTCATTATGCTTGTCCCTCCTTTAATTTCACATATTCACCAATTTGTTGATCCATCTTACCTACATGCATTATTAGCCATGTCATTAATTTGGCACATAGCTCTTGTATTTTTTCTTCAGTGTAGCCTTCTTCTTGAAAGATTACCACATAATCATTGATGCTGTCTTTAAAATCTTTGTGAATTTGTTTATGTTGTTTAAGCTTTGGATACTCGATTTTTTCCATATATTCTTCTTCATCATTAAAGTGGATTACCACATATTCTTGCATGAAAACCATAGTTTCTTTTACTTCTTCGATTTTTTCATCCCAATTAAATTCATTTTGCACTACTTGAATGAACTTTGATAGCCGACTAAAGAGTTCTATATGTTGGTCATCTATCAAGTCTACTCCAACACGATATTTTTCCTTCCACATCATTTTTATCCCTACTTTCTATTTAATTTTTTGTTCTCATCAACCTAACTCATTTTCTTTATTAAATAGTAATGTATTTTTTATTTGGCAAATATTATCATTGCAATGTGAACATCTAAGACTTGTATTTGACCCGTGCCAAAATCTTTCTGGATACTTAAGGATTTTTAATTCCCAGCTTATTAGTGCTATTATGGATATAAAAAACAAACTCCACGAGAAAAAGCTCCTAATAAAAACCATAGGGGTCAATATCATAAAATTTCCCCAATTAAAAATCCTACAGTTTACACAACAACGGTTCTTCATTATAAAACTTTGAAAAGGACACCAAATAGTAACACATATAAGATCGGATACATAATAAAACATTGTTATCAGTATCAACTCTGTTACTCCAATTATGTCTAATAAGTATGTAACGCCTATAATAGAATTAAGAATAGTCCAAGATAAAAGGACTTTTAGTGCGCCTACATTCATTTCTTGAACATTTTTATGCAATTCTAATTCTTCATATGGGTCTTCTGGAGGTGAGTATTTACTGCCGAATTGTTTAAGACATCCCATTGTGATTTTTTTTGTAGGTATAATCTGGGCAACCATCTCAAATATCATAATTATCCATACTATATGCAAGGGTCTTAGACCACTTATATTTACAATACCAACTATATCCAAAAGTTCCCTATCAAAGATGTAAAAATATAAAACAAACAAAAATAAACAAATTCGAAAGATTAATTTAGATATATACTGCTTTAGAATTTAGATTTCCTCCTTTCTTTCAAATTCTCTCTATATAATATTAAATATATATTACCATATTAATCAATTAATTTCCCTGATAAAAGTTATTGTATTGTTTAAGTCTTTAGTTATTGATATTGAAGTTGTCACGTGGGATAGTGTAACTCCCCCGCGTGTCCTAATAATATCAAGCTTTTCTCTTGCCGCCTTATCCCTCAAAGAGTATTTCAAGATTCAAAAAAAGTAGGACTTTTTGACCCTAGTCATCTACAATTATACTCTTCTAGTATAAATTTAAATGAATTTAGGTCTCAAAATCCTACTCTAAAAAATCCTATATTTTTTTAACTACACTTGATTTCAATAACATTGATCCAAATCCATCTATTTTACAATCTATATCATGGACTCCATCACTTGGATTATGGATTAGTTTTATGTTTTTAACTATAGTTCCTCTTTTTATTGATGAATTGCCCTTTAGTTTGAGATCTCTGATTACTGAAACAGTGTCACCATCACTTAGGATATTTCCATTTGAATCTTTTATTACATTAACTTCTTCTTGGTTTTCAGTTTCTGATTCACTTCCATCTACCCATTCATAAAAACACTCAGGGCAAATCAATAAATTCCTATCTTCATAAGTATATTCAGAACCACACTTTGGACAATTAGGTAAACTTCCCATCTTCTCCCCTCCATTCTAGTTATTATCACTGGTGCCCCTATAAAATATATAAAATGCTAAGCATACAGGTGATTAATTCACTCTAGTATGGAACTTTATGCCTAGATTATACATTAGAATGTAATAGGTGCTACAAGTCTTTTTAATAATGAAATGACACTCCATGCAGCAAGCGAACTGGATTTTGGATTATCTGGGGATGGCTTTGATTCTATATTAACGGATACCTTAACTATATCTCCTTCAAGGATTATATTATGAATATTACTTTGAATTCCTGGTATGCTTCGAATAATAACATTGGTGTTCTCTACTCCTACAGTAGCCAAGCCAGTAGCTACGGCCACATTAATATTCTTAGGAAATTCTTTTATAGCCTCCTTAGCTGTCCCATTAAATATTTCCTCTATATCATCCCTAGACAAGTCCCTACCTTGTAAAAAAGGAGCGCCTTCTAGAGAATTAGGTGATTTTTCTGTTATGATTTTCACCCTTGATTCCCCCATTAAAATAGCAGAGCTTAGGACATCAAATCCTCCTACTGCCCCAGATGCTAAGTATACACGGGAGTTTACTTCCTTTGCTTTTCCCCATACCTCATTATAAAAAAGATCATCAGCGAAAGCCCCTATAGATAAAACTATTAAATCTATCCCATTATTCAATATCTTAACAGCATAGTCTTTTACAACTTCTTGTGTAGCTGCTTCGATAATATAATCTGGTTTATCATCAATCATTTCATCTAAATCTCTATAGAACTTACAATTAACTTTCTTGGCTAAGCTTTCTGCATTCTCTAAGTTATTACTATGGACTCCTATTAGACTATAATCTTCCTCTAAATCCTTTGAAACAGCATTTGCTATAATACTTCCCAAAGCACCAGTTCCTATTATTCCTAGCCTTAACTTTTTCATTTTATACACCTCTTCGATTGTTTAAGATAGCTTTAACTCCCCTAACTATATATGCAAAATTGAATGCTAAGATAAATTTTCTTCTTATTTGAGATTCTTAATATATGCGAATCAGCTGATATATATTAAGAATTTCTGCTTGCATTGATACTTATGAAAGATTTAAATACTATAATGAGTCTTTAATGAATTTTTGACTCTTTCCAAGTTCTCTTTCAGTTTTTCAGTTGGCAATCCAACATTTACCCTTATGAAATATCTTCCATTTTCTCCAAATGACAAGCCATCGGTAGGGAAAAACTCACAGGTCTTATCTAAGAAATCTATAAATTCTTCATGTTCTACATTCAGTTTTTCGAAATTGATCCAAGTAGTAAAGCTTGCTTCAGGCTTCATAACTACAAATATTCCATTATAACTTTCAAAAAACTCCTTAACAATTTTTTGATTAGTCCTGATAACTGTTTTTAATTCCTCTAACCAATCCAATCCATATTCATAGGCAGCCTTAGTGGCAACTATGCCTAAAATATTGGCTCTCTCTATCCCAATGCCATTATTATTTTGGACAAACTTATTTCTTATATCTTCATTTTCAATAAATATATTTGAACACTGAAGTCCTGCTATATTAAAAGTTTTTGATGCAGCTGTACATACTATTGCTCTATTTCCAATAGTATCGTTCACACTGCCAAAAACAATATGTTTGTATCCTTCAAAAACAATATCAGAATGGATTTCATCAGATACTACTAATAAGTCCTCATTTTCTGCAATTTCAGCTATCTTAAGCAAGTCCTCTTTGCTCCAAACCATCCCCCCTGGATTTTGAGGATTGCAAAGGATTAAAAGTTTTGTATTTGGGTCAGAGGCAAGCTTTGCAAACAATTCAAAATCTATTTCATATCTATTGTTCTTATATATTAAAGGACAATTAATTACTTTTCTAGCTTGTTCTTGAACCACATCATAAAAAGGTTTGTAAACTGGAGTAAATATTATAACTCCTTCTCCCTCTTGGGTAAAGGTTCTGACTGATGTTGCTAAGGCTGGTACTATCCCTGGTGTTGTGACAATCCACTCTTTTTTTGCATTATATCCATGATATTCTTTGAAGAAGTTTACAACAGTCTGTAAATATGAATCAAAAGGTCTTGCATATCCTAAAGATTGAGTCCTTGCAAACTTATATATTTCTTCACTAATTTCAGGACAAGTTAAAAAGTCCATATCTGCAACGGACATTGGTATTATGTCATTAGCTACATTAGGATTCCTAGTGTACATATCCATCCATTTGCTAGCTCCAATATTTCCCCTATTTGTATAACTTATAAAGTCATACCTCATTGTTTATCCCACCCTTTCAACATTAGTTATTCTATTTTTTAGCGATAAGTTAGTTTGTCAAATGCTACTAAGACTATATTATATCAAATTCCCAATATAAAAACACCCTAGGGTGTTTTTAGTAGTTTAACTGCAGCATAATAAATTGGATCCCTAACAGTTGAAAATGGCGGTGAATAGCCCAAGTCCATATACATCAAATCTTCTGCCTTTCCCTTTAAAGTAATTGCTGTCACTAATACATCAAGTCTTTTATCTACACCTTCATAACCGATTACTTGAGCACCTAATAGTTTTCCACTTTTCTTTTCAGCTACAATTTTTATAGTTATAGGTTTTCCACCCATAAATCCAGGTTTATTATGTCTTTGGACTCTTGAACTAATAACATCATATCCTTGCTTTATTGCCTCTTCTTCTGACAATCCTGTCTGGCCAACACTCATATCAAATATCCTATAAATCCCAGTCCCCAAAACTCCTTTAAACTCTACTTCTTTCCCACAAATATTACTACCCGCTATTGTTCCTGTCTTGTTAGCTGTTGAACCAAGAGGTCTATACATGACTTTCCCAGTTACTGCATTATAGACTTCAATACAATCTCCACAGCTATAAATATCACTTATATTAGTCTGCATATACTTATCAACTTTAATAGCACCAGTAACTCCAAGTTCCACTCCTGCTTTTTTAGCAAGCTCAACATTAGGTTTTATTCCTGTTGCAACTAATACTAAATCCGCTTCAACAATCCTGCCATCTCCGATCACAACACCCTCTTGCTTTATCTCTTCAGTAGTAGTATTGGTATAAACATTAACTCCATTGTCCTTTAAATGTTTCTCTATAATATCAAGCAAATCTATGTCTATACCCTTTGAAATTGATGACCTAGAAATTAAACTGACTTCCATACCTAAATTTTTAAAGCTTTCACACATTTCCATTCCTATAAAGCCACTTCCTATAATTGCAGCCTTTCTTGGTTTATTACTCTCAATGAAAGCCTTAATATTATTCATATGGTTTATATTTCTTAAAGGAAATACATTCTTCCGGTTGGCTCCCTTTATTTCAGGCATCTTGGACATTGCTCCAGTTGCAATAACAAGCTTATCATAGGAATCTTGAAAGACTTCTTCTGTAAGAATATTTTTAACCGTAAGCCTTTTTTCATGTGAATCTATTGATAAAACTTCATGCTGGGTTAAAACATCGATATTATGCTTTGCTTTGAAAAATTCCCCTTGTCGTGGAACAATTTCGTCAAATCTTTCTACCTCATTGCTTACATAATAGGGCATTCCACATCCTACATATGAAATATACTTATCTTTTTCATATATTACTATTTGTGCATCCTTGTTATTCCTTCGTATTTCTGTAGCAGCTGAGGTTCCTGCTGCAACTCCACCAATTATTATAACTCGCATAAAAAACCTCCTCACCAGAATTTGTTTAATGTATACCCTTTATCATATAATCTAACCCTTTATTAGCTCTTAGCTTCAGTACCAAACTTTATATGATGTTTACAATATTATACATAGACATACTATCCACCTCCAAAGTTTCTAGTATATACTTATTTAGCTTTATTGCACACTAGTCTTTTGGATATAATAATGTTTTTTATATTTGTTCATAAAAAAGCCCCCTAGTATTAGCAGACATCGTCTACCAATATTAGGGGGCACATCAATCAATTATTAGCATTATAAGTTGTTTTTTACTTGATTTAGTCTTCAACTTAAGAAATACTTCTATCTTCACCCATAAAAATTAAGCAAAGCATCCCTGGTCCTGTATGACTACCCATAGTTGGGCCTACATAGTTAATCTTTACATCTTTTACTTTAAATCCATCTAAAAGCATGTCCCTTAAATACTCTGCGTCCTCTATACAATCACCATGGTTAATAAATATAGTTTGCTCTTCGGGATTAGCAACTTTATCTTTAAATATATCTAACATAGTTTTTATAGATTTTTTCCTACCTCTTATTTTTTTAGGCACATCTAATTTCCCCTCATTATTTACAATCAATAAAGGTTTAATATCTAATATCATGCCTACAGTAGCAGCTGTAGCAGAAACTCTTCCACCTCGTTTTAGATGTTCTAGGCTATCCACTGTAAATAGATGTTGTACTTTTAACATATTTTCATTAATCCAGTCTACAATCTCAACCTTTGTTTTTCCTAATTTAAGCATTTCAGAAGCATAGTATACCAATGCGCCTAGACCTATTGATGCAGATTTTGTATCTATGACAGTTATGTCTATGGACGGATCCTCTTCTAACATTTCCTTTCTTATCATTATTGCATTATTTACCGTTTGGCTTAATGCAGATGATAAACCAAGATATATCATTGAATATCCTTCTTTTGCATATTTCTTGAATACCGATTCGAAAGCATAAGTGTTTACTTGTGAAGTTGTAGATGTATGCCCTTGCCTTAGTTTATCATAAAATTCTTTGTATGATAGGGTTTGACCAAGGTCATCTTCATAATTCTTACCATCAATATCATATGTTAGGGGGAAAACATGTATATTGTTTTCCTTAATATAATCAATATCCATATCACAACTAGAATCTGTTAAAATTATAGTCTTGTTATTTGTCATATATAATGCCTCCTTAAATTAGATAAAAATAAATACTAATCTCATTATACTATGTAAAAGATAATTTGCCATTAAATAATACAATAATATCAATCTCTTTACCATGTATAAGATAATTAAAATTGAATTAGTAAAAGAAAAACCTCTATAACACTAGATTGAACTAGTATTAAAGAGGTTTTGATACTTAGATAATAAACAATTAAATACTTATAATTTCATATCCATCCATGACATATTTCTTTACTCCTGCATGACCTGACATATCGTCTAACATGATTAGAGATGATTTAAGATTATCTTCATATACATTAAGTACCTTTGAACATGCTAGGCAAACACCGGCTATGATTCCTGCTTCTTTGACTCTTTTATATAGTGGATTGTTCTCTTCCTCAAATACAGACACTAATTTAACTGAAGCCCCTTCAAATATTATCTTTACCTCTTGGCCAGATGAATGTAAATCCAATGCATTTAAAAATATATGTTGGAAACACATCTTTTCTCCCGTCATTCCATAAAACAATATTTTCTTCATTCTAGATCTCCTTTCTAACTCTGAACCAGAACTTATTCCTATAGACATCCATTCCTAATATATACCTACCCTATAGGATTATTAATTAACATCTCAAGGCTTTATTTTATACCCTACTCTTTATCTTTCCTATTTCATAAGCTCTATCTATATACTCTTTTGTCCAACCCATCAGACCACCAGTATGAATAAAAAGAATGTTCTCTTCTTTTATATTTCCTTTTTCGATTTCTCTTAGCAGCCCTCTAAATCCTTTCCCCGTATAACAAGGATCAAATATAACTCCTTCATTTTTTCCTATCTCTAAATAGAACTCTAGTTCATCATCAGTTGCTATTCCATATCCTTGTCCCACATACAAATCATTGATTTCTATTGTATCAAATGATTCTATATCCTTATCTAGCTCTCTCAATATATTTACAATAGTCTCTTTGAAATACTCTTTAGTTTCACTTACTGCAAAGCCTAATATCCTCTTATTTTTATTATTAATATAATCCCCATACCATAAGCCCCCATAAGTCCCACCAGAACCTACAGGAGTGGATATCAAGTCAAATTCAATATTCATATCTTTTTCTTGCTTTAATATTTCCTCATAGGCATTTATATATCCATATGTACCAATATGATTAGATGCTCCCATTGGAATAATATAAGGTTTCTTTTCTTTATCTTTTAAATCCTTAAACAAGGTTTCCATTTTATTACTAACAGAGTCGACGTCATTTTCGAAGTATATGTTAGCACCTAGGAAATAATCTAAAAACAAATTCCCTTCTATTTCATTAGGTTCACCCATTAATATTAGATAACATTCTAGGCCCAACTCGGCACATACTGCAGCTGTCGCCCTACAGTGATTAGATTGCAAGGCACCTGTAGTTATAATAGCATCACATTCATTGTTTAAGGCTTCAGCCATTGCATATTCTAATTTCCTTACTTTATTACCTGACACTTCTGTCCCAGTAAAATCATCTCTTTTTAAATATATGTTTTTGTTATATCTTTTACTTGTCTTTTCTAGTTTAACAATTCTTGTTGGTAAATTTGCTAAATTAATCTTATTCATAATGAATTCACTCCAGCTTCCAAATATTTTAATTAATATATAAATGAGTTGCCTTTAGTTAGATAATATAAAAGCATCACACAGGTAAAATATTTGCGTAATGCTTCCTTTGTCTAGATAACTTATTTCTTTGAGCTGCCTTCAAATAAATTATTTCTTGAAGATAACTTTAAATAAATCTCCAACACCAAAAGTTGTCTTATTATAAATTTTATTATATGCGGCCTTTTTAGGATTTCTAACCCAACCCATTCCTTTTTTCCCGTAGAATGGGTTTACTGTACTTTTAACCTTCCTTTTTAATTTCCCTGTTGTTCTTGCTTTTATACTCTTCTTTAAACTTGGTTTACGTAATCCTATCTTCATGATTTCCCCCCAACAATTACATTCTATAGGTCCTAGTCTTTTTACCCTTACGAGGGTGGTGTGCTACTAAGATGATGTAACATACCACTGAAGAAAGAAGGGATAACTAATTCCCGTACCCTTGCGAGTATCTTTAATCTTTGAAATAAATAAAACAAAAGAAATGGTGTTATTTTATTTCCGTACCCTTGCGAGTGGTGGTGTTCCTAATATATTGTAAAAAAATTAAAAATGGGAGTAATTAAAATGTGTTCCCGTACCCTTGCGGGTGTCTAGTCTTTTTTGCATTTAAATTAAGGAGAATGATAAGCATGTTTCCGTACCCTTTAGAGTGTAGATACTTTGGCAATTTATAAATTACATAAGAAAGAAAGGTTATAGCATAGGCGTATCCTTTGCATTTACTGGTATACTCCTAGAAACATTATCTTTAGTACTTATTTAACTCCTCAGTGATATAATAGTTCATTTCATCATATATGTCAAAGACTCTTGCTTCTACCTTATTCCCATACATGGATTTAATCAAACCCTCTAACCTGTTTATTATCTGATTACTTGTCATATTGGAATTTTTTTGTATATCTTTTTCACTTATAGCGATTAGACTATGGGCTGATGGGTTTCTTAACATTCTATTTGCATTTCTTAGCTTTCCAAAGAATTCCACTTCATTAGGTCGTGATCCTTTGCTATAAAAAACAATGGCCTCATCTAAAAAGTCTATACCCACCGTGCTTTTATCCCTAAACCCATACTTAAAAGCACTGTCCAGATATCTTCTAAAATCTGGATCTTTCATTTCTAGCTTTGACAGGTTCACAACTGTCTCACCATTTGTATATTTATCATAAAATTGGCTTGTATCAATACTCCATACTATTTTTAGATAATCCTCCATTAACTCTATTATTAGTGGATTAAGACCTATAATCATGTCCGTCAATTGTTTTCTTCTCTGTTTGATTTTTAGCATTAAATAGTATTCTACTATTCGTGAAATTGACGATTCTGCCACTGGAAATAAATTCAAACCATTATACTTGTCTATTTCTTTCTTAGCTTCAATATAGTCAAGATTGAGTCTGTGTTTACAATGAATAATCAATCGCTGTAGGCTTTCATTCTCAAATTCAGAAATTAGTTTAGCTGCCCCCTCATAGTCATAAATATCTATTAAAGATTTTACCTGACTCTTAAGCATTGAATACTTAAAAGACATTATCCCTGGTTCCATACACCTATTGTTTGCCTCATCTAGATTATCTAGATTATTTTCCATTAACTCAGCAATATCTCTATTTTTGCTGAGTTCTGGTCTGTCTGTGTTTGGACCTTCAATTGGAGTTGTAACCTGTACAACCCTTATCTTCTTATTAGTTGTCACTGCCTCAAGGCATAGAGTAGATTTCATTTGTGGTGTGCCTGAACTAACATTGAGGATAATTTCACTATCAGGATTTTCCTCTGATATTGTATTTATTATTCTGTTAAACTCTACTATAAAACTATCGAAGTCATATGGAAGAGCTTTACCTATAAATTTAATAACTTGAATTTTAGGATTCAAAATCTTTATGGCAAGCTCACATTTGTTATCCACTAAATCTCTTTCATACATATCCTCCGAATAATATAAATAAACTTTTTCAGGCTTGTAATACCTAGTTATATGAAGCATGCTCCCATCAAAACCACCTCTTATTGGATCAGAAGTGCCTATAGGAGAAAAGAGTACACATTTATCTAAATTCAATTCTAACCCCTCCCATTCCAAGTGCTGTACTGGACCCTATACCAGAGTATTCCGAGAATCTAAACATCAAATTACATAGATTTACTAAGGGTTCAGGCCCCCTAACCCTAAATTGAATCTTCCCAATAAAACCTTTCTTAGTAGCAGATTCAAGGCTATAATTACTTGCTCTAATATTAAAGTCAGATATATATGTATAATTATTTATATGTTGTATGGCATCCCTGTCATCTATGCTGACTTCCTTAGCAAAAGCATTCCACTTGTTTAAGATGTTTTGATAAAGATAAGAAACTTGTGGTAATATAACATTGTTACCGCTAATTTTAAAGCTACAAGGAGTAAGGAATGAAACATTAATATTACGACTTCCTCCCTCCGAGTATACATCTTTTGTCAGGTCTTTATATGTTAAGCTAGGATAGGACTTAATATAATCGATTTTAAGAACCATATCCTTTTTCTTTATCTTTATTATATTAGTATTTGAAAATAACTTTTCTATCTCAATGTCTACTTCTTTATCTAATGTAGCTATATTCCATACCCATTTATTGTCTCCCTTTGAGTAGGATAAAAACTGAGAAAAGGGCCTTAAGGATTGGCTATGAAGATAATCAGTTAAATTGGGCGATAGGTTCTCCATCAAAAATCCATGGAATAAAGATCCATTATTTATATTAAGTTTTTTGTTTTCTTCTTGTTCAAAAACAATCTCTCTTCTTTTAAGCATTTTCAGCAACCTCAATTCTGCATACTCCGTTTAATATATCTTTACCTTCGTCATTGGATACTTTTAAGGTTCTTGGTGATATAATTCTATCATTTTTATGAATAAGTATGACCGGCCAGTCTCTATGAATAAGATTTCTAACTACCTTAAGGAGCTCATCTTTATCAGGTGCCAAGGCTAGCATAATTGTCTTTGCTAGATAGCCTGTCCCTCCTCCTATAAAAATATTCCCCTTGGCATGGGCATCAAAGGATATATATTCATCCAAGTTATAAAAAGCTCTAAAGACTCCATCTTTTCCTAGCAAAAGTTCAAATTGGGTTTGGAGGGCTTCATATATTTCTTCAATACTCTCCAGCCCAAGGTTAGGGTTTAGTTTGCTTGTATCTAAACTTAGTTTGAAAGTTCCTTCGGCTGGTGATACAAGGCATTCCCTGAAAATAGGAAGCAAGTTGTCGTATTCATCAGTTAAAGTTACATCCTTTCTTTGAAAGAGCTTCATTCCTTGCCTATCAAATGAACTGGTATCGCTTATTGAAAGGCCTGACATTCCCCTATAAAGATGCTTTTTTCCCCTTTTGCCTTCTATAGAATAGTCAAATATTTCTTTAATTAATCTGCCTTCTATATTCTTGATATTCCATTTAGAAATTTTCTTGTTATTTGACTCTCTTTTTATTTCCTCCCAGTAGTCTATATACTTATTTCTATTCTTATAAATATAGTTTACAAGCAATGCATTTGTAATAGAACCCTTAATACTGCTTCCAGGAATGTAAGGTTGGCCTTGGATGTTTTTAATGAAACAAACAACATCATTTAACTGATTCTTTTTTATGTTTGACACATCAATTGTATATTTTATACATTCATCAATATCACCATTAAACTTTTCCGTTGATGAAATACTATTGTACCATTGTCCAAGGTTTATACTATTTTCATTCTTGTTTTCCTCTTCTATTGTATTATCATTTAGCCCCGTAACATAGTCGTAATAGAGTCCAAGAAGATTTCTCTTTCCTAGGAACTTAGCAAGCTTTCTCTCATCTACAATTTTTAGTAGATTATTACTTGAATCATATATGTACTGGGATCTGTTAATCCTTGAATCTTCACCCCCACTAATGAATGTTGGGCTAATGATCTTAAGCTTCATACTATAGGTTTTGTAACCCTTTATTCCCTTCATATGTTCACCCCCAGATACATAGCCTTACCATACCTATATACTTTGTGGTTCCCACCACTTGAAAGTTCTACTATAGAGCCTTCTAAAGCTTTGCTAAGACATGCTCCTGCTTTCAACATTACTATTTGCTTTCTCTTAACATTGGCCTTAGAATAAGTTCTTGAGTATATAAATCCCTTTCTCAAAATTAATTGATAATAGGATTTACCGTCAGAAAGCGCATTTATTTCATCATCTTTTGGCGCCATGCAGGAAAGGGATATGTTAAAGTTACCACTAGTAGAAAGCATCTCAGCTAGTTTTCTATGACTTTCATATATAGGGATATCTTTTGATATTTCAATTGCATCTTCATCTAAATTAAATTTGCCATAGCCACTGCTTCTCTTTCCTCCAATACCTGTTGTAGACAAGGAGTCTACAACAATATCAAACTTGTCTTTAATATCTTTATTCATTTTAGCAATAAAGCATAGGCCTGCATCCTTGAAAAATCTTACGGAAGCAACTTGATAGGGCAAAGTCTCTGGACAATAAGCTATTGCAGTTCTAATATTATCTTCTTCAACAAAAATCATATCTTTGTCCATGGCAAAGTTAATATCCCCACCAGATTTTAAAAATCTAAAGTATTCTTCTAATTTCCCAATACATATGTGGGTTGTTTTCTTGAGCTTCTTCTTAGAAACACTGTCTCCCCTTGTATCTAAGCTATGATTATCTCTCTCTACCATTATTACTGGTTTTGGCATATATATTTCACAATCTATGGTAGCTCCATTCTTATCAAGAATGTTTCTATATGGAAGTAAATCAGATACTAGAAAGCTACCCTCTCTTGAGATTGAAACAAAATCTTCCAAGTCTTCTTCACCAAAGATTCTAACCCATTCATTGCAAATTGCACTAAAAAGAGTGTCTGCATTTGAAGTGAATGCTGTAGTTGAAAGATTTGATGAAGCTTTGTCTATGCCAAACCTTACAGGAGTAGTATAATTCAGTTTATATAAGTAATATGGCATATTATCACCACCATTAGTTTTTTAGTATTTTGTCTGCTAGGGTATTAACTTTATCTTCATCAAATATATTGTAGGATTTTATCTCATAATCAAGGTCTTTGAATTCTAATCTTCCATACCCTCTTGTACCATGACCACCTATATAGTCATCCTCAACCAGATTTATTGCTATTTTAATATTGTTGAGGTCTTCTTCTAAGTCTCCCATATCCTCAATATTGTATACTAATTTGAAATCAAATTCTGCACCAGCAGGCACTCTTTCTATTTGTCTTGGATTTGCCACTGATGTTATCCTATTTATTGTGTTTTCAAATTTTATTTCTGTGACATAAAGGTCAGGTTCCATATTAACTATAGTATCCCTGCTTTCGCTTGTCATCAACATATCGAAAAACTGAAGTCTAGATTCTAAATAATCACCTGCATCTACAGATGTTCCAAAAAGTCTTTTTATCCCCTCTACTTCCTTATTCATATCCTGTAATTCTGGGGTTTCACTATATACCCTGGCTAATAGGTATCTCATCTTACCTTTCAGAGTGCTACCAGGAATAATTGGGAGTTTTGAAATCGTATCCTTAATTACTACACCATCAACTGCCCCTATGGCTGAAAAGTCTGAGGATCCTCCAATATGCATACCTGTTTTCACCTGTATTTTCCCCTTTATAATCAACTTCCCATAAAGTTTTTTTACAGCCATATTAGTTTCCTCCCTTATATTTATGATAAGCAACAATTGCCTCTATATATCTATTGAAAGCTATAAACTTCTTTTTGCTATCCCCAATATCATCCATAATCCTTTCAATATCCGCCTTCTCCATGAATGATTTTACTTCTTTTTCTCGTCCACTCTGATATATCAGTTTAATCTTAACATACTGGATTTCATCAACTATATCTTGCGGTAGCTTGTCCCCTTCCATTTTTCCAGCACCTTGATAAGCCAATATCCTATTGTGTATGCCATTTACTCCAGCAAGGAATTTTCTAATCTGGTTTGTTGAAAGCATTATATTGCCCCATTTATTAGTATTAAGGCTTTCTACAACCTTTTTTGCATCTTTCATGTCCATCTTATTCCTCCCTTTCCTTTCGATTCAAAAGTATGACAAGATTAATTGCCATAGTGGCAGCTTTTCTATCTTCATCATCGAGTATCCAGTTGTACATTGTCTTTTTAAAGTCTTCATATACTAGCAACTTATCCTTGTCATTCTTATGGGGTTTCATTCTCCCTAGCTGATATGCCAGTCTTGCAATATTTATATTATTGTCATCCTTGAATAACAAATAAAACCTGTAAAGCAATTGATTACCAGCGTAAATTTTTTCTTTATTAAGCTCATGTTCTTCAGGATTAAAATAAAACCACCTATTGAGTTTCTCCATTTTATCTAAGCAAACGCTATCTTTAAAATCAGACCAAGTAAAAACATTAGAGTCATCTTCATAATCAAAAATAGCAATTGAATTTTTACTATCATTATTGTGGCTTTTTGCTAAATCTTCAAGCTCACCTGTTTTTATAGCCATTTGGCTAATTGGATATCCTTTTGGAAATAGGCCGATACCAGCAGAAAGAGAAAGACTCCCTAGGGAAAATTTATTGAAGGCATCCCTTAAATTTACTGAAAACTCAAGAATTTCATCCCAAGGCCCAACTGCAAAAACATCATCTCCACCTGAATACACAATTACAATGTTCTTTTCCTTGCCCTTAAGATTCTTCCTACTTCCAGGAAGTCTAAAAGAAAACTGACTGTCTGCCTTCCCATTACATAACTTGTTAATTTCATACTTAAAGAACATAGTCAACTCTCTAGAAAAGGTAGATGTTCTGGAAAATGTTATATTGTCATATTTTCCCTCATCTTGATCATGTTTTTCAAATCCAGAAACAAATGCCTTTCCAAGATCATCTACATCTGCTCTCAATACGCCTAACCTTTTTATTCCACAGCTTTGAGAAGCAAGTTCTTCAAAATCTATCGCACTATTGCTTTCACTTCTTTTATTATAGTTTCCTATCCAAAGATTAGTAGAGTAATTTATGCCTATCATTGGCTCGTTTATTGAATATACTCTTTTATAATAGTCTGGAGCTAATTTCATATTTTCTTCTACTCTAGACATGGTATGTATGTCCAGAAATTTCCTTGACCCAATGGATGGAACCCTAACACCTTCTCTTTCATCTTCCTTAATTACAATAAAATTCTTCTCTTCTAATCCATGAATTCTTGCTATTTTTATTCCTAAACTTGCTAAAGAATCGCAATTATTGCAGGCAAATAAATCTGTGGCCTTTTGAAATGCTACTAAATGGTCACTTTCGCCACATATTATACACTCTTTTTCATATTGTGCCTTTTTGTTATACTGGGAATCTGGATTAAATAAGTCTTTCAATTGACCACCCTTGTACCTTTGTAGCTTGTTTTTGGATATCTTTTTGGACACTCCAGAGTATATTTCCCCTATATAATTTTCTTTGTTTTCTTTAATGTCAATTCCATTGCCAAGTTGATCTGCAGTACACTCTTCATAGCTCATTTCAAGATATAAGTTAATAGAAAACATCTCAAGAAGTTGTTTGTTTATTTCTTCCTTGCATTTATTGATTATTTCTTTAATCATTTCCGTATTTGGAAGAAGCATATAGAAGTGGCCTCCACCGGAATATATTAAATTCGCTCTAGTTAAACCTGCCTGGTCTAGAATATCATCTATTGCATTCTCCACCATAATCTCAAGGTATAGACTCCTTCCCCTAAGAGATTTAAGAGCCCCCTTGCTTGCTATTGTATAAATAAAGTCCTGTATACCTGATACATCCCCCGAAACAAGAAGAAAAGCACTTTCTTGTCTAAAGTCTTTGGATTCAAAGAATGTTCTTCTATAGTCTTTGATTCCTTGGTTGTCAGCATATATGTACATACAAGAAGCAAGGGCACATGTTATCTTTGAATGGTCATAAATTGATATATCTGGTATCTCTTTTGTACTAATACTTGATGGTATCCCCGATGTTGTTAACTCAAGGAGTTTAAGTAGTGAATTTGATGAATCTAAAATTCCAGGCTGACTACTTAGATACTTCTTAATCAAAGTAACAATCTCCTTATATCTTCCTTGACTTGTATTAGCTCTTAAGGATTCGAGATTTTCTACTGGAATTTTTACCGATTCATTCATAAAATATGGTTTAAGATCATAAGCTCCTAATTTTTTAGACTTATGAAGATTTAGCTGATTGAAAACTGAATGAAGGGGTGTTTTCTCATCAAAGGTCCCCTTGTCCAGCTCTTCATAGATTAATCTACGATCAAGGCCTGAAGCTATATTGTCTGCTTCATAAACTATATATGCCATGCTGTCATCTCTTAGGCCTGCATTTATTAAAAAAGCATGATGATGATATTTAATGCAATCTAAAATCTCAGCTTTATTATTCATTAGAATAGATTCAACTGCGATAAATTCTGCACCTGCCTTGCTATGGTTACCACCGTTATGGTCACTTCTATATACTAGTTTACCAATGTCATGGAGCAGGCTTCCCTTCACTGCTATATCAATTCTTTCATACACATGGCAAACCCCCTTTGCTATACATTTGTATACTATAATAACATATTTTTTGTGGTTATTGTCGAATATTAAGAGTTTTTGAAGGTTTTTGAAATTAGTCATACCCTAGTCATAATCCTATATATTACAAAACCTGTATACTCAATACTTATTGAGTATACAGGTTAGACAAAACAGATGCTTCCTTTTACTTATTTAATCATCTTTGACATCAGTTTAAACTCAGGTGTTCCTGAGGCTTTTAATAGGTCAAACACTGCAGTTTCGGTATTTGTAATTACAGCTCCCATGGACTTCATTAAATCTAATCCATTTAAGAAGTTTGATTTAGTCCTTGAGGCAAGGGCATCCTTAACTAAAAACACTTGATATCCATCACTTATTAAATCCCTCACTGTTTGGAAGACACATACATGAGTTTCCATGCCAGTAATTACTACCTTCTTCTTATCCAAGAATTTTAAAGCTTCCTTTACTTCATCTGTATAAGCTGTAAAACTGTTCTTAGTGTAGATTTGTTTGTCATCTATTAATTCCAGTAATTCTGCAACTGTTCTTCCCAATCCTTTCGGATATTGTTCCGTTGCTATTACAGGGAACTTCATCTCTTTTGCTGCAGCAAGTAATATTTTATTGTTATTAATCACTTGATCCTTATACTTCATTACTGGCGCTAATCTTTCTTGAATATCAATTACTAATAAAACTGTGTCCTCTCTTGTTAATGTGAATTTATCCATGATATACCTCCTTAAAATTTTAAATGAGTCCCAAATATTATATACACTTTAATTCCTTAAGGTTGCCTTTACCATATTATCATTGAGTATTATATTTATCCCATCTATTATGTCACGGACAATTATGTCAGCCTTGCTTAGTAGCTTACCTGATGCACCTTCCCCTTCTATGATTGCTATGGATAAAACTGATTCTTCAAACATAGGAATATCATTAAATCCATTACCTACACATAGTGTTTTATCTCCAGATAAACTCCTTACTATGTCCCTTTTTGATTCCCCAGCATTTTCCTTAGGAAACGTCAAGACCTTAGCCTCTAGGCTAATACATTCTTTTTCCACTGTACCATAAGTGTCTGCAGTTAGAATATATATATTTGCATATTTAGACAATTTATTTATCAACTGACTAACCCCATCAACAAGTTTCCCATTTACAGCTATGGTTCCATTATAATCAAAAACCACATTTTCAATCTCTATGTCTTCCCTACCTGGTATCTTATATAGAATCATTCATATACCTCCAACGAATTTATTGTTCTGAAAATATAACATCATCCTTCATTATATTAGATATTCATACTTTAAGCTACATGGATTAATGTATTTCGTCATTTTTCGTATTAAAAAAGGCCTATAGAAATCCTCTATAAGCCTCTTGTTTGCTATGGTGCGCCATCAGGGATTCGAACCCTGGACACCCTGATTAAGAGTCAGGTGCTCTGCCAACTGAGCTAATGGCACATTACTAACCAACAAAAAATATTATACTACTTTATTTAACTTTTGTCTATACTTTTATTTACATGAATTTACCTCATTTTAAGATAACTATTAAATTCTGAGTTTATGTGCTAAAATTTCATATCTTTATAATCTACTAAGATACTAACTAAGCTAATTATTTGTCGAGGAAAAATAATGCTATGCATCCTGGACCTGTATGGGCACCAATAGTTGCACCAATAGAACTTATTATAAAGTCTTTTGTACCATATCTTTCTTCTATCATTTCCTTCAATATTAGTGTTTCCTCTAAATCATCAGAATGACTTATACCTATTAGTTGCTTCTTGTAATCAGCACCTTTACTTTTTTCATCCATTAGGTCTACCATTCTTTTTAGGACATGAGCTTTCCCCCTTGCCTTTTCAAGTGGAACTAATTTGCCTTCCTCATCTACTCCCAAAATTGGCTTTATATTCAACAAGCCACCTATTACAGCAGAAGTTCTACTTACTCTTCCACCCCTGTAAAGGTACTCTAAATTATCCACCTTAAAGATATGTTTAATATGTTTGATATAATAATCAGTAGATGATAGGATGTCTTCTTTGGAAGCTCCTGTTTTAGCAAGTTTTGCTGCTTGTAATACAATAAGCCCAAAACCAAGGGAGGCTGCTTTTGTATCTATTATTTCAATATCAAAATCAGGGTATAGTTCTTTAACGTTGTTGGCTGCAATTATAGCAGATTGTAAGGTGCCAGATAAGGCTGAAGAAAACCCTATGTAAATTACACTTTCTTTATTCTTTGCATGCTTTTCAAATATTTCTCTAAACCTATCCGGACATACTTGGGATGTTTTATATATGATGCCATTTCTCATCCCATCATAGACTTCATTTGGTTGAATAGTAACCTTATCTAAATACTCTATTTCACCCTGAATTACGCTCAAAGGCGCTGTTTCAATATTATATTCTTCTAGTATGTCTAGTGGTAAATCACATGCAGAATCACTAACTATTCTTATAGTCATTTATAATCCCTCCATTTTGCCCTTAATTAATTATATACCATATATGTACAATATTATCAAATTTATCTAGTTTTCATATATATTTTATATATGATAAACATATATTTATTACAAGGAGTGTGATTTCATGAAATTCATTTTTATAAGCAAAAGAACCCTTTTACTTGTATTTTCCATTGTAGTCTTAATGATGCTTGGATTTATTTTACGTTCATTATTTTAACTCAAGAAAAATAATAGTTTGCCAACTTTAAATATTAATTATGATAAAACAGCAGATGTATCTGCTGTTTTATATATTAATGTGTGATTTATATGTTAATATATTCACTTAATCTACTAAATATATCTAATATTATATTCCCATATAATTATTAATCAACTGATCCAATTCCATACTAAGTTCTAATATTTTTTCAGTTAACCTTTCAGTATTTACTACTTCATTAAGTTCTTCTCTTTTTATTTCTATTAACTCCTTTAGGTCTGTACTTTCTATTCTATTAGTCATTTGTTTTTTATCTCCCCCTTTACTTATTCCATAAAGCTTTGTTTTCTAATCATTTTCTTATTATCCAATGTTTACTAATCGAGACTGGGCTAATTAGATTCTTAATAAGTAAATAAAAATCATATGAGACCAATTCTAAATCCAAAAATTTTTATTCTGTTCTACATAATCACGCATTTTTTCATTAAAAGCCTCGTTTAAACTAAGGATTACCTTGTTTCCTGTAGAAAGTAGTTCTATATTTTCTATTTTAGATATTGCTAGTGTATTAATTCCAGTACCTGATATAAAGGCACCTTCCATTTTTTCTAAGTCATTCTTATGAACTGTTTCTTCAATAATTTGTATATTCAATTTTTTCGCTATTTCAAATACATGTTTTCTAGTGATACCTTGCAAGACTTCATCTGATGGTGCTGTATAAATCTTAGATTCCTTAACAAAATATAGATTAGATCTACTTCCCTCAGGTATATAACCATTTCTATTAATTATCAGGGCTTCAAACACTTCTTTTTCTTTAATTCTTTGTCCTACATCTTCTTTAAAAGACCTAACCAATACCTTTGCATTGGGGTTATTCCTTTCATACTCGTATAGTATTGTTTCAATACCTTTTTCATAGTAAGATTTTGGTGGATAAAATGTCTCTACAATATAAACTAAAAATATATTACCAATACCATCTGCTTCTCCAGATAGCAATTTTATATTCGTATTTTTTATTTCATTATGCAATAAAATATCCTTTATAGAATTTCTAATTTCTTTTTCATCTAAAGATATTTCATGCTTTACTAAAGATGCAGATTTAAACATCCTTGCTAAATGATCTTCTAAAAATATAGGTACCCCATCAACTACCCTTATAATTTCATATATTGGATCCTTATTTATTTTGGGAAATATTTCATCTTCCTTTACATATTTTACTTCACCGTTAACTGAGTAGAACTCATTTATCGCCTCTGCTTTCATCTAGTAAATGCCTCCCTTTACTCTAATGCTTTTATGTTTTCTATTAGTACATCTTTTTTTATCATAAGGAGCATCCTGCTATTTTCTCCTATACTATCTTTAAAATCAGTTAAAGCTAAATTTATTTTTTCTACCTTTTCTTTTTCTTCTTCATCCTCTTTAAGCTTTAATTTAACAGTGTTAATATTTTCTTCTTTATTACTTAAAGCCTCTAGTGCACCTTCTAAATCGTTGATTACTGCCCTAATGTATCCTTGATATGCTGCATATTTTAATACTGACAAATCTCCACCTATATCATCTAAATACAAATCATACATTGGTTTTAAATTCCTTATAGCCTGACTCCCATAATCATAAATTTCTACTATATTTTTATCTTCTATTGCTTTTGTCATCTTATTAAATGCATTCTTAAACTTATCTCGTACTTCCTTGCTTGTGCCTTTTTTTTGAGATTCTGTTTCAAAGGAATTCCAATATGGATGTATTTCATCTAGTTTAGCATTTATTGTTTGCCAACTAGAATCTATTTCTTTTTGCTTCTTCTCCTCTATGGTCCCTTCTTTCTGTTCCTGTCCTTGAGTAGATTCTTGACTAGCTTGGCCTTCTTGGCCACCACTTCCACCCTCGCTACCACCACTAGATTCTTCTTGATCGCTTTGCCCACTACTGCTTGATTCGTCCTTTTTTGGTTTTTTATCTTCTTTTGGTAGTTTTATTCCTAATGAAAGTCGTTCAATGTCACCCAATGATTTGAAAATATCATCTATACCACTGCTTAGTTCTTTTAAACTATCAGGTGCTTTGTCCTCTATCTTAATCTCCTCTTGTTTTTTCTCTTGGCTATTGCAGCCTACTAAAACTAATATTAATAAAACATAAATGATCTTTATTCTATTAATCTTCAAAATAATCACCTCGAGATTAGTGTAACCAGAGGCAATATTTTTATCTATTACAAAATTGGAGATAATAATCTTGATATTGATTCTTTTATTTTAACTATTCGAGGTCTATTTAGGTATTCTTCTATAGTTATCTCTTTGCAGTTTTGAAGATCTCTATTGAATTGCTCAGTGAGATTTAGGTTTGCGATATCATCATATATAAAAGCATTTACCTCAAAGTTCAATTCAAAACTCCTTATATCTAAATTTGCAGTTCCCACTGAAGAAATGAATTCATCAATAATTAACACCTTAGAGTGTAAAAAACCATTTTCATATGTATAGAATTTTACACCAGCTTGCAAAAGCTCTCCTATATAACTCAAACTAGCCCAATAAACAAAGGGGTGGTCAGGCTTATTGGGTATCATTATCTTTACATCCACTCCAGATAAACCAGCTATTCTTAAAGCATCAAATACACTGTCATCAGGTATGAAATAGGGGGTTTGGATATATAGTTTCTCCCTTGCTTGTGTGATCATCTTAAAATACCCATCTTTAACGCTTGGCCATTTTGAGTCTGGTCCACTTGCCACAATTTGAATGCCAACATTCCCTGGCACATTCTCATCTGCATAGATATAGCTTTGATTGCTTCCAATTCCTTCTTTAGTAACAAAACGCCAATCTAAAAAGAATCTCCATTGCAACAAGCTAATGGCTGAGCCCTTTATCTTCATATGAGTATCTCTCCAATATCCAAACTTCTTTTTATTAAGGCCTAGATACTCATCACCTACATTAAATCCTCCTAAATATGCCTCTTTCCCATCTATAATGGTAATTTTCCTATGATTTCTATAGTTTATTCTAATACTAATTAAGGGTATTAATGGTGGCATAAATATGCCAACTTCTCCACCTGCCTCAATAAAAGGTTTCAAAAACCTTTTTGTCAATGTTCTGCCACCCATGCCATCAACTAAAAGCTTAACCTCTAAACCTTCCTTTGCTTTTTGAGTCAATGCATCTAGTATCTGCTTTCCTAGATTATCACTTCTATAAATATAATACTCCATATAAATATAACTGTTTGCATTGTTAATACTCTCTAGTAAAGCATTAAACTTGTCTTCTCCTGAATAATAAAATTCTACACTATTATCTTGAGAAAAATATGCCTTACTATTAACCAAATGCATCTTTATTAAATCATAATAGTATGGATAATTTGGATCTTTAAAACTAAAATCATCTTCTTCTATTACCTTTATCTGGTCCTCAGCTAAAATATGAAAACTATTGTCTTCCAGCTCTTTTGATTTGAATTGCTTATGCTTTGATAAATCTTGGCCCAGAAACAGATATAGCAAAAATCCAAGCCCAGGTAAAAATAGTAAAACCATAAGCCATAACCAAGTTGATGTTGGATTTCTTCTTTCGAAAAAAACAAGTAATAGGGCTAGTAATATATTTATCCATATTAAATTTTCACTTAACCAACTTAGAATATCAATTATGATTCCCATTGAATCCCCCTATTTTACTTGTTCTTCTTAGATTTATACCTCTGATTTAAATTAAGGATCCTTTTTCTTATTCTATAGTTTAATGGTGTAACCTCAATCAATTCATCATCCTCTATAAATTCTAATGCCTCTTCAAGGGACATTTCCTTAACAGGGGATAGCCTTAAAGCTTCATCTGAACCAGATGCTCTAATATTAGTTTGTGCTTTCTTTTTTGTGACATTAATCTCAATATCTTGGCCCTTAGGACTTGAACCTATAATCATTCCCTCATATACTTGTGTTCCTGGTTCAATGAACAAGACGCCTCTTTCTTGAGCTGCATGTAACCCATAAGTTGTTGCTTCACCTGTTTCAAAGGCTATTATTGACCCATCTTTTCTTGATGAAATATCTCCTTTATAAGGTTCATATCCATCAAATATTGAGTTCATTATCCCATTTCCCTTTGTATCAGTTAAGAATTCTTGTCTATAACCTATCAAACCTCTAGCTGGTATGGAGAATATCAATCTAGCATACCCACTAGTAGCTTCTGACATACTAACAAGCTCTCCTTTTCTTTGGCCCAATTTATCAATAACAGTTCCAATGAAATCAGCGGAAACGTCAATGTTTACTTTCTCCATAGGCTCATATCTTTTACCATCTACATCTTTATATAATACTTCTGGCTTGGATACTTGAAACTCATATCCTTCCCTTCTCATATTTTCAATTAAGACGGATAGGTGTAATTCTCCCCTCCCTGAAACTTTAAAAGAGTCTGTCGAATCTGTATCTTCCACCCTCAATGATACATCCGTTTGAAGTTCTCTATATAGTCTATTTCTTATTTGCCTAGATGTTACAAATTTGCCTTCTCTCCCTGCAAAAGGACTATTGTTAACTGAAAAAGTCATAGCAAGAGTCGGCTCAGATATCTTGACAAATGGAAGAGGTTCTGGTCTATCTATAGGGCATATGGTGTCACCTATTTGAATATCATCAATTCCAGTTATTGCTATGATGCTTCCAATCTTTGCTTCATCCACTTCAACCCTATTTAATCCTTCAAATTCATATAGTTTACTGATTCTAATTTTTTCTTGCTTTTCTGGGTTTAATATATTTACTAATACCCCATCTTGTCCCTCTATAATCGTACCCCTATCTATTTTCCCAATACCAATTCTACCTACATAATCATTATAGTCAATAGTTGAAATCAATACCTGTAGTGGAGCTTGTGCATCTCCCTCAGGTGCTGGTATATACTCTAATACTGTTTCAAATAAGGGTTCCATGGTTTCACCCATTTTATTAAAGTCTAAGCTAGCCTTTCCTTCCTTGGCTGATGCATATATAAAGGGACATTCCAACTGCTCATCATTAGCCCCTAATTCTATAAACAAATCCAGTATCTCGTCAATTACCTCTTCTGGCCTAGCTTCAGGTCGATCGATTTTATTAACACATACTATTACTGGCAACTCAAGCTCTAATGCTTTCTTCAATACAAATTTTGTCTGTGGCATTGGTCCTTCAAAAGCATCTACTAAGAGGACAACACCATTTACCATTTTCAATATTCGTTCTACTTCACCACCAAAATCAGCATGGCCTGGAGTATCAATTATATTGATTTTTGTGTTCTTATAATTTACAGCAGTATTCTTTGATAGTATAGTTATTCCTCGTTCTTTTTCAATATCATTTGAATCCATAACTCTATCTTCAACTACTTGATTAGTTCTAAATATGCCTGATTGCTTTAGCATACTATCAACTAAAGTAGTCTTACCATGATCTACATGGGCAATAATTGCAATATTTCTTGCATCATTTCTCTTAATGTTCATAAACCTATCCCTTCTCATATAAGATTGCTCTAACTTGTTTATTTTATCATATTTTTCCCATAATACAACTAAATATTAAAGACGATCTTTCGATCGCCTTTAATTTCAGAATTTGCTTTAGTTAAACATATAGTTATATATAAGTGACGCCGCATCTTCACGTTTTAATTCAGCTCTTGGCCTTATTTTCCCTGAGCCGTCACCGTTTATTAGCCCTAATCCATATCCTATATTTATATAACCTTCAAAGCCTGGTGTAATCTCACTGCTATCTTTAAAAATACTAGAATAAATATTTGGAATTTCTGCAACCTTGTCATAGCTCATAGCTCTTATAATGAACTTTACAGCTTCTTCCTTAGTAACTAGGGATTCAGGATATTTTTCGCCCTCTCTAATTATTCTTGAGTCGGTTAATTCTTCATATATTTTGTCTATATCTTCCTCTGTTTCTAATCCGTAGTAACCTCTAGATTTAAACAATAGATAAAGGAAGTCTTTTTGTTTTATTTTATCCTTTGGTTTAAATTTTGAAGAATTAAATCCTACTCCGTATTGAGACAGAGTTTCAATTTTATCCCTTGCGTAAGAATTATCTATATCATCATATTCAAAAATACTAGGCTCCTTGTAAAGCTTGCCTGAATAATCTAATATTTCCCCTGAATGGGCATCTATGTTTAATGGTAATTTACTATCTACAGCATATACTAATTTTATTTCTCTCTTATTACCATCAGCATTGTCATAATCATAAACAATCGTGTATTTTAAGTCATAACCTATTTTGTTAAAGAGTATGTCATATGCCTTATCAAGACCAATTACTTCTCCCATTGGTGGGAATTTCCCTTTATACCACTCAAATGAATAGGAATCTATTTCTTTATTAACAGCATCTACTGTTACAGAAATGGAATCTGACACAACATATATATCATCTATCTTTCTAGTAAAGGTGAAATAATAGCTTTGTTGATCTTCTTTTATATCCTGATTATAATACTCGATTTCCTCTATCTTATTAGGCTGTACTTTTTCTATAAATTCCTTGGCAAACTCTAATGCTTCATCCTTTGTAATAGTTGGTTTTTCATTAGTAATTTCATTATCGAATTTGTAGAAGCTCAAAAGTTCTAGGGTTTTTGCATTTAAGGATATATTTATATGCCAGTAATTATTATCTGTTTGGTTTTGGAAATATAAGGACCAAGTGTATTGATCTGGGTTATTATAATCAGTATATAGGTTATTACTGTATAGTACATATTCTGAATCAATATTTAATATTTTTCTAGCTTCTTCTTCTACCTTTGCAACATCAACTATTCCACTTAGTTTTTCAATCTCTTTTCTTTCTTCAGGAGTTATAACTGCGTTTTCTCTAACACCACCACTTGCACTA
>JAAYNS010000111.1 GCA_012520755.1 Tissierellia bacterium
TGGTACCTTAAACCAAGCCTTTCCAGTAGCCATCCCTCCTGCCATATCTGTACTGCCTACCCCAGTTGAAAAAGCCCCTAATGCCCCATAGGTGCATGTGTGTGAATCTGCTCCAATTACTACATCTCCTGCAACCACAAGTCCTTTCTCAGGTAATAGTGCATGTTCTATACCCATCTCACCAACTTCAAAATAATTTGTGATTTCTTGGTCATATGCGAATTCTCTTAATATTTTGCTTTGCTGTGCTGATTGAATATCCTTATTAGGTGTAAAGTGATCCGGAACAAGAGCTATTTTATCTTTATGGAAAACTTTTTTAGCCCCCATCTTTTGGAATTCCTTTATTGCTACTGGGCCTGTTATATCATTTGCTAATACCATATCTAAATCTGCTTCTATAAATTGGCCAGGAACTACTTCGTCTAATCCTACATGATTAGCTAATATCTTCTGTGTCATTGTCATTGCCATTTTTACATCCCCCTATTAAAAGTATTGTATATACTGTTTAATGCATTTAAATATGCCTTAATACTTGCCTCAACTATATTGATACTAGTACCTCTACCTGAGTAGCTGTGGTTATTGTATCTTAGTTTAACTACTGCAAATCCAAGGGCATCTGTCCCCTCTGTTACTGATTGTATGGAGTAGTCCTCCAACCCCACCTCTATATCTAAACACTTATCTATTGCGCTAAATGCTGCATCTACCGGTCCACCTGCTGAAGATATACCCTCAATGATTTGTCCTTCCTTATCTAAGACAACTGATGCTATAGTTGTTATGGTGTTTCCACTATTTATGACATATCTTACTAATTTATATTTATCATCTGCTTTAGTCCCTCTATTTGTAAGGATGACTTCTATATCCTCATCAAAGACTTGTTTCTTTTTATCAGCCAAACTTTTGAACTCCATAAAAGCCTTATCTAACTCATCTTTGCTAATCTCATATCCCATAGATTCAATCTTTTCTTTAAAAGCGTGTCTACCTGAGTGCTTACCCAAGACCATCTTATTCTTTGTTAATCCAACAGACTCAGGTGTCATTATTTCATAAGTTTCACGATTTTTAAGAACCCCATGTTGGTGTATTCCTGCTTCATGAGCAAAAGCATTTGCTCCCACAATTGCTTTGTTCGGCTGAACATGAACCCCTGTGATATTTGTTAAAAGTCTACTTGTGTTCATGATTTCTTGAGTTACTATATTCATTTTCACATCATAAATATCTTTCCTAGTATTCATTATCATTACTATTTCTTCTATAGCTGCATTACCTGCTCTTTCACCTATTCCATTTACTGTACATTCAATTTGACTAGCACCCGCCCTTATAGCTGCAAGGCTATTAGCCACTGCAAGACCAAGATCATTGTGACAATGGACTGAAATTTCTACGGAGTCAAGATACTTAGACTTCTTTCTAATCTCCATTATGAAATCATAAAACTCATCAGGAGTTGTATATCCAACTGTATCTGGAATATTAATAATTTTTGCTCCAGCTTGGATTACCTTATCAAAAAGTTCTGCTAAAAAGTCTGTATCACTTCTTGTTGCATCTTCTGCTGAAAATTCTACTTCTGGACATAGGCTAACTGCATATTTAACCATCTCTACTGCCTTATTTATGACTTCTTCGTGGGTCATTCTTAACTTATATTCCATATGAACATCTGATGTAGCTATAAATGTATGAATCCTAGGCCTTTTTGCTTCTTTTACAGCTTCCCAAGCCTTTGTAATATCATCTTTTACAGCCCTTGCCAATACTGCTACTGTAGAATTCTTTATTTCCTTTGCTATTGCATTAACCGATTGAAAATCTCCTGGTGACGAAGCAGCGAATCCTGCTTCAATAACATCTACTCCTAATTTTTCTAATTGCCTTGCTAAAAGCAATTTTTCCTTCTGATTCATGCTACAACCTGGTGACTGCTCTCCATCTCTCAAAGTAGTATCAAAGAATTTAATTATTTTTGCCATTTTAAACCCTCCTAATCTTGGTATCACTGTGATAATTGTTGCAACTATCAAAATTTTATAAATATTCTTAATTTGGCTATTCGTATTTTTAAGTTATTTCTAATGATAGGTAAATAAAAAAACCTTCGACCCTATAAGTATATACTTATAGGGACGAAGGTTAAATTTCTCGTGTTACCACCCTAATTTACAGATTTATCTGCCTCAATCCTGGACTAGCATCCAGTATCCATGTAACGGTGGCTACCGTCCTCACCTAAATTAATATTTCTCAGCGAGGAAGCTAGAAAGCTAGTATTATACATCACTTCAATGCTAATTCACACCACCCATTAGCTCTCTTTGATTAAAGCATTGATGTTTTTCTCTTTCTAATTGCTTTTTTAATATATTAGAATCGATTATACATTCTACCATTAACCTTTGTCAAGTGTTTTTTTTAAAATATTTTTGTGTATAAATGGGCAAACGTTCACATTTATAGGCTATTAAACCAATAAAAGGTGAATGCACCAAAGACATTCACCTTTTATTTTAATTATATTATTTTAATTAAATGCTATTAAATTTTTTCCATTGCTTAGAATTAAAATAAAACAAACATATCCTTAAAAAGGCAAAGACTTCTTTCGCCTCTTTATAGTTCTTAACTCTAAACTATATTGAACAAGGGCTATAGCCACAATCTTGGCATTCAGAGCATCCACCTGTATGATTTAATTTTCCTCCACACATTGGGCAAGTATCAGGATCCTCCATCAGCTGTTCTAATACCAGGCCTTCTATTTCCCTTTGTAATTCTTCAATCTTATCTATCTTGCTCTTTTTATTCTTGTTGCTAATTAGTATTCCACTTCTAGCACAACCATCACGATATATAGTAATTCCCTTTAAATCTTTTTCCCATGCATACAAATAGAGTTCTTCTACTTCCTCTACCGTAAATTCATTTGGTACATTTACAGTTGAAGAAATACTTGCATCAATATACTGTTGCCAAGCAGCTTGGACTTCTATCCTATCCTTATAGTCAAGTTCAGATGTTGTTACGAAAAAGTCAGGTAAGTCTTCTTCTCTATTTATATTATTCTTGTCCATATAGTCCTTAACTATTTGAGTATATACTTTATAATAAGTATCTTCATGATGAAGGGACTCAGATTTTCTAGTATAAGAGTTTTGGAATATAGGCTCAACACCATTGCTGCATCCTAGTAGGGTAGATATACTACCTGTAGGAGCAATTGTTAACAATTGACTATTTCTTAAACCATATTCTTTAATAAGTTCATAAACATCATCATCAGCATTGGAAATCAAAAATGAAGAATTTAAAATAGCTTCTTCATTATATCTAGGGAAAGGACCATCTTCCTTAGCTAAATAAGCAGATTGTCTCAGGGCTTCGTTTATCATAGTCCTGCCAATTTGATGAATCAAGCTTAAGGATTCACTGCTACCATATTTGATTCCCAGCTTAATAAACATATCTGCTAGCCCCATTATTCCTAGTCCTATTTGTCTTAAATCTCTAGACATTTCTCTTTGTTGTTCTAAAGGATGTAATTCCATATTTTCATCTAAAACTTCATTTAAATATATCACTCCATTGTGGACCATTTTTATAAAGCTTTCAAATTCAAATCTTGCGTATTTTGTAAATGGATTTTTTACAAATTCACTTAGATTTATAGAAGATAAGTTACAGCTTCCAAAGGCTGGCAAAGGCTCTTCAGCACAAGGGTTTACCCCTGAATATTCAAAGCTCTTATCTTCACTCATCAGATGCCATGAGTCAATCCTATCTTTAAACAAAATTCCCGGTTCTGCCATATTCCAATTGTTTTTCGCTAATTTACTATACAAGTCTCTTGCATTTATTTTTCTACTAATCTCTTCTCCAGTTGCTTCAACTTTAAAGTATAGCTCATATTCCTCATTATTCTTAACAGCTTCCATAAATTTGTCATCAACATTGACAGATATGTTTGCATAAGTTATTTTTGTCAAATCATTTTTAATATCTATAAAATCTTCAATATCAGGATGTGTAACATCAAGATTTAACATTAATGCCCCTCTACGACCACGCATACCAATTAATCCTGTTACCATAGAATATAAATCCATGAAGGAAACAGCACCAGTAGTTGTACTAGCAGCATTATTAACCTTAGCACCCTTTGGTCTAAGTTTTGATAAGGTAAGGCCTACTCCCCCACCATAAGAATAAGTTCTTGCTAAATATTTAGCTGTATCAAATATTGATTCAATATTATCCTCAACTTTTGGCATTACATAGCAGTTATGAACTACTAATCCATTAACTGTATAACTATGCGTGTTTTCAACTGATAAATTGTATACCTTCGTTTTTACATTTTCAATTATTTCAGTATATTCCACTCTTGTGTATACTTCTCCGTTTTTTGATAAATATTTAGTAGATCCTTTTAAGTTATTATTTAATATATTATGAATTCTATTATCATCATAAGATTTGCTAAGCAAACCTACTAGTTTCTCTTTAGAAAATGGTGTAGATACATGCAGTCTATATGCTGTATAGGTTCTGTATTCATTAGATAAGGATTGTTTAATCTTTTGCGGTTTCCTTACAATAATGCCATTTAACATTAGTGTTTCTCTAATGTCATTTAACAATTCTTCATTATTCATAACCAGCTTTATAGCACCAGTTTTTAATACACAGCCATCGGAGTCTAGTATTCCAAGCACTAGGTCCAAGCTACCAATTAGTTCTTTTGGAATTCTCTTGCTACTTGAATCAGTTCCAAAATACTTGGCAACAAATTCAGCTAAAAGTGGATTTTCTAACCTTAATATAATTGTATTTTGTGCAGGATTTTCAGTAATCAATGGTTCATATTTTAGATTTTCAATAATTATATTTCTACATCTCTCAAGGTCTTCCCTTTCATTATTTGAATCAAAAACTATCTGAAAAATACTATGATTCCTTTTCCCTCGTCTTCTAGTGGTACTTCCATCACCTATCCATCTACCAAATAAATACTGCATATCTTTATTCATATTAAATGTATTATAAATTGGATTGCTAAACTTAACACCCTGAGCACCATTACCGCCAGTGAAACGTGTGCCTAAGGTAACCATATTGTCATCATCAACTTCTACAAACTGGTTATCATCTAGATCTACATAATCAGAAAGTTTAATAGCAAATTCATCTATATCAAACCTTAACCTAGGTGTCTTTATAAAATGACTGTTATTATAGTATTTTCTATCCATTAATTTGCCTACTAATCTATCCGCTCGTACCCACCCAGAAGATGTTAAAAATCTATGATTAGGTGTACAAGTGATACTATCATACATGTATTCAGTTTTAATTTTGTATAAATCACCTTCATAATCCCTAGACATTACATTGTTTACCAATTGCCAAGTATTATCATGAGTAATAACATAGTCTCCTACTACAACATCTTCAATATTTATAAGTCCTCTTTTTGTTATTACCTTACTACCAGCTACAAAGCAGTTTGAAAGGGTAATCTTTCTTCCCAGCTTGTCCAATCCTCTACCAGCTAATATTCTTCCAGCAGGCATGAACTTCTTATCCCTTACAGCCTTGTTTATAGCTTCATTGCCTCCACTTATCCTATCTAGAAATTGTTCAAAACTCTCTGTATCATATCTATATTTTTTCTCGTATATATCTCTTTGAAGATCTGTCATATTCCAGCCTTGCTCTCTAAGCTTAGCTCTTTCTTGTCTGTAGATTATGTATTTTTTTGCTGCATCGGGTCTAAGCTTCATCAATTCAATTTCTACAAAGTCCTGTATTTGTTCTATATGAACTGTTTCTAGTCCCGAAAATTCTTCATATACAGCATCTGCGATTTGTTTTGCAATATCCTCGTCAGCACCCTTGTCTGTTTCATTCATAGCTTTACTTATAGCTATTTGTATTTTACTTCCTTCAAAATCTACAATACTACCATTTCGCTTCTCAACCTTAACCATTATAGGTCCCCCTTGTCAAGTCTTCTTTAGTTACCACAACATATTGTGGCAATATATATTCTAACATACTATATCTATTATATCTAGTGAATAAATTGTAATATTTAAAGACAAACCAACCACTATACTACCATGATTTATGTATAATTACCAATTAAATTATCTTAAAAAATTGAGGCATTAGTCAAATTTATTGACTAATGCCTCATCTAACAATAGGGTTAATTAATGATTTTTATTTATTTAATACTAATATAAGAAAATTTATCAATTATTCACTTCATTAATTCAAATAACATAAATACATAAAACTATCGAGAATATACTTTCGCTTCTTCTTCTCCCCTTAAGATTCTCAAACCACCCTCTGCTAAGGCTGTTAATTCATCTTCCCCCGGAAACACATATACTTCTGATATATAACTAACCATTTCCTTAATCCAGTCTACAAATAAACCATCATAAGCTATTCCACCAGTCAATAGTATCGCATCTACTTCCCCCATAAGAACCGTCGAAATAGCTCCAATTTCTTTAGATATTTGATATGCCATAGCATAATAAATCGACTTAGCATATTCATCTCCATCTTGAATTCTTCTAACGACTTCTCTCCCATCATTTGTACCAAGATAAGATACTAACCCTCCGTAACCAGTAATTCTCCTTTTTAATTCTTCATAGGAATACTTACCTGAATAACATAACTTTATTAGTTCTCCTACTGGAAGTCCACCTGCTCTTTCAGGAGAAAATGAGCCATCACCATCTAAAGAATTTGCACAATCCACTACCTTTCCATTTTTGTGTGCCCCTACAGAAACTCCACCGCCAATATGAGCTACTATTAGATTTAAATCTTCATATCTCTTGCCTATGGATTTTGCATATTTTCTTGCAATTGCTTTTTGATTTAAAGCATGAAATATGCTTACTCTTTCTATATCCTTTAAACCTGAAATCCTAGCTACATCTTGTAATTCATCTACTACTACTGGATCAACAATATATGATTTGCAACCAATATCTTTAGTAAACTCATAGGCTAAAAGTCCACCTAGATTTGAAGCATGTTCTCCTAAAAACCAATTTTTAAATGTTCAATCATCAATTCATTAATTTCATAAGTTCCACCAACTATAGGTTTTAGTAAACCTCCTCTTCCTATGGCACAATCAATAGTATCTAAATCTATATTATTGTTCTTTAGTGTTTTAAGTATAATATCTTTTCTAAAATGTAATTGGTCATACATTTTAGAAAAGTTTTTTAAATCTTTAACAGAATGTCTCAATGTCTCTTCACATATTAAACTTTCATTTTCAAATACTCCTATTTTAGTAGATGTTGAACCTGGATTTATTATAAGTAGTTTGTATTTAATCATTTTCCCCTCCTGATGACATCAAGACAGCTAATGCTATAGAATATAATTTAGCCTCCTCATTATCAGCTCTAGAAGTTAATACAACAGGAGCTTTAGTACCCACAATTAGACCAGCAGATTTTGCCTTTGCCAAAAATGTTAATGCTTTGTATAATACATTTCCCGTTTCAATATTGGGTAAAATCTTTAATCATTTTAATACCTCTTCTTATTAAATTTAAATAAATAGAAAGACCAAACAATTTACATAATAGTAATAAAATTTATCTGGTCATCTATTCCTTAAATGATAACATTTTAACAATCCGTATAATTTTACTTATTAGATGCTTCTAGACTTAATTCATGTGCTACTTCTATAATCCAGTCTTCTTGACCACCAACAGCTTTTCTTTTGCCAAGCTCCATCAATATATCACGAACGTCAACATCAAATCTTTTTGCTGCTTTCTTCGCATGAAGCATAAAACTTGAATATACCCCTGCATATCCCATAATCATAGCATCTAAATTAGTCTGAGGTTTAAGTCCCTTAGCCTCCAATACAGGTATTAAACCTTTAGTGCTAGCATCCATAGCTGCATATAAATCTGCATTATGTTCTATATTCATTCGATTTAAAACAGCAATTAATGTTTCAGTTGAAGTGTTTCCAGCACCAGCACCTAATCCCGACAATGAACCGTCTATATATGTTGCTCCTGCTTCTATAGCAGCTAAACTATTTGCTACAGCAAGACCAAGATTGTTATGACTATGATGTCCTATAGGAATTTTTAAATTTCTCTTAAGAGCAGAAATCTTCTCTGTAACATCAATAGGCAACATTGCACCAGCAGAATCAGTAGCATATACTACATCTGCTCCATAGGATTCCATTTTAAGTGCTTCCTCAACTAATCTATCTACATCTGTTAAATGAGCCATCATTAAAAATCCTACTGTAAACAAGCCCAAATCTTTTGCAGCCATTATATGTTGCTCTGCTACATCAGCCTCAGTACAATGCGTTGCAATTCTTATAGCAGTTATACCAGATTCCTTAGCTTTCTCCATATCTTCAACAGTTCCAATACCAGGTACAAGAAGTACAGCAAGTTTAGATTTAGTTATTACAGATGAAGCTGCCTTTATTAAGTCATAATCACTATGTTCAGAAAACCCATAGTTTATGGTTGAACCTGTTAAACCGTCACCATGGCCTATCTCTATTATGTCAATTCCTGCTTTGTCTAGAGCTCCAACAACACTAATAATGTCTTCAGGACTAAATTTATGAGATACTGTTTGCACCTAATGCCCTAAATGTATCTATATATACTTCACTTTCTGCAACTCTTAATATCAGGTTACTTAAATCTGCTGGTGAGTAAACTGGTTTACTATTAGTAGTAACATGTCTGAATCCTCTTGGCATAAAGCTTAAAGTAGTCATGCCTACTGAATCTGTCAATGCATAAAATTCCTTACATGCATCTGATGCTAAATATTTTTCAACATGATCCCAATCCATAAATAAGTAAGGTAAATCTTGAACTCCCATTGCTGGAACAAATTGATTTATATCTGATGCTGTGATAACTGTGAAATCAACATTACCAATTTGAAGTGATTCCATAAGTTCTCTATCAATACCTAGTTGACCTGCTGGATATATGTCTATTTGATATCTACCGTCGGATCTTTCTTCGATTAATCTTTTAAATTCATGAGCAAAATTGTCATATGCAGTATCTGGTGCTGCAACATGACCTAATTTAAGTACTTTTGTTTCACCAGCTACTGGGGAACCGTTTGCAGCCGGTGTACTAGATTCACCACTGCTACAAGCTGTTACAATGATTGATAATACAAGAATAAAGCTTAGAAATAAAATGCTACGTTTTTTCATTTTACACTCTCCTTTAAAATTTATTAATCAAAATAAAGCTAATTTACAATTGAAAATCAAATATCATATATCAACTCCCTGTAGTTTATTTGGTAATGTCGAACTGTGTTCTTATATTTGTTTTAAAGAATAGGGCATTTATTATGCCCTTTATTCACAATACCCTAGTTCTCTCGAAATTTTATCAGCTGCATCCTTAACAATTGTAATTATTTCTTTGATTCTATCTTCTGTAATCCTAATTGAAGGTCCAGAAACACTTATACCATAACTAGCATTACCTAAATTGTCAAAAATTGGTGCCCCTACACAAGTCAAGCCAAGATCATGCTCTTGATTATCTAAAGAATACCCTTGATCTCTAATCTTTTTTAATTCCTCAATTAACTGGTTCTTGTCAGTTATTGTATTCGGTGTAAATCTTTCAATTTCATCAGGTAGCAAATCTAAAACAGTTTGTTCATCAACATACGCCAACATTGCTTTCCCTATGCCTGTACAATATGCAGGCATCCTAGAACCAATTGTCGTTACAATTCTCATAGATTGATGAGATTCTGCCTTTTCTAAATATACTACTTCTTTTTTATCCAAAGTGCCAAGATGAACGGTTTCCTCTAATTTTGAACGAATTTCATCTATGTATGGTTTAGCAATTTCCCTAATCCCAATTGACTCTTTAACTATACCACCTAATTCTAATAATTTTAAACCTAGTCTATATTTTTGGCTCTCTTCATCTTGATCAATTAGTCCATGATATTTTAAAGTAGTAATTATACCATGAGCTGTACTCTTATTTAAATCAAGTTCATCAGCAATTTCAGTTAGCCTTAATTCTTGTCTTTTTAATGAAAAGCAATTTAACACTGCAATTGCCCTATCAATTGATTGTACTCTTCCTTTACTATTCATTCACTTCACCTATCTTTATATTTCATTCAGTATTGTCGAACTTAATTTGCCATCTATGAACTTTAGTTAATAGTACCATAACCTTTTTACTTTGTAAAGGCTTTTTTGTAAAATTTTCTGAATATTTTTATATTGCTGAATACGGTTCGCAAATAATCGCTTATTATACCAACTTCTTAGCAATTAAAAAAATATTATTTATTTATTTGTTTATTTATTTATTAATTACTTACCTACATTAATATTAAAAAAGAAAGCATAGATACTATTACCAATATTAATGGGAAGTATTTATATTCACTATATACTTCTTTTGTGCTTGTTCCCATATATTCCACTGTAAAGGCTTGGCATAAATGTATTGGAGAAAAGAAATATCCCACAAATGCACAAGCAAAAGCAAAAGAGATATATACATATATTGTTTCCCCACTTACTTGAAGTGCAGAAATCATAGGTAATAAAATAGCCATAGAGGCTTGTTGACTCCCCGTGATAAATCCAAATAAAAATGAGGAGATAAAAAAGACTATCATAATAGTAAAAATGCTATTGCTTTGTGCAAAACTATTATTAAATATTAATAATAATTCATCCATTCTTAAAATTATTCCCTTTATTATAAATATAGCTATGACCGTAGATACCGTACTTAGATTAAATGATTTAAGCAAGTTCATGAGAAAACCTTTTTTATCACTTATTAGATAGACTAAAACAATACTACCTATAAGGGCAATATAAAATGGTAAACCTGTTAAAAGATTTATTATAACACTTATATAAATAGGTGAAGTATAAGTCAATAGAGCAAGTAGGCCCTTTCCTTTATCCTTCTTTTCACTTACTTCTTCTTCATGCCTTAAATCCTTTATGAACATAAAGTATCCAATTATAGTCATAGGGATTACATATACTAAATTATAAAGAATTATTTTAAATATACTTAATTCTGGCATAGACCCAGCAATAATCAATAGAGATGTTGAATATGGTAAAACAAACATTGCTATATGTCTAAAAACCAAGTTAATAGCAGCTCGTCTTGAAACTTTTATATCCATTTCTTCTCCTAGATTGTTAATGAATGGGGCTGACAAAAGAGCCCCTCCTGGAACTATTAGCATTCCTATTAAAGCTGGTACAATCATGAGAATTATTTTTTTGTTTTTTATTATAGCAGCCATAGATTCAACAATTTTGTCAAGAATTCCATATTCTTTCATTAGTCCGCTTAAAATAGTTACCATAGAGACAGCCAATAGAGTAGATAATGAAGATGAATCTATAAACACACTTAAAACAGCTTCCTTTATACTGTCAATGCCTATTCCAGAAAGCAGTCCTAATATGCCAGCTGTAATAAACAAAGTTTTACTAAGCTTAATTTTCAATCTAAATAAGATAGGAATACATAAAAATGATAAAATAACTGCGAATAATTGATACATGGAATCTTCCTTTCGTAAACAAAAATATTATATAAGATTATACCACAAGAAAATAAAGAAATATATAAAAAGAGCTTAGGCCTATCAAAATGGCCAAGCTCCTTTTGATTACTTGATTATAGCTTATTTTGTTGCTCTTATTATTTCTATATCATATCCATCTGGATCTGTAACAAAATAGTACCTTGGTGGATCCCCTGGTAAGCCTGATAATTCTGTTACTTTATATCCCATCTCCATATGTTTTTGTCTTGAAGCCTCTAAATCTTTTACAGACATTGCCAAATGGCTATATCCATTCCCTATTGTATAAGGTTTTTCAGGATTATAATTATAAGTCAACTCTAATTCAAATTTACCATCTACATCCGATAAAAAAACCAAAGTGAATTCATCATCAGGAAAATCCTTTCTTCTTGTTTCTACTAAACCCAATGCATCCTTGTAAAACTTCAGTGATTTGTCTAAATCCATTACCCTTATACAAGTATGAAGAAATTTATATTCCATATGCTCCTCCTTTATATAACCTTATTTACATGTTCTCCTCTTATATACCCTGCAATATTATCATCAAATACAATATGGGCTCTCCTTACCATTGCCTCTTCTGTTGCGAATCCAACATGGGGCATTAGTACAGTATTTGGTGCTGATAAAAGTGAATAATCTTTATCTAAAGGTGGTTCCTTATCGAATACATCTATACAAGCCCCTCCAATTCTGCCTGACTTTAATGCTTCCGCCAGTGCATCATTATCTACAACAGGACCTCTTGCTGTATTTATTACTATTGCATTTTTCTTCATTAAAGCAATTTTCTCTTTGTTTATAAGACCCTTAGTGCTTGGTGTTAATGGTGTGTTTATTGAAATAAAATCAGATTCTTTTATCAAGTCATCTAAAGAACAATATTCTACCCCTAAAGCTTTTAACTCTTCATCTTCATTATTGCTCTGAGCTAATACACTTGCTCCAAAAGCTAAAGCAATTTTTGCTACCCTAGAACCAATAGCTCCTGTTCCAATAACTCCAAACTTCTTGCCATATATTTCTTGTTGTCTTGATCCTTCTTTAGTTCCACCATCTCTTGTAACTTTATCAAGTGGAACAATACTTCGGAGCAGTGATATTAAAGATCCGAAAACCAATTCAGGTACAGCAACCGTTGCATATCCTGCAGCATTTGAAACCAGTATATTGTTTTCCCTACAAGCCTCTAAGTTCACATGATCAAAGCCTGTAAATGCTATTGATAGATATTTAAGATTTTTTGCCGCCCTAATAACTTCACCCTTTAAGGGCATATTTGCTATAACAAGAATATCAGCATCAGCTACCCTCTCTTTTTGCAGATTTATATCATCAGTTTTATCATATATGATCAACTCATTTCCTGCATCTGTCAATGGTTTTGCTATATCTCTTAATTTTTCTTCCGCTACTGCTAAACTTTCTAATACTACTATTTTCATTTATTCTTCCTCCTTCTCCCCATAATAAGGCTTAAAATACCCACTTACTCCTATTAAGGCTATTGTAACCAATATTATACCCAAAATTCTTCTAACATCAAGAGGTTCTGACAGGAGTAAGTATCCAATTATTGCTGACATTGTTATTCTACTTGTTGATATTAAAGATCCTGTAGCTGAATCTAAGGTTTTGTAACTCCAAGTTTGGGCCAACATCCCCAACAATCCAGTTGCCCCTGAAAGTATGGCTGTGAATAAACCAGCCATTTCAAAATTCACTAGATCATTATAAGCTATAGGAAAATTAAAAATAACACCAAATATCATAGCATAAAAAATAATTAAATTGGGATCGTCATATAACATTGCATCCTTTAAAGCAAAGATAGAAAAAGCAGTAAATACTGCTGAAAGAAATGCAAATACATCTCCAAGATTGATACTTGAAAAACTAGGATTGGTTATAAGATATGCTCCCGCCATTACAAGGCCTAAATAGATATAAGTACTCTTCTCTATACTTTCTTTTGATATTAAAGGAGCAAGTAAAACCACAAATACCGGATACAACATATTGAGCAAATTGTTGTTTGTTATGGAAGTGTAGTTTAATGACAAGGTACTTAATAAAATAGCTCCAAAATTCAAAGAAACCCTTAATAATATAGTTTTGGGATTATTGGGTCTGAAAGATTGTTTATTGTACATTAAGTATCCACCTAAAAAAACTGCACCCATAACAAATCTTGTAAAAGAAGTTATTGCTGCAGACATACCTGTGTTTATTGCTAAAATCCTAGCATAGTAAGTACCTAATGCAAATAAAAGAGAGGAGACAAGCATTAAAATTTTATCCATAATAACATCTCCTTAACCATAAATATATAGTATCTTTATTACCTTTTATTGTCAAGTTGTGCAAAAATCCCTTTAAGGTTTTTCAATGCTCCTGTCTTAACATTTACTACAGTTCTATATGCTATATTATATTTTTTTGCTATTTGGCTGATTGTAAGTTCCTCGTAAAAATAGCTAATTATCACTTGTCTTTGCCTCATAGGTAATTCTATTATTGCCTGCCTCAATGCTTGATTCTCATCAAATTTAATTATTTTTTCTATTGCACTTTCTTCCTTGGATTCTAATAGATCTATTAGTTCATCCTCTTCATCATTTCCTATCTTTTCATTTAAAGATAAATTACTTCTATCCCTGTGCTTATTAAGGTATGTATACCTTAACATGGTTTTTACATATCCCAAAAAGAATACTCCCTTAGCCTCATCATAATTATTAATACATTCTATAATTACTATTCTACCATCTTGTATCAAATCATCAAACAAATCTAACCTATAATAATATCTTTTAATTGAAGAGATTATTAATGGATGTAAATCATTTAATATTTGTTCAACAGCTTTCGAGTCCCCCTTCTTGGCTTTTTCAAGTCTTTTATTGAATTCATGGTACATTGTATCTCCTCCATTAGAGAGGCGCCTTTCTTTTTTCCTAGGTAGATACAATATACAGATAAAAACAATAATAATAAAAAATAGAATTAAGTATAATCTTTATGATACTTATAGAAAGTACAATTTAGAAATGCATTTTTTTCTAGACTTATCTAGATTCCAAATTAGAAGTTGCCTTCTGTCTTGAATAACAAAACGTCTTATAGTAGTATACCGAAATACTACTATAAGACGTCTAAGCTCTAATTATTTCTTAACCATTCCATAGCTACAGAAGCATATACTCCTGCACCCTTATATAGTGCTCTTTCATCAAAGGTAACCATTGGATGATGCTGTGGATATGTGTATCCATCCTCTAGCCTACCTACAGCTAATCTTAGCATTACACTTGGTACCTTTTCACTTATATAAGCAAAGTCTTCTGAACCTGACATCCTTTCAAGATGAAGTTCTGGGAAATCTGAAGCGTTAAAATACCCCTCATCCCCAAGTAATTTATAAAGATATTCATTAAGGTCAGATAAAAGCTCTTTATCATTTAAAACACTTGGGCATCCTTTTGAAAACTCCACATCTACACTAGCCCTAAAGGTACTTGCAACCCCATTAGATACTTCTACTAATCGTTTCTTTACAAACTCACGAATATCACTTTTATAAGTTCTTATAGTTCCTGATAAAGTAGCCGTATCTGGAATTATATTTGCTGCATTTCCACCATGGATTTGTCCCACAGTTAAGACCATAAATTCTGAAGGGTGAACCTCCCTAGCATTAATCTCCTGTAGGGCTATATGAAGGTGTGCTGCAACATTTAATGGATCAACTGTAGTATCAGGCATTGCTCCATGTCCACCTTTTCCCTGTACAGTTATTGTAAACTGGTCTGAAGCAGCTGCTCCCTCTAATGCACTTGTTCCAATAACTGTTCCTGGTTGAGCATCTACTCCTGGCCTAACATGTATCATCACAGCTGCATCTACCTTAGGGTTTTCTAAGAGTCCATTTTCTATCATTGTTTTTGCACCAGTAAATATTTCTTCTCCTGGTTGAAACATAAGTTTCACTGTCCCATTTATTTCATCTTCATGTTTTTTAAGAATCTCAGCTGCACCTAGTAGCATAGCAGTATGGAAATCGTGTCCACAAGCATGCATATTTTCAGTTTTGGACTTGTATGGTAAATCTAATGTTTCTTCTATAGGTAACGCATCCATATCAGCTCTTAATAGAAATGTCTTGCCTGGCTTTTTGCCACCAACTGTAGTAACGATACCAGAATCACATATTTCCTTAGGTTCATATCCCATTTCAATTAATTTTTCTTTTACATAGCTTGTTGTAATAGGTAAGTCCATACCCAGCTCAGGATATTGATGCAAGTATCTTCTGTGTTCAATTATGGTTTCTTCTAGCTTTTTAGCTTCGTCCATTAAATCAATCATAGTAACCTCCATTCCGGCAATCCGTCAACACTCATAGAAAAATAAGAGGGAGACAGACCCGCCTCTTCATAACAAGTAATTCTTATCTTAGTCTTTTTTAATTATTAAATCATATATGTCTGCCCTTCTATTAGACAGGCTTGGCACTTCACTTCTAACTTTATTAATATAGTCCAAGTCGATTTCAGCATATATTATACCTTCTTCTTCCTCAGCCTCTGCTAAAACAGTTCCCCAAGGATCTACTATCATACTATGACCATATGCTAACACCTTTGGCTTTTGTCCACATTGACCACATGCAATTATATATACTCCATTTTCAATTGCTCTGGCTCTAAGCAGTGTTGACCAATGGGCCTTACCTGTTTGATAAGTAAAGTTAGCAGGTACAAAAATTACTTCTGCCCCATTTAATGTCAACAATCTAAACAATTCAGGAAATCTTATATCATAACAAATAGTAAAGCCTAAATTTCCTACTTCAGTTTCTATATTTACAATCTCGCTTCCAGGTGAATTATTGTCCGATTCTTTAAAACTTCCACTAATATCCAAATCAACATCAAACAAGTGTAACTTACTGTATTTAGACACTATTTCTCCATCAGGATTTAGCATAACAGTAGTATTAAAAGGCTTGCCATTTTTGTTGTACTCTTTAATACTTCCACAATGGATCCATAGTTTGTGTTTTTTTGCCAATTCCATCATGAAATTGATAGTTTTGCCTGGAATTTCATCTACTACATAATCTTCTTTGTCTTTAGCAATTTGATCCATATTTTCAGGCAATGAAATTAACTTTGCCCCATTTTGTGCAGCTTCTTCAACTAAATTCCCTATAGTTTCTAAGTTCTTATCCAAATCAGACTGGGTATTTAATTGAATAACTCCAACCTTATATTTTCTCAATACAATCATCCTTTAAATATTATTTATTTCCTTAACATAGTGACAAGCAACAAAATGTCCTTCAAGTGCCTCAATTAGTTCAGGCTGTTCATTACTACATTTTTCTTTAGCATATTCACATCTTGATGCAAATCTACATCCTGGTTTTGGTTCTATCGGTGATGTTATTTCTCCTTTAAGGAGTTTTCTTTCCTTTTTCATACCTAGTACTGGTATTGGCACAGCTGCCAAAAGTGCCTTGGTATATGGATGTAGTCTAGTTTTAAAAATGTCTTTTGAACTAGCATATTCAACCATATTTCCTAAATACATTACTAAAATATTATTGGAAATATGTTTTACTACAGACAAATCATGGGTAATGAATAAATAAGTTAGATTTCTTTCAGCTTGCAAATCCTGCATAAGATTTAGAATTTGCGCTTGAATGGAAACATCAAGGGCTGATACAGGCTCGTCACAGACTATAAACTTTGGATTCAGTGATAATGCTCTTGCAACACCAATCCTTTGTCTTCTTCCTCCATCTAGCTCATGTGGGTATGAATTTGCAAATCTACGTGCTAGTCCCACTGTGTCCATTAATCTAGCTACTTCATTTTCTATGCCTTGTCTGTTATTAAATCTCTTATATATAATCAATGGTTCTGATATTATCTCAGATACTGACATACGTGGATTAATCGATGAATATGGATCTTGGAATATCATTTGCATATCAGGTCTTACCTTGTCAAATTCCTTATTAGACAATTTTGTAATATCTTGACCATCAAATATTACTTCTCCAGATGTTGGTTCGTGTAATCGTATTATTGCTCTTCCCAAAGTTGATTTTCCACAACCAGACTCACCAACAATACCTAGTGTTTCACCTTGTTTTGCCTTAAAAGATATATCATCTACGGCATGCAATAAACCTTTTGGCGTTCTAAAATATTTTTTTAAGTTTTTAACCTCTAGTATAGTGCTCATATTTCCACCTCCTTAGGCAATGAAATTAATACATTTTACAATGTGCCCTGGTTCTACCTCAATAGCAGGTATTTCACCCTTAGTACACTCTTCAGTCCTATTAGGACATCTTGGAGCAAAGCTACAGCCATCAGGTAAATTTGAAGGGTCAGGCATTAATCCTACTATAGGTTTTAATCTTTCTACCTCTTCATCAAATTTTGGAATTGATTCAAATAACCCTTTAGTATATGGATGTTTTGTCTTATTGAATATATGCTCTAAATTCCCATATTCAACTATTTCTCCCGCATACATAATAGCTGCCTTATCACAAATCTCTGCAACTACACCTAAATCGTGAGTAATCATTAATAAGGATGTATTAAATTCTTTCTTTAAATTTTCCATTAAGTCAAGAACTTGCGCCTGGATTGTAACATCCAAAGCCGTTGTAGGTTCATCAGCAATCAACAATTCCGGATTACAAGCTAAGGCAATAGCTATAATTACCCTTTGTTTCATCCCACCTGAAAATTGATGAGGATAATCATTAAATCTTTCTTCTGATATACCTACCAAATTCAACATATCAACCGCTCTCATCTGTGCTTCAGATCTTGAGACCTTATTATGCAGTCTAATAACTTCTGCTATTTGCTCTCCAATAGTAATTACAGGATTAAGAGAAGTCATAGGGTCTTGAAATATCATTGAAACTTTGTTTCCTCTTATCTTTATAAGCTCTCTTTGACTTAATTTGCATAAATCTACACCATCAAGATATATTTCACCATTGACTATTTTTCCTGGTGGATCAGCTATAAGCTGCATAATGCTAAGGGCAGTTGTTGTTTTGCCTGCACCAGTTTCTCCTACTAAACCAACAGATTCTCCTCTATTTATAGACAGGGAAATATTATTTACTGCCTCTACGGTAAATTCTGAAGTCTTATAATGCACAACTAAATCTTTTATTTCTAGTAATTTCTCCATAATATCCCTTCCTCTTAATTCTTAAGTTTTGGATCTAATGCATCTCTTAATCCATCGCCTAATAAGTTAAATCCAAAAACTGCCGACATAATTGCTAATCCAGGGAATGTTACAACCCACCATGCGTCTCTAATATAAGCCCTACCAGCTGATAGCATTGAGCCCCATTCTGGTGTAGGTGGTGCAATTCCAAGGCCTATAAAGCTTAATGAGGCTGCTGTTATAATAGCAGTTGAAATACTCATCGTTGACTGAACGATAATTGGTGCCATAACATTAGGAAGCACATGCTTTATTAAAACCCTAAAATCATTTGCTCCTATAGAACGAGCAGCTTCTATATATTCCTTATCTCTTTCTGACATAACAGAAGCCCTTACTATTCTTGCATATGGTGGCATGGCTCCTATACCTACTGCAACTACCAAGTTTATAACACCAGGATCAAGTGCTGCTGAAATAGAAATTGCAAGTAGTATACTTGGTATAGCTAACAATATATCAATAAACCTCATTATTGCATTATCAGTACGTCCACCATAGTAACCAGCAATACACCCAATTGCAACACCGATTACACTTGAAAAAGCTACTGATAATAGGGCTATAAGTAGTGATGTTCTACTACCATAGACAATTCTACTAAAAATATCTCTACCATAGTCGTCTGTACCTAACAAGTGTTCAGAGCTTGGTGCTTGTAACCTTCTAGATAACAATTGATCATCATAACCAAAAGGAGCGATAAAATCTGCAAAAATAGCAAATATCAGTAATACGGTAATAATAACCAAGCCTACAACTGCACCCTTGCTTCTAAAAAGCCTTCTAAGTACATCCATAGATTGTCCCTTATTCTTAGAATTAGGTTTTGCTGTCATACTACTATCCATTTGCACTCACTCCTTCCTTTGCTTGTTTTTTCTTCTTTGGTTTCCCACTTACATATTGTGATTTAATACGTGGGTCAATATATGCACAAATAATATCTATCACTAGATTAACTATAGACACTGCGAAAGCAATAAATATTACTCCTCCTTGTACCACAGGAGTATTTCTTAGTTTTATAGCATCTACCATTAACTTTCCAATACCTGCAATTGCAAATATGGATTCTGTAAGAACAGCTCCACCAAGCATTTTGCTGAAAGTTAATCCCATTGTTGTAAGAATTGGTATAGAAGCATTTTTCAATGCATGTTTCATAATTACAACTCTTTCTATTTGACCCTTTGCCCTTGCAGTTCTTATATAATCTTGTCTTATTACCTCAAGCATACTGGATCTTGTCATTCTCATTATAGAAGCGGCATTACTAGCTCCAAGGGTTACCACTGGTAATATCCAGTATCTCGGTGCATGAAATCCTGATGAGGGTAGCAATTCTAAGTGGACTGAAAAAATCAATATGAGCATTAAACCTGTCCAAAAGTTGGGCATAGAAACTCCAAATAATGATACTGCAGTTGCTATATTGTCAAATATTGAATACTGTTTAGTTGCTGATATAATCCCAGCTACAATACCTATAACCGAGGCTAAGATTACACTCATACCAGCAAGTTGAACTGTAGTTGGAAATCTTTCTAAGATTTCATTTAAAACAGGTCTTTTTGTAGTATAAGATGTCCCCAAGTCTCCTTCTAGAACTAAGTCTTTAATATAATCTATATATCTTACTAAGTAAGGTTCATCTAACTTTAGCTCTTCTCTTAATAATGCCTTATCCTCCGGTGTCCCCAAATCTCCTAATATCATCTCGGCTGCATCACCAGGAGTTAGAAAAACCATTGTAAAAATTACTAAAGACACTCCGATTAAAACGGGTATCATCATTACTAGTCTTTTTAATACATACTTAAACATAGTTTAGTCTCCTTATCTTTCATATGCTGCCTACTATAACTAATTCGATAATATAAATTGGTACAGATGGAGAAGGCTCCATCTGTACAGTATTTTTAATATGTGTGTTTAGTTTTCGTAAACAGAAACCTCTGATATATTAGTTAGGTTAATAGGATGTACTTCCCAATTTTCAACATTCTTAGTTGTAGCATAGATAACATTTGTATATGCTATTGGAATTGTCCATCTCTTATTCCATAGATAGTCTTGAAGTTCAGCTAAGGAAGCTGTTCTTTCTTCTGGATCAAGTAAACTTGCTACCTCTGCTAATTTATCATCTATCCATTGATCATTTGGTTGTATCTTATCTGCGAAAGTTGAATCATATATTACCAAAATATTTGAAGGCTCATTTGCATTACCTGCTCTAAATCCTACTTCAAACTCATTTCCTTGTGCTAAATATGCAGCATTTTCTATTGTATGAATATCTAGTGTTACTCCTATTTCTTTCCACATGTTTTGTAATGCTTCAGCTGTTCTAACATATTCTTCTATTGGCTCACAAACGAATTTAAGCTCTATTCCATTTGGATATCCAGCCTTAACCATTAATTCTTTTGCCTTCTCTACATCATATGGTACTGGTTCAAATTCTTTATATCCAAAAGCATTTTTTGGTAATACTCCTGCTGCAACTTCAGCAGTGTCTCCATATATAGCATCAACAATAGCTTGTTTATCAATAGCATAAGCTAAAGCATCTCTTAAATCTTGGTTTTGTAGCTTTTCATTTTTCATACTAAATGTTACTGTTGTATATCTAAATGAAGGTCCCATTAATAAGTTTAGGTCTTCATTTTCTCTTATTCTATTAACATCATTAGTGCTAATATTATAAGCTGCATCTACTCCACCAGTTTCAAGTTCAATAACTCTGTTTGTAGCTTCAGGAATTATTCTGTATTCTACATTTTTAGTTATTGCCTTATCTCCCCAATATTCTTCATTTCTAGTTAACTTAATAACTGAACCACTTTGCCAATCTTCAAATTTATATGGGCCTGTACCTATAGGAGCACGACCAAATTGTGCATCTCCCATTTCTTCAACAGCCTTTTTACTTACGATTGCACCTCTCCATGAACCCAATACATTAAGAGCTCCTGCATAAGGCACCTTGAACTTAACATCAATTGTGTGATCATCTACAACTGTTGTTCCTTCTGCATCAAAATACTTAAAGATTGATGCACTTATTGGGTTTTGAGTTCCTCTTTCAATAGTGAATTTTACGTCATCTGCTACTAATTTTTCTCCATTATGGAAATATACATCATCTCTTAAAGTAAATCTCAAAGTTAAATCATCTACGTACTCCCACTCAGTTGCTAATTCTGGATAGTAATTACCTTGTGGATCTTCATATACTAAATAGTTAAATATTTGTTCTTGTACTAAAAAATATGAAACCTTGTTTGAAGCTTGTGGATCTAAAGTTGCTGGTTCTTCCCAATGGGCTAATACTATAGTATCCTTTAGCTTTCTTTCACCAGTTTCATCAACACTACTGCTTGAATCTTTACCTGATGAACAACCAACAAAAAGCATTGAAAGAATTAATAGTACTGTAATTAACCTCGTAATTTTTTTCATTGTTCTTTCTCCCTTCACATTGTCTCTTTCTTATTTAAACTCATATTCCATGTAGCTTACAATTCTATCTACACATTTTTCCACTAACATTTTTCCTTTTTCTGCACTTCCTGCTCTTGCATCACCAATAGTTCCGTTATTGGTTTTTTCTTCAAAAGGTATATACCTGATAACATCAGTAAATATTTCATACACTTCTGCCAAAGGAGCTACTAGCTCTGCTTTGCTCATGTCCACTAAATCAGGTCTTAAGTATAACATCACTGAAGTGCCACATTCGCTAGCATGGCCATGTGCCATAGGACCTTTATAATCTAATATCCCATCGCTATTTGCAGCAGCAAATCTCCACCAATCGATTTGCCCGCACTTAATATCATATTGTTTTTGATACTTCCTACATAAGTGGGAAGTCATATCAACGCTGGCACCATGACCACTTAAGAAAAGAAAGTTTTTGAAACCATAGTCAATCAAGGACTTGAAAAGGTTTTCTAATGGCCCATAGAAATTTTCTCTTGCAACATTAAAAGTTCCTGGAAATGCTTGCAAAGCTGATGCATCATTTATTTCTATCATGGGACTAATAAGGGCATCAAACTTTTCTGCTACCCTGTCTGCTATTGCTTCAGCAACTATACAATCTGTACCTAAAGGCAAGTGGGGTCCATAAACTTCTACACTACCTATAGGGATAATTACTGAAGAAGTCTCTTTTCTTCTTTTGTTAAATTGGAGCCAGCTCATCTCCTTTATCCTATAACTCATATCATCATCACCTCCACGACATTATATAATGCAAATGTCGTGCCAATTATTAAATAGCTAATTTTCGACAAATGGACAGGTGCTTTTCTCAATTTTGAGATAAAAGTTAGGAAAACGCTTCTCATTCTTGAGAAGCGTTTTCAATATTGAGAAGTATTTATTTATACTTCCTATAAAACGAGGCTATACTGATGTCTAACTTCTCACAGATTTCTCTGATATCCTCTAACTTAAGTGGCTGTTCATAACTTAAAGCCAAATTGTGAATTATCTCTTTTTCTTTGATTGCTATTTGTTCTTTTAGAGTTTTAGTAGAGTCATAGGCTTCTTTAGTATCATATTCTAATCCTGTCTTATCATCACCAAAATGAAAACTACGTAACTTATGAGGTAAATTATTGATTTGTATATAGTTGCTTGATTCAAAACTTACCATATATTCTATGCTATTTTCTAGTTCCCTTACATTTCCTGGCCAGGAATACTTCATTAATATTTCATATACCTCATTACTAAGTCCAACAATCTTTTTAGAAAACTTATTGTTGTATTTTTTAATAAAATATTCAGCTAGTAGTATAACGTCGTTTTCTCTTTCCCTTAATGGTGGTATGAATAAAGGGATTACATTTAGTCTGTAGAATAAGTCTTCCCTAAATTCCTTTTTCTGCACCATTTCTTCAAGGTTTTTATTAGTGGCAGATATTATATGGACATCAACATCTACAAGCTTAGATGACCCTACCCTATCAATCTTTTTATCATCCAAGACCCTAAGGAGTTTTGCTTGCAAGTAAAGAGGCATATCCCCTATCTCATCTAAAAAGAGGGTCCCACCGTCTGCTAAAATAAACTTACCTATCTTTCCACCCTTTTTTGCTCCAGTAAAAGAACCATCCTCATATCCAAATAATTCACTTTCTAAAAGCATTTCAGGAATCGCAGCACAGTTTACAGCAACAAAGGGGTTGTCCTTCCTGTCACTTGTAGCATGTATAGCTCTAGCAAAAAGCTCTTTTCCTGTCCCACTTTCTCCTAGTAATAGTATATTAGAATCATTATTAGAAATGATTTTAATCCTTTCAATGAGCTTTCTTATTTCTTCACTATTTCCTACTATATTATCTAGGGCGTTATTATTTATTTCATTGTCATTTTGAGTCATTAGACTCTGTATTTCTTTAAAATCATTTAGCAAAATAATTGCTTTATGTTCTTCATCATCAGAATTTAATATTGACCTTACCATGATAGGATAAATATTTTCATTAGCATTAATATATATTTGCTTTTCGATGTTTTCAGAATTGTCTATTGTGTAATTAGCTATTTTGCTTATCTTTTTAACTTGCTTACTATATTTTATTGGATTATCATAATCTAATATTTCTTTTGCTCTCTCATTTATTTGGAGTATCTTTCCTTTCTTAGAGTAAAGGATTATCCCATCAGTAACAGATTCAAATACTAGGGATAACTGATTATTCATAAGGGTTATTTTATTCAAGAGTTTTTCTTGCTCAAACTTTGCTGATATTAATTGTGATATTTTATCTAAATAATTCAATAAATCATTAGACTTTTCCTTTATAAAATCCTGCTGCTTTTTATTTAGGGAAGCTAAGGCAATAACTCCCTTTACCATATTGTTTACCATAATTGGATGTAATACCAATGAATAATAATCGACATTTTTTCCGACCTTAACCCAATTACGATCAGTTGTATCAATTACTACCAAGGGCTTCTTATCTTCTATTACCTTAATGGCATATGAACTTTGCCAATTGCCTTCATTGGGATTTAACTTATAGATCCCAGTTCCACTTACTCTCTTTATTGGATTAGCGTTAATAATAGTACATTCTAAATCAAGGACTATTTTAAAACTATCAACTAAATTATCCAGGAAGGCTTTCATATCTAGTAAATCCATGAACTACCACCTAATCTATTATTTTTAATATTATTTATATAGCTTTGAATATTTCTCAACATCGTCATAGAAATTATATAATCTCATTAAATCTGAATATGGTATCATTTGGCTCTTCATTTCCATAGTAGTTCCTTTTTCTTTAAGTAAACTCAATACATCATACATAGCCTTAGCTGCAACATGTATAGTTGATATTGGGAAAAAACCTATCTTGAATCCCATGGACCTAACCTTTTCAATATCAACTGTAGCCGCAAATGTGTTCTCATTTAAGTTTACCATAAGATTTGCTCTAGACTCAATGGTAGCATATTCCATCTCTTCAACACTATTGAATCCTTCAATAAATACATAGTCTACACCTAAATCAGCAGCTTTACTTGCTCTTTCAACTGCTTTTTCTATCCCTTCTGTTTTCCCAATGATTGTCCTTAGAATCATTACAAAATCATCTGATGTGCTTTTTCTTATTGCTTCTAATTTAGGAGCAAGCAAATCCCAAGAGATAACTTCCTTATCATTTTCTGGTTTTGGTTGAGGTAATATATTGTCATCAATTTGTAAACCACAAACCCCCATTCGCTCTAAGGTTTTAGCAGTATCTGCAGCATGCATAGCATTACCAAATGAATTATCAGTATCAGTAATAACAGGAATATCAACAGTTGATAAAACCCTTTCTAATACCATTCTTAAATCAGTTAGATTTAAATAACCACTATCAGGTCTTCCTAATGCTGCCAATGACAATGCACCACCAGATAAATATAAAGCATCAAAGCCTAAACTTTCTGCTATTTTTGCCCCTAGGCAATCATAAATACCTGGTAATGTAAAAAAATCATTTTCTTTTAATTTCTCTCTAAGTATTTTCTTGTTGTCAGTCAAATTAACCCCATCCTTTTCTATAATTTATTACTAAGTCTAAAACTATAATTATGTGTTTTGTATGACCATTTTCAATTATATCATAATTGTCAAGATGCATTTGCATAAATATAATTGGTAAATACTAGATAAAAAGCCCTTTGATTAGTGAAAAACTCTAACCAAAGGGCTATTATTGTTAAGAAAAAATTTATGACCACTTGGCCATTATCAAATCTAGCTTACTTATATCTGTCCTATTATTCTTAGAACTACATCAGCTATGATTGCTGAACCAATATAGGTTCCAAATATAACAAACAAGGCTAGCATAATAATTTTCCAACCTGTTTTCTTTAAGGAATCTAA
>JAAYNS010000112.1 GCA_012520755.1 Tissierellia bacterium
ATGATTTTTTAGAAATAAAGACTCTTGCTAGAGAAACAATTTTTGAAAACAGCCCTGATGGTATGATGATACTGGAATCTGGACTGAGGTTAATAGATTACAACAGGGCAGCTAAAGAGTTTTTTAGTAAATTAGACATTACCTTGGATAATTACCCCTTAAAACAATTATTTAATCGTGAACCAGACTTGCTAGAAATTTTTGAAAGTGAAACAAGCTTGGAATTTTCAGTGATGATAGATGGAAAAGAGCGTTTTTTTGAAATTAACACATTAGCTTTGGAAATATATCATGATAAACAACCAAAGATGCTTAAGAGTATTCGAGACATTACAGAAAAGAAAGAAGCTCAAGAAAAATTAACTATATTAGCTACTTTTGATTCCTTGAGTGGGCTATATAATCGGGCTGAGTTTACTAAATTGGCTCTAAGGGAGTTTTCTAGAGCAGAAAGGGATAATCAAAAATTATCTTTGCTGATGATTGATATAGATCGTTTTAAAAACATTAATGATACTTTTGGACATGCAGCAGGGGACGAAGTCATTAGTTTAATGGGTCGTATTATTACAAGTAGTTTTCGAAAATCTGATTTTGCTGGACGATTAGGAGGAGACGAGTTTGTTGTGCTTTTAAAAAATACATCTTTGAAGGAAGCGCAAATGCTTGCTGAGAAGCTACGAGAAACTGTATTAAGTACAAAAGTTATATATGAAAACCGTGAAATTAGTTTTACTGTAAGTATCGGGGTAGCTACAATATTTGGTAACAATAATAGCAATGTTGAAGATGTTTTGAAACAGGCAGATGAAGCTTTATATAAGGCTAAAGACAAAGGACGAAATTGTGTGGTGACTGTAGATTTTGATTAAACAAAGCAATGCTTTATATTTAATAGATATGAATTGTTATAATATTTGCCTATTTCAGTATATTTAAAAAATTATATAAAGAAAACTACTATTATTATGTTATAATAGGTAGTAATACTTGTATTATTTCTAGAATAGCTTGTTTAAAGACCAAAATACTATTTTAAGGAGGTTAAGTATGAGAAAAGAGTATTATTCAACCAACAGAGGAGTAAAGAGGTTAATGTCTTTACTTTTAGCCCTTGTATTAGTAATTGGATTATATGCTCCTGTATCAGCTGATGAGTTTGCAGCAGCAGTAGAAGATTTAACTGGCAAACTTGTTATTGTTTATACAAATGATACACATGGAGGAGAAGTTGCTATTGAAGGAGTATCCATAGGGGCAGCAGGAGTAGCTCAAATTGTAAAAGATTATGAGGAAGCAGGAGCTGAAGTGTTATTAGTATCAGCTGGCGATGCGATTCAAGGAGATCCACTAGTAAATCTTAGCAAGGGAAAAACCGCTATTGAATTCATGAATTTAATAGGGTATGACTTTATGGTACCAGGTAATCATGAGTTTGATTTTGGATATGATAATCTTAAAGAGCTAGTAGAACTTGCAGAATTTCCAATACATTCAGTTAGTGTTTTAATTGAAAACACAGGATTGCCTGCATTTGGGGAAAGCGTTGTACTAGAAACTGAAATAGGGAAAGTGGGTTTATTTGGAATTACCACACCAGAAACCCAGACAAAAGCAAATCCTAAAAACGTTGCATCTCTTAAATTTTTAGCTGATGTAGAAATGTATCAAGCAGCACAGAAGGAAGTAGGCCATTTAGAAGAATTAGGTGCTGATTATATTATTAGTGTAGCTCACCTTGGAATTGATGAAGGAAGTAGGCCTAATACATCATATGACCTTTTAGAAAATGTTAAGGGTATAGATATACTTATAGATGGTCATAGCCATAGTATTATTGAAGGAGAAGTAGTTAACGGAACAATTTTGACTTCTACAGGAACAAAATATGGACATGTTGGTGTTATTGTTATTGATGAAGAAAATATTGAATCAAGGCTGATTTCAGCTGAAGAATACAATCGTGTAGACGAATCAATTAATGCTGTAGTAAATGAAATTGCTGCTGAAATAGATGAAGAACTTTCAAAAGTCTTTGCAGTATCAGAAGTGTTTTTAGATGGTAACAGAGACCCTGGAGTTAGAACACAAGAGACTAACTTAGGAAACTTTTCTGCTGATGCGATTCTTTGGGCAGCAAATGAAGCCGTTGGCGGAGGAGTTGATGCAGCTATTACAAATGGTGGTGGAATTAGAGAATCTATTGCAGCTGGTGATGTGACAATGAAAGATATGAAGACAGTATTCCCATTTGGGAACACAATATCAACTGTTGAAATAACCGGAGCACAACTAATTGAGATTCTTGAAGCATCAACATTTAGTATCCCTCAATCAATAGGAGCATTTCCACAGGTATCAGGAATAGAATTTACACTAGATACTAGTGTACCGTATGAAAATGGAGAACAATTCCCTGATTCAACCTACTTTGCACCAGCAAATCCTGGAGCTCGTATTAAAGATGTTAGAATAGGTGGGGAAGCAATAGACTTAGATAAGGTATATACAGTAGCTACTAATGATTTTTTAGCTGCAGGTGGAGACACTTATTATTTATTAAAGAACTTAGAAAGTTATAACACATATGTAGCACTAGAAGATGCTCTTGTAAACTACACTGAAGAAGTACTTGATGGAGTAATAAGTGAAGAAAAGTATGGCCAAGCTGCAGGGCTTATTACTATCGTTGGGGAGCCAGTAGTGGAAGAAGAGGAAGTAATACCAGAAGAAACAGTTGTGCCAGAAGTACCAGTTACAGAAGAACCTGTAGGGCCAACTATACCTGTTGAGCCTACTGTCCAAGAACTTCCGCAATATGATGCTGAAACATATACAGTGGTAAAAGGTGATAGTTTGTGGAAAATAGCAAGAAAATATCTAGGCAAGGGAGCTAGATATACGGAAATTTTTGAACTTAACAAGGATAAAATTTCTAATCCAAATTATATATATCCATCTCAAGTACTAGTAATGCCAGCGAGATAGTTTTATTAACTTATCCCTTCTTACTGCATAAAATATGTGGTAAGGAGGGATTTTTATGAGCATTTTAAACTATATTTCTGCTAGGGCAACTATTAGAGGTGGAAACCTTTATCCAAATATATATGGTACAGTTATTTTTGAAGAAGTAAAAGCTGGAACATTAGTTACAGCTAAAATATGGGGATTGCCACTATATAAACCTGCAACTGTTACAAGCCAACCTGTTGGACCATTTGGATTTCATTTACATGAATCTGGAATATGTAGCATAGAAGACCCAAATGAGCCTTTTGCATCAGCTGGGGAACATTACAATCCCAAAAATCAATTCCATGGTAACCACGCAGGAGATTTTCCGGTTTTGTTTTCCAATGATGGCTATGCTATGATAAAGTTCTTCACAAACAAGTTTAAGGTTAAGGATGTGATTGGAAGATCAGTTTTAATACATGAGAATCCAGATGATTATCGTAGCCAACCAGCAGGCAATTCTGGGAAAAGAATAGCTTGTGGGGTCATTTATCCGATATAATAATCATAGGAATATTAAGAATATAATCATATCTTATATCTTATGTTATAATCTTATGTGGAGGTGTCTTTATGGCTAAATACAGTAAAGAGATTATTGTTCCATATTACGATTGTAACAAAAATGGCTTAGTACGACCTGCATCTATATTATCTTATATGGGAGAGGTTTCAACTATACAAAGTGTTGGTTTAGGTGTAGGTATTTCTGAACTATATGATAATAATATGGCATGGATGTTAAATAGGTGGAAGGTTAGATTCTTAGAGTATCCTAGACCACGAGATAAAATAAAGGTAGAAACTTGGTGCTCATCTATTGATAGATTTTATGCCTTAAGAGAGTTTGCTATTTACAATATGGCAGGAGAAAAAATAATTAAGGCATCAACCCAATGGGTATTATTGGATACAATTAAGAAAAGGCCTAAGAGGGTTCCACAAACCATGGTAGATATATACGGAGCTATATCAGAAAAACATTTTACAGACTTTTATGACTTTAAAGATGTTTCTCGTATTGAAATGAGAGATGTGGTGGATTTTCATGTAAGAAAATCTGAGATTGATTATAATAATCATGTTAATAATGCTAAATATCTGGATTGGATGCTTGAAGCAATACCTGTTGAAATAGATGAAAATCATTTATTATATGAACTTGAAATCATGTACAAAAAAGAGATTAAATATGGTGAAACAATATATTCTTCTTTCACAAGGAATGATGAAGAAAACACCTATATTCATAAAATTTCTAAAGACGATGAAATCAATGCATTTGGAAAAAGCAAATGGATAAAAAAATAAAAAGAAAGTAGTAATATGTGTGATTCACATATTACTACTTTCTTGTTTTATTAATCTTAACTATTTATTAAAGTCTGTTTTTATTACTTTGCCATCTTCATTAATATACATTTCAGTAATTTTATCTAAGAAAGGCACGTCATTTTCTTTTCTGCATTCTAAGGTATGGATTTTCTTGTTAGTTCCACCCTTACCTTTTTTATAATTAGTCTTTAATATTTTCATTAGTGAAATTGGGTGCTCTGGTTCTTTGATAGTTATAAATGCTGCATCCCCAGAACCTAGTGCTCCGCTTATCATTTCTTCTAAGCTATCTGATGCTGGTATTAAGAAAAACTCAGCTTCTTTTTCAAGATCTTCAACTTTTTTTACTTGAACACTGTTGAAACTTTTTTTTGCAACAGCCATTAAGTTTGCAAATAAAGGGCGTATTCCAGAAGATCTATGTCCTGATACAACGATAGATTCTTTATTCATGATTGCATTTTCAATATATTTTCCTTCTTCTTCAGTCATGAAATTATCATCTACGTATTTTTTTATCATTGGATTCATAACATCACTCCTTGTATTTTTGTATAATTTTTTATATACATACATTGTATCATATTTAACAATAAAGATAAATATCAATTAATAACATTAAATTCATGAAAACGTTTATATAATTTTTTTTATATTAGCAAAATAGTCAGAAAACGTTATAAAACTTTATAAATTTGCTTGCAATCTAGGCAAAACAGTGTTAATATTACTATATAGCTTTAATTCAGTGGTAATAAATAGAAACAATAAACTGTAGTTCACGCACTAAGCATATAGTTACGAAATTTATTGTTAGGATTACATGAATTAAAGAAATAAATTTTGGAGGTATATGTTTATGAAGGGCACAGTAAAATGGTTCAATGCAGAAAAAGGTTTTGGATTTATTACAACTGAAGAGGGAAGTGATGTATTTGCACATTTCTCACAAATTCAAAAAGAAGGTTTCAAAACATTAGAAGAAGGTCAATCTGTAGAATTTAATGTAATTGAAGGAGAAAAAGGTTTACAAGCTGAAAACATCGTTGTATTATAATAACAAATAACAGAAAACAAAAAAGTTTACCTCTTAGGAATTCCCTAAGAGGTTTTATTTTTTTCTTGTATATGATACACTTGAAATGGAACAAATAATTTGTATTTGAAAGTGAGGCATATTGATGAGTGAAAACAACAATATAGTTGCAATTGTCAATGGGAAAGAAATTTCAAAGGATGATGTAGTAAAATTTTTGAATGATATTGGTCCTCAATTGGCCATGCAATTTCAATCTCCAGATGGAATAAAAAGAGTTATAAATGAAATGGTTAATCAAGAATTGTTTTATTTTGATGCATTAAAAACAAAAATGGATGAGGATACAGAGTTTAAACACTTGTTGGAGATTACTAAAACAAACCTTCTTAAAGACTATGCTGTTAATAAATTGATTTCTAGCGTAAGGGCTACTGATGAAGAATTACGCGATTATTTTGATAAGAACAGAAATAATTTTAATCGTCAGGAGTCAGTTAGTGCTAGTCATATTCTCATTGAAAGCTATGAAAAGGGAAAAGAAATATTAACTGAAATAGAAAATGGATTGAGCTTTGAAGAAGCAGCAAAAAATTACTCATCATGCCCATCAAAGGATTCAGGTGGTGGATTAGGCGAATTTACTAAGGGACAAATGGTAAAGGAATTTGAGGATGCTGTGTTTAATATGGAAGTTGGTGAGATTTCCAATCCTGTTAAAACACAATTTGGCTATCATATTATTAAGTTAACAGATAAGAAGCCTGCTAGAATTAGTAGTTTTGATGAAGTGAAAGAACAGGTAATTGATCAGGTGATAAAATTAAAGCAACAAAATTTATATTTAAATAAGGTTAATGAGTTAAAGAGTGAATATGAGGTAGAAATATTCTAGTTATCATTAAAGATTCACACTAACCAAGTATAATATTACCAGTAGGAATGGGGGTAGAATACTATAAATGAAATTAGAACTCTTTGATTACATTAATAGTACATTAGATTTAATAGAGGCGAAGAAAAACACCTTAAATCAAATAGCAGAGTCATTGGAGAGTTTTTTTACTGACAGCCTTTTTATTAATGATCATTTTTTAAATGTAAATTATAGGATAAAGTCTTCCGATAGCTTGAGAGAAAAGATTTTGAGACACAATTTATATCTAATCTATACTACTCCAATGGAATTAATTGAGAACCTTTCTGATTTAATAGGTTTTAGGATTGAATGTAGATTCATCATGGATGAAGAAAAAATATATAAAGATATATTGAATTTATTCAACATAGAAGATAAGGGGGGATATTATTCAAATCCCCTAAATTCAAGCATATTGCTAAAGCTTGATGACAAACAACCCCAAATACAAAAAAATGGTTTTGAGATATACAAAATAGATGGAAAGTATATAAAAGAAGATGTTAAAGTTAATTTTGAACTACAGATTAAATCTATGGTAAACGTTTTCTGGGGAGACATAGACCATAGAGTATTATATAAGAACTTTAATTACATGCTAACAGAAGACTTCTTCAAAGATATAATGTCATCAATTAAAGAGAGTCTAGTCATGATTGATAAACAACTGATGCTAGTCTATAATCATTTAAATAATGTGGATTCTAGTAATCTTGACAATAACAAGAATCAGTTTAAAGCCCTATTGTCAAAAATGATTCATGATATTTATATAGTGAAAGTTAGACAAGAGCTCGGTTTTGTTGTTGATTTTAAAAAATCAACAGATCTTATTGTTGAATACATATTTTCAAAAGGAAATGATTCAGACAACACCGATAATTATGGAGATAATTTTATTAAAGTAATAAATAAAATTAATGAAGTTAGTAATAAGGAAATAACATTTGATAACTTTATTGAGTTTGATAGAGAAATACATATAGAGGATGATTTTGAAAGCAAATTAGGAAAAATCATTTTAAGAGTGATAAACAAAGACTTTAAATGGAATCTGTTTTTCAAAATATTGTTTGATATAGAAGAGGGAAGTAATGCTGAAAATTTTGAAGAGATTATTCATTTCTTGAGGGTTAAATTTTGTGATGGTGTTCAGAAGGAAATAGAAACAAAGAAAATTGAAAGCTATTATAAAGAAGAAATGATGTCTTATATAAGAGAATGCATTTTAGAGCTGTTTACTGTATCAACAAACATAGAGTTAATTAATCTGTGTAAATTGGAATCATTAAATATGAGTATAAGAAAAATTCTAGATAAGGTATACTCATACGATGATTGGTTAGAGTTAAAAACAGAGTTATATAATAAAATGATGAAATATTGCGTAATATACAAGTAGGATTATGTCCTGCTTGTTTTTTCATTTAGATGGGTATAAATGTTTTATCAGAAAGCGAGGAATCAAAATGAAAATTATTCATACTGTAAAATTAACATTAGTAAATATAAAGAAAAGCTTTGAGAGATTTCCTCTTACTATTTTGATTTCAACACTGCTAGCAGTATCGTTGATATACACTATAGAAACTTCTCATGGACTAGATTATATTAAAAGAGATAATTTAACTAGATTGAACATGGTTGTAGGATTAGGAATACCTATGTCTATGTTCATTAACCTATTAGCGGAAAGGTTTTCTAATAAATTGAAGGTTATAGGACATAGTCTAGGAGGAGCCTTCTTGATATTATATTACAATTTTTTGCTACCGGACTTTGGCATGGTGCCAATGACTAGATATGTGGGTACCCTCATATTATTTGTAATAGTATGCTTTTACGCCCTTAAAATAAAAAAAGATGAGAATTATGAGATCTTTGTAATGAAAGTCTTTTCTGGCCTTTTTGTTACGATTCTGTATGCAGCGGTAATGTATATTGGATTGGCTGCAATACTATTTACTATAGAGAATTTATTTGAGGTCAATTTTATTGATAGTATTTATATATACATTTGGCTTATTGTTGTTTTCGTATTTGGAGTATCTCTGTTCTTATCTAAAATCCCTATTAAAGAGGATAATTTTGAAAGCTATGAGTATTTAATGTCATTAAAGATATTATTACTATATATTGTAGTACCATTAATTACGGTTTATACAATAATCCTGTATATTTATTTTATGAAGATATTAGTGACTTGGGAATGGCCAAAAGGACTTGTATCACATTTAGTATTATGGTATTCATCTGTTAGTGTAGGGGTTATTTTCTTGTTAACTCCTATCATAGAAGATAATAGAGTTGCTAAGGGATTCAAATTTTTCTTTCCTAAATTTATATTACCTATACTATTGATGATGTTCTTATCTATTGGACAGCGTATTAATCAATATGGAATCACAGAGAAACGATACTATATACTAGTACTAGGGTTGTGGGTATTTGCAGTAATGTTATACTTCTCAATAATTAAGCCATCAAAGAATACTATAATACCAATTTCTTTATCTATTGTTGTATTTTTATCTATATACGGACCTATTAGTAGCTATAATTTATCAAAAATGAGCCAAAATAGAAGATTAGAAAATATTTTAGAAGAAAAGTCAATGCTTGTAAATGGTAGTATTGTCGCCAATCAAGATATTGATAAAGATACCAAACATGAAATAAGCAATATTATAGACTACTTTTATACCTATCATGAGTTGGAAGATATTATTGCTTTTCCAGATGATTATGATCTAGATGACACCAAAAATTTATTAGGATTTGAATATAGTCCATTATTTAGAGTTACAGATAATTTTAGTTATTTTGGCTATCATGTTGATATTTATGATCTAGCAATTGATGTAAGAGATTTTGAGTATTATATGAATATTTCTTCATGGAGAGATGAGCTAATTTCTCTAGATGGCTTAGATATAATCATGGACCAAGATAGTTTTATTCTTAGTATTTCGGAGGATGATGATAAACTAATAAGTGTAGATATTAAAGAATTGGCAGAAGAGGTTCATATGAAATCAATTGATAAAACTCAATACAAAACAATAGAAGAAATTGATGATATGACTGTTAATATTGACAATGAAAATATTAAAATTAAGATTATTTTCAATAATTTAAATGGAGTAATTGATATAGATACGGACGAGGTAGACTTAAAAAGCGCAGAATTTATATTACTCATAGATAGAGAATAGGAGGTTTCTTATGAAAGAGATATACTTGGCTGGTGGATGTTTTTGGGGAGTTGAAGAGTACTTTTCTAGAATAAAAGGGGTAGAAGATACTCAAGTAGGCTATGCAAATGGAAGTGCTAAGACGCCTTCATATGAACAAGTATGTACAGGGACAACAGGTCATGTAGAGACAACTTATCTTAAGTATGATGAAAGCCAAGTGTCTCTTGAAACCTTACTCAAAAAATTTTATGGAATAATAGATCCAACTTTATTAAATAGACAGGGTGGAGATATTGGAAGTCAATATAGAACCGGGATATATTATCTTGATATAGAAGACTTAGACACTATTAATAAAGTAACTGCAGAGGAGCAAGCAAAATATAATAAACCTATAGTTACTGAAATAGAAAGATTATTGTGCTTTTATGAAGCAGAAGAATACCACCAAGATTATTTGAAAAAGAATCCAAATGGTTATTGTCATATAGATATGGATGCCTAAATATAGGGACATAGAATCAAATCATATTGTTGGATCCATGTTTATCCGTTATTAAGACAATAATCTTTTGTTTCTTCCATAAAGGATATAATATCCTTTGCAGGGATCGGTTTGCTGAAGTAGTAGCCCTGGATGATGTCACAGCCAATATCTTCTAAGACCTTAACCTGTTCCAGACTTTCTACACCTTCTGCTATAACCCTAGTACGAAGCACATGAGCTGTATCGATGATACCCTTAATAAGTGATTGGTTTTGGTCTTTCTCAATATTGTCTATAAATTCCTTATCTATCTTTATATAATCATATGGAAAAGTATTATTAACAAGGTGAACTAAGGAATTGTGTCCAATTCCATAATCGTCTAATGAAATTTTGATTCCTAGTTCTCTAAATTTACTAAGGGTTTCATAGGCTTTGTTAAAGTCACTGATAATAGATCTCTCTGTTAATTCAAATTCTATTCTATTTGATTCGATATTGTATTGCTCTAAAATAGCTTTTGTATACTCAACTATACTATTATCCATAATATCGTGAGCAGAGAGATTGATAGATACACAGACATCTAAACCATTATCCTTCCATTCCTTAATCTGGCCTATGGATGTTTTTATGACCCATTTAGTAATTTCATTTATAAATCCTGCATCTTCTGCTATGTTGATTAGGGTTCCTATAGAGAGTTTTTTTATTGAATTATCTCTCAATCTTAAGAGAGCCTCTACACCAATAACCTCTTGGTCAGCCAAACAGATTTTTGGTTGGTAAGCCAATTCAAACATATCTTTTTTTAATGAATCATATAAAAAAACCAATGTATTGTAATATTCTTTTCTTTTTACTTCAAAATTATCATCATATATGGAAACGTTTTTTTTCTGATAGACAGGATGTCCTAGGGATTTTTGCAATTTCTGCATCAAGTCATCTGTATCTTTACCATGATATGGGTATGATACGATACTACCCTTAACAATAACGGAAATAGGAAGAGTGTTTACATGCATAGGCTCATTTAACATTTCGATAAACTGACAGACCCTTTCACTTGTTTTCAAGTGGTCCATATCCTTAAAAATAATCGAAAATTGGTTAGGGGTGACTGAATAAACTTTACTATCACTGAAAACATTACTTGCTAGATTGAGCAGATTCATAAAAGCTGCTTGGGCAGTATTGTAATTTAAATATTGATTAATCATATCCTTATTGGTAAATTCAATTAATGTAAGAGATATGCTAGAATTATTGTTGTTAATCATATAATTAAAATCATCTTTAAACTTATTGGCATTTGGATATCCTGTGATTATATCATGATAGGCTAATTCCTTTTGCATTTCATAATATCTTTTAACATCCTTATATAATATGTCAACAAAGAAAGCTATTATTATGAACATAATGATTCGAAAAACCCAAGAACTAGTTTCTTGCATTATTTGATTAGAGACATGAAGAGGCATAAATGGGCCAAGTACAAGGCCACCAACAATAGAGCTTATAATACTGGCTTTAAACCCATATATAACAACTGTTAACAAAATTGGGATATACATTAGATGAACAAAGGAGGTTGTTCCTCCTGTAAGATAGACAAGCAAACCGACTAACACAATAAGACATAAAATAAGAAACTTTGACCCCAAAGCAAATAATTTGTTTTCTCTTAACAAGGTAAAGTTTTTCAATTTGTTCAAAGAAATCCCCCCTAGAAAGAAGATAGTATGTTATTTATTCCCACTTTACGTCAAATATATCAGTTTATAAGGTAATATTTTTATTTCATTGCAAATAAACTATGCTTATATTATACTATTAATAGTTGCAAAACAGTGTAATTATCATATTCAGACAAGATTATAGGATAAAACATACTAACAATAAAGGTGGTTAAATGGAAATTATACTAGAATTAGCAGAGATTGTAAAAAAATGCGAGTTAGTATCGAGAAATATATTAATGAGAAAAAACACTCCACACTCTGAAGAGAAAATCCAGAGGAATGAATGTTTAGGCAAATTTGACAACCTCCTTTATTATGGTGATAATATAGATGCAATTTTAGATTTGTTAAACAATGGATATAATGAGAAAATAGACTTAATCTACATAGACCCTCCTTTTCATACAAATGCTAATTATAGTAAAAGAGTAGTGATAAACTATTTAGGCAAAAAAAAGGCATTAAAGTATAAGGCTTATACAGATATTTTTAAAAATGGTTTTAAAGAATATTTGGAAATGATAACAGTAAGACTATTACTAATGAAAGAGTTGTTATCTGATAGAGGCAGTATTTATGTACATGTCGATTATAGAACAGTTCATTATATAAAGGTAATAATGGATTATATATTCGGAAGTGAATCTTTCTTAAATGAGGTAGTTTGGTCATATAAATCTGGTGGTTCAAGTAAAAAGCAGTATTCAAAAAAACATGATACTATTTTAGTCTATACAAAGACAAAAAAATATATATTTAATCCACAGAAAGAGAAATCTTATAATAGGGGATATAAACCATATAAGTTTAAAGGGGTTAAGGAGTACCAAGATACATTAGGATGGTATACATTAGTAAATCTTAAGGATGTTTGGCAAATTGATATGGTAGGTAGAACATCTAGTGAAAGAATGGGATATGAAACACAAAAGCCAGAAGCCTTACTTGAGAGAATTATTTTGACTTCTAGCGATAATGATTCCATTGTAGCTGACTTTTTTTCAGGTAGTGGCACTACTATTGCAGTTGCAGAAAAAAACAATAGAAGATGGATAGGTGTAGATTCGGCAAGTACTTCAATATCAACTATAAGAAAAAGATTAGCCATTATAGATTCAAAGGATTATAGAATTATCAAATTTAATAGGGATTCAGATATTGCTAGTATTAAATACGAATTAATTTCATATGATACAGTTGATAAAAGCACATATAGGATAAGAATAGCTTTAGAAGAGTATAATTTAGATTTAGACAATTTACATATTAATAAAAAGTATATAGATACTATATCTGAAATATTAGAAAATGATTCTTTATCTTTGATTGATTATATTTATATCAGTATAGGACAAAACAATCCGCTTGTTGTATATGAAGATTATCGAGATGATAAATCATTAAGGATTAAGGAAGAAGTTAATTTCATTGTAGACAAATTAAATACAGATATTAGATTAAATATCATAGATGTATTTGGTAATATAAGCATAAAAAAAATAGAATTAATGACAAAATAATTTAAGAGAAAGGATGTTTTAAAATGGGTAAATTATCGGGATTGAATCCTGAAAGAGTATTCTATTATTTTGAAAAGTTAACACAAATACCAAGATGTTCGGGTGAAGAGCAAGAAGTTAGTGATTATTTAAAAGGAGTTGCTTTAGACTTAGGTCTTGAAGTAATTCAAGACGAAGAGTTGAATATAATTATTAAAAAGCCTGGAACACCTGGATATGAGAACAAACCTATTATTGTATTACAAGGTCATATGGATATGGTATGTGAAAAAGCTGATGATATAGATTTTGATTTTTCTAAAGATCCAATAGATATATCCATTGAAGGAGATTATGTAGTTGCAAAGGATACTACTTTAGGTGCTGATAATGGTATTGCTGTTGCAATTAGCTTAGCAATATTGGAATCTAAAGATATTGCTCATCCACCTTTAGAGGTGCTTATTACTACAAATGAAGAAGTTGGACTAACAGGTGCTGCATCCTTGAATCCAGAGCATATTAATGGGAGAATTTTAATTAATATAGATTCTGAAGAAGAAGGAATTGTTCTAGTAAGCTGTGCCGGTGGAGAAAATAATATTGTTACTATTCCTTTAAGCTGGACACCTTTGGACTCAAACAAGTCATCGTTTTTATTAAGGATTAGCGGCTTAATTGGTGGACATTCTGGGATGGAAATCAATAAGGGAAGGGCTAATTCTAATAAATTAATGGGAAGATTATTATATGGAATAAAGCAAGAGATAGATTTTGATTTAGGCTATATTGAAGGTGGCTCAAAATCCAATGCTATTCCTAGATTGAACGTTACAAAAATTGCTGTAGACAATAATGATGTTGAAAAATTATTTGAAATAGTTAAGAAAATAGAAAAAGATTTGAGTCTTGAACTAGCATCAAGTGATGCGGGCTTAGCTATTAGCCTAGAAAAAATAGATAATCTTACAAATGTATTTACAAAGTCTGTTAAAGACAAAATAATTACAGCTTTGATGGTTATTCCAAATGGTGTTCATTCAATGAGTCAAGATATTGAAGGCCTTGTGGAAAGTTCAAATAATCTAGGAGTTGTAAAAACATATGATGAGGAAGTTGTATTTGAATGTTCAATTAGAAGTTCAGTCGCTAGTTTAAAAAAGAATATATCTGATCAAATAAAATTGCTAGCACATTTATTAGATTGTCAATGGGAGAGTACAAGCGCATATCCAGCATGGCAATATAAAAAAGATTCATATATTAGACAAGTGTTTATTAAATCATATAAAGAATTATTTGATAAAGATCTTGAGGTAGGTGCAATTCACGCAGGTTTAGAATGTGGAATATTTGATGAAAAGTTTGATAATATTGATATGATATCATTTGGACCAGATTTAAAGGGTGTTCACGCTCCAGGTGAAGCTCTGAGCATTTCATCTACAGAGAGAACTTATAGATTATTAATAAAAGTTTTGGAAAATATTTAATAAACTGCTTGTTTATTCAATTATAATTGGGTACTATAATTGTAGAACTAATTAAACTTAAAGGAGAGTGTCCCATGAACGATAATCATATTCATGATGAAAATTGCAATCACGACCACGACCATGTTGATATTATTTATCTTACTTTAGAAGATGATAGCGAACTAGAATGTGAAATAATTGGCATATTTGAAGTGGAAGATAAGGAATATATTGCATTAATACCTATTAATGAAGATGAAGTACTATTATATGAATACAAGGAACTTGAGGATGATGAATTCGATTTATTATTAATTGAGGATGAAGAAGAATTCCAAATTGTAAGTGAGGCCTTCTATGCTCTATATTCAGATGATGAAGATTTTGATGAATTTTTTGAAGATAATGAATTAGACGAAGACTAATAATAAAAAAGTACTTTGCATATTGCAAGGTACTTTTTAGTCAATTATTATAGGATATATATAAAAGATTTAGAGGTGTGAATTTGGGCATAAATGTATATAACACATATTCAAAATATCTACTAAATAAGTATGGAGAAAAAGTATATAAGCTTCCTATTAGCTTATCACTTTCCTGTCCTAATAGAGATGGAAATCTTGGAGAAGGTGGATGTGCTTTCTGTGGAGAAGAAGGCGGTTCCTTTGAAAACTTACCAAATCACTTAAGTGTCAAGGACCAAATACTAATAAATATGGAACACATTAGAAAGAGATATAAAGCTAATAAATTCATAGCATACTTTCAAAATTTCAGTAATACATATTTACCATTAGATGACTTTAAAAAGTATGTAAACCAAGCGCTTATAGAAGATATAGTAGAGATTTCCATATCTACTAGACCAGACTGTATAAATGATAAATATTTGGACTTTTTATGTGATATAAAGTATAATTTGGGTATAGATATAACTATAGAGTTAGGGTTACAAAGCGTAAATTACCATAGTTTGGCAAAGGTAAATAGAGGGCATACATTAGCTGAGTTTATTGATGCAGTTTTAAGGATCAAAAATTATGGTTTAAGGGTATGTACTCATTTAATATTGAATTTGCCATGGGATGATTTATTAGATGTAATAGAAAACTCAAAAATTATATCATCTCTTAGAATCGAAGAGGTAAAGCTCCACAGTTTATATATTGTTGATAATACAGAGATGGGCAAACAGTATAAAAATGGAGAAATTAATATAATCTCCAAAGAAGAGTATACAAATAGGGTAATAACGTTTTTAGAATATTTAGATCCTAATATTGTAATTCAAAGAATAATTGGCAGAGCACCTGAAGAAAATACCTTATTCGTCAATTGGAATGAATCCTGGTGGAAGATAAGAGATGAAATCGTTTCCTCTATGAAAGAGAATGGAAGGTATCAAGGTAGTAAGTTTGATTATTTAAATGGTAAAGCTTTGAAGAATTTATGCAAGTTATAGTATTATTTAATTATAGTAAAATAAAAGAAAGGTTTGGTGGTTAATCATGGTTAAGTTTATTTTAGGCAGAAAAGGTGCAGGAAAAACTAAATGGTTAATTGACAATGCTAACAAGGATATGAAGGAGGGAAACGGCAATATAGCTTTTATTGATGTTGATGATGACCATATATTTAGTCTAGATTATAATGTTCGACTTATTAATGCCATGGAATTCAATGTTTCAAGTGTTGAATCTTTCTATGGCTTTTTGTGTGGCATTCTTTCAATGGACTATGATTTAGAAAAGATATATGTTGATGGTATATACAAGGTGATGGATGTCAATTTAGATAAGTTAGAAAAACTACGTGACGCATTAGAGAAGATTTGTAAGAAATATAATGTTGAGTTTTACATTAATGTACATTACACAATGGATCAAATTCAAGATGATTTAAAAACAAATTGTATTGAAATTGAAAACTTTGAAGCAGCGTTTTAATTTATAAAAGGGTTCTTAGGAGCCCTTTTTATCTTTTTTATTACTTCTATGCTTGTAATGATGTGAAAATGCCCCTTTCTATATAGAACCATGTTCAAATCATTTGTAGAAAAGGGCATTTTAATTTAATAATTAAGGTCTTTTACTACTGGCATATTGCCAATAGTTAGATTATCACTACTAGCTTAATATATACAAGCTTAAAAGAGAAAAATGCTATTTAAGCTTTTAGAAATATTACCTCCTATCCATTATTTAGGTTTAAATGTTGAGCAGTCAGTATCATCTGAAGTATGAGCATGCTTTGGTTCAACTAATATAGACTTTGCTGTACATTTATTACCATCCATATTATAGACACAAGAACTTACAATACATTTAACTCCTTCCAGTGGTTTATCCATAATATTCCTCCCTCCTTAGTTGATATATATATTCTAAGTAGATTACTGTTTTTTATTCTTTTATTATTATTAAAGATATTATAGAATAATAATAATTCGAGAAGATCTTATGCATTTATAAGATATTGTAAGGAAGCAAGCTGTAAACATATCAAACTAATTATTGAAATACTCATATAGCTTTTGTATATTTGCAATAGCTTTATTGAATCTAATAATAACAAGGAGGATAAAATGGCAAAAACTGAAAGGTTAGATAAGGTTTTATCAAATATGGGTTATGGCAGCAGGAAAGATGTTAAGAAATCAATAAAAAATGGACTAGTAAAAGTAAATGGGAATATTGTTAAAAATAATGAATTTAAAGTTAATCCATATGAAGATGATATAATAATTGGTGGTAGTAAGGTAAACTACAGAGAATTTATATATTTGATGATGAATAAACCACAAGGTTTAGTATCATCTACTGATGATCCATTAACTGAAACAGTTATTGATTTGCTTGATAATAGATATTTAGCTTTTAAGCCATTTCCAGTTGGCAGATTGGATAAGGATACAGAAGGGCTTTTATTGATATCAAATGATGGTAAGTTAGCTCATGAACTCTTATCTCCAAAAAAAGGCGTAAATAAAAAATACTATGTGGAAGTAGATGGAACTGTAGAAAATGAACATATTTTCATGTTTAATGAAGGTTTAGTTTTGAATGATAATTACAAAACACTTCCGGCTAAATTAGAAATTATTGAATCTAATGTATTTTCAAAAGTCTACTTGACAATACAAGAAGGCAAATATCATCAAGTAAAAAGAATGTTCGAATCTCTATCAATGAAAGTAATCTATCTTAAAAGGGTATCTATGGGCCAATTATTATTAGATGATACTCTTTCCCCAGGTGAGTATAGGGAACTAACAGAAGAGGAAGTACTTCTATTAAGAGACAGCTAATTAGTTGCTAGGCTGTATAATTTGTAAGTTCAATTAGAAGTATGTTATAATAAACAGTGTTGAAGACAATAGATTTAAAATTAGAATGGGTGTTATAATTGGATGTAAGTACAAGAGGATACCGCAGAAGAAGTATCTTTGATTCTTTTTTTGAAAATAGATCGTCATTAATATTACAATATAATAATGGAGATATAACAAAAAGAGAGTTTATTGAGGGTAATTATGAAATTGTGCGAAGGATGAATATAAAGCCATTTATAAAGGTAGATAGTTTTGAAAAAGGTATGTATAATTACCAATACTATAATGTAATGGCAAAATATTTTACTACTTTGGCAAAAGAGATTAGGAACACTAAAAAACATCAAAAATATTATGTTTATTATTTAAACAAAGGAAATAATTATTATCATCAAAAAGACAAATCAGCATTGGATATTTTAAAAATTATTGAATTTAAAGGCGTGGAGGCTTATTTTGTAAAATGTGAATCTAGATTGCTTCGTGACAAATTATTTGAGATTGTTTTGTTAGATTACAAAGAAGCCATCTTTCATTCCAAAGCCAATTGGTTTTTGGATATTTTAAGAGAAGAGGGTGTTTTTATAGAAGGTATGAAACCTTCCTTAATTGATAGTTACATAAATGCAAAATACTAAAATTCCTCGAAGGATAGACCTTCGAGGAATTTTAGTATTAATTAATTAGTTATTATTTCTAGAATTTCTTCATAGCTGCTTCCCATAGGTATAGAGTATGTACCTGATTTCAATTTTGTATCAAGCTCTAATTCTACTACTTTTGCAATAAAGTCTCTGCTATTATCTATTAGTTTGTTTTCAGATAGTATCAGGGCTATTTTACCTGGCAATGAACCAGATGGTATAACTATATGTACAATTTCACCAGGAAGGACAGCTTCTTCTATTTCGATTTCATCAGGAGTTTCTTCTATTGGTGTTTCTTCAATTGTATTTTCATCTTCCTCTTCTAAGGGTAAATCATTATTTGGAGTAACGTCTTTAGGACCCACTACAACTACTTCACTATCATTGTCTAAATCCTCAACATCATTAGCAAATAGGATGTCTAGCCTCCAGCCAATAATAGCTGCGACTATAACAATAATAATTAGTATAACAACATAGTCGAAGGAGTCGTATAGTATGTCTTTAATCTTATCAATTGTCTTGTTCATCATTTCACCCCATAAATGTTTAAAAACTTAATTTTGTATTAACCTATTAGTTATATTATAATTATAGCATAAGACAATAGAAAAGGTGAGGTAAAGTTTGAGGGAAATTATAGTAGATAAAAATGAAAGCAATCAAAGACTTGATAGATTTTTAAAGAAATACTTAGCCAATGCTACGCAGGGTTTCATTTATAAGATGTTACGAAAGAAAAACATCAAACTGAATGGCAAGAAGGCTAATCCAGAAGATACCATTATAGAAGGGGATTTGATTCAGCTTTTTCTTTCTGATGAAACTATTCATAAATTCATAGCAATTAAGGAAGAAATCAAGTCAAATTTAATCCCAAGCATTATATACGAAGACGAAAATATTATATTAATAAATAAAAATGTAGGAATACTATCCCATGGTGCTGGAGGAGCATACGAAGAAAATGTAGTGGACAGTATGATAAGCTATTTAATTGAAAAGGGGGAATATATACCAAGATTAGAAAAAACATTTACACCGGCCATTTGCAATAGGCTAGATAGGAATACATCAGGAATTGTTATAGGGGCTAAGAATTATCAAAGCTTGAAGATCATTAACCAAGCGATAAAAGAAAAAAGTGTAAGAAAATTTTACAAGACCATTGTTAAAGGGAAAATCAAAAAGGATTTTTTGTCAGAAGCTTATTTAAGTAAAGATGATGAGAGAAATATTGTAAATGTTTCTAATGTAGAATTTGAAGATTCAAAGAAGATTGAAACATTCATTAAAGTAATAAAGACAAATGAGGAGTATTCCCTTCTTGAAATAGAACTAATCACTGGAAGGACTCATCAAATAAGGAGTCATTTAAATTCTCTAGGATATCCAGTAATAGGGGACAGAAAGTATGGAGACAATAAGGTTAACAAGCTTTTCAATAAGAAATATGAACTTGATAATCAGTGGCTTCATGGATATAGAATTGAGTTTAATGGTCTAAAGAACCCTCTTGAATACTTAAATTGCAAATTGTATGAGGCAAGTATGTCAGACAAATATTTAAGAATAGAAAAAGATTTATTTGACAGGAGTTGATAATTTGAACAAGCTATTAAATGTTTTTATTGATGGATATGGTAATTATGCAGTAAGGGAAAATACAACACTATTGGAATTGTCAAAGGAAGTGTTTGGTGATACTTATAAAGAATACTTAGGTGCTAGAATAGAAAACGAGATTTATCACTTAAATAAGCATGTAAAAGAAGATATGAAAATAGAGTTTCTAGATATTAAAGATGAAGATGGAGATAGGATTTATTCAAAAACTATATCTGCAGTTTTTATAATGGCTTGCAAAGAACTATTTGAAGATATTGAAGTTTCTATACAAAACTTTTTAGGGCCAGGCCTTTATGTTGAATTTGACAATAATAGAAATATTTCTTTTTCTATAATAAAGGAAATTGAGAAAAAGATGAGGGAAATTATTATAAAAGATTATGCTATAACTAGAAAGGACTATCCTAGAGAAAAAGCCTTGGAAATATTCAAGGAAGCCGGTTATGAGGACAAGATTAGATTATTTGAGTCGATTGATAAGGATATTATAAGTGTATATGATATAGGAGATTACAAATATTCATTTCATGGATACTTAGCACCTTCTACTGGATTTGTTAAGGATTTCAAACTAAAATACTACTATCCAGGAGTAATTATTTTGTTCCCAAGGAAAAACAATAATTATAATATGGATGATTTTATAGAGCAAAAAAAGCTGGCAAAAATATATAAAGAATCAGATGAGTGGCTAGAAATATTAGATTTAGCTTATCTTGGTTCTTTGAACAAAAAGATAAAAAACGGTAAGATTAGTCAAATAATAAAAGTAGCTGAAGCTTTACACGAGAAAAAAATTGGCAATATTGCTGATGAGATATGTAACGACAATGATATTAATATAATATTAATAGCAGGTCCTTCATCATCTGGGAAAACTACTTTTGCACAGAGATTAGCAATACAACTAAGGGTAAATGGCAAGAGACCTATATCCATATCGGTAGATGACTATTTTGTAAATAGGGAAGATACTCCATTAGATGAAGAAGGGAAACCAGATTATGAGTCTATAGAGGCTATAGATATAGATGCTTTTAATATTGATTTATTAAAACTATTAGAAGGTAATGAAATTGAGTTACCTAAGTTTAATTTTATTAGTGGTAGAAGAGAAATGTCTGGAAAGAAAGTTTGGGTTGATCAAGATCATCCAATAATAATAGAGGGAATTCATGGATTGAATCCTATGTTAACAAAAATGATACCAGAAAAGAATAAATTTAAAATATATATTTCAGCCCTTACTCAATTAAATATCGATTCACATAATAGGATATCTACTTCTGACACAAGATTAATAAGAAGAATTGTTAGGGATAATAAGTTTAGAGGAAATAATGCTTTAGGAACATTAGATATGTGGAAATCAGTGAGAAATGGCGAGGAAAAATATATTTTCCCATTCCAAGAGGAAGCGGATATTATGTTTAATTCATCTTTGGTATATGAGCTATGTGTTCTTAAGAAATATGTTCAACCTCTACTAGAAGCTATTGATAATTCAAGTGTTCATTATAGTAATGTAAAGAGACTGCTCAAGTTTTTGGAGTATTTTAGAGATGTAGAAGTTGAAGAAGCAATACCACCTAATTCAATATTGAGGGAATTTATCGGAGGAACATACCTAAATGTTCATTAAATACTAGGGCATATTATTATATGCTCTTTTTTCTTTAATAAATACCCCTGTTCATTAATATAAATATAAATATATTAGTGAATAGGGGTATTTAAATGAGAAGAATATTGTTTTTTATACTATTAATGATTGTTTTTTCAACTGCCTGTTTTCCAAAAGTATCTACAGAGGTCCCAATACCACTAGAAGATAAAGAAGGTCTTGATAAAAGCAATAGTGAAGAACCACAGACTTTTAGCTATTTATATTCAGGAGAGCTTACGACACTAAACTATTTAAAGAGTAACAGTTCTAATGAAATTGCTATTGCTAGTAATCTAATAGATGGTCTTGTTGAGTATGATAGGTATGGATTAGCAAAACCTGCACTAGCTGTAGATTGGATAGTTTCAGACGACAAGATGGTATGGACTTTTAAGCTTAGAGATGATGTATATTGGTATACAGTAGATGGATATACTTTTGCTAAAGTTATAGCTCAAGATTTTGTTGAATCCATAAAGTACATTCTAAATCCAGATAATAAGTCCTCTACTGCGAATATTGTATATGGTGTAATAAAAAATGCAGAGAAATATTATAATGGGGAAATTAAGAATTTTTCAGAAGTAGGAGTAAAATCTATAGACAAATATACATTAGAGTATACTCTTGAAAAGGCCACTCCATATTTTTTGTCTATGATTAGCCATCCATGTTTTTTACCTGTTAATGGAGAGTTTCTAAATGAAGTGGGAGACAAATTTGCAGCTGATAATTATAACTTGCTTTATAATGGTGCTTACATATTAGAAACTTATGAACCACAGAGTAGAAAAGTCTTAATAGCAAATGAAAATTATTGGGATAAAGCTAATGTACATATTAAAAAAATAGTTGCCATATATAATAAAGAGGCCCTAACATTGGCGCCAGAATTATTCTTGCGTGGTGAAGTTGATGCCGCTAAAGTATCTTCAATAGTCCTCGATGAGTGGATGACTAATCCAGAGAAAAAAAGGCAGATTAGACCTAATAGGTCAAACTATTTCTCTTATTTTTATTCATTTAATTTCGATCCTCGATTTGATGAAAAATTTGAGCCTGATAATTGGAGGGTGGCAGTGAATAATCTCGCTTTTAGAAAAGCAATTTTCCATGGTTTTGATAGGAAAGCAGCCCTCTTGACTGAAGAACCATATTATCCAAATAGTAGATTATTAAACACCATAACACCTAAAAATTTTATTGATATTGATGGTGTTGATTATACACAATTAGCTTCATTAAGAGACTTTACAAATACTGATAGTTTTAATAGGAAGTTAGCACTTGAATATAAAAAAAAGGCAATTAACGAATTAGAAGGGGTAGCGACTTTCCCTGTTAAGGTCTTGATGCCATATAATACCTCTTCTTCTGAATGGACAAATAGGACTCAAGTAATAGAGCAGCAATTGGAAAACTTGTTAGGTACAGACTTTATAGATATAATTATAGATCCTCGGCCTCCAACAGGATTTTTGTCTAAAACAAGAAGAAGTGGTAACTTTGCGATTTTAGAATGCAACTGGGGGCCAGATTATGCTGATCCGGAAACATATACTTCTCCCTTTTCGACAGAAGGAAGTTATAATTCTCCTCATTTGGCCTTAGGCTATAAGGAAGGTAATGGTAAGAGTGTCTATGAAAATATGATCAATGCTGCAAAAAGAGAAGTATCTAATATGGAGAAAAGATACAGACTCTTTGCAGACGCAGAAGCATTTTTAATTGATCAAGCCTTTGTTATACCATATGCGGTAGGTGGTGGAGGTTATACGGCATCAAGACTAGATCCATTTAGTGCGCAGTATTCTCCATATGGGGTTTCATCCTCAAAATATAAGGGTCAAAAAATCATGAAAGAACCAATGAATACAGAACAATTCAATAAAGAACAAGAGCGCTGGGAAGAAGAAAGAACAAGAGCTTTAAAGAGGTGACCAAAGATCACCACTACCCTCAAGGTATCATTGTGAGCATAAGCGAAAAATCACGGGTTTAAGGCCCAAAAGATAGACCCTAGAAATTGTGCATTGTGTATTGATCAGGAGGTTTACCATGATTTTATATATATTGAAAAAACTATTACAGTCAATTATTACATTGTTTATTGTACTGACAATTGTTTTTTTTCTTTTGAGATTGATGCCCGAAGAAGGATATTTTGGGGAAAATTATGAAAAATTAGATGAGATACAAAAAGAAACTATATTGACAGGTATGGGCCTTAAAGATCCAATACATATACAATTAATCAATTTTTACAGAGGGCTTTTAAAAGGGGATTTGGGAAAGTCCATTACATATAGACCAGATGTAGATGTTGTTAGTATTCTTAAGGCTAAGATACCATACTCTTTAAAATCGGGATTAGCAGCATTAACATTCTCTTTAGCAGCAGGGATTCCATTAGGCATTACTATGGCTTTAAATAAGGATAAGATATGGGATAGGATTGGCACAGGTTATATCGTTTTTATTAGCGCTGTTCCATCTGCAGTATATTATTTGTTTATACAGCTATATGTTTCTGATGTTTTTAAACTCCCCATACTGTTTAATGTAGATAATATTAGGTCATGGATACTTCCTGTAATTTCTATGTCTTTAGCTGGCATAGCATCTTATGCAATGTGGATGAGAAGATATATGGTAGATGAATTGAATAAAGATTATGTAAAATTAGCAAGGGCAAAGGGGTTAAAAAGTAGAAGTATTATGATTCATCATGTGTTAAGAAATGCCTTTGTACCAATGGCACAGTATTTACCTAGTGCTATTCTTTTTACTATTTCAGGCTCCATCTATATTGAATCATTATACTCAATACCAGGAATGGGTGGTTTATTAGTAGATGTTATACAAAGACAGGATAATGCCTTAGTTCAAGCAATTGTATTAATATATTCTTCAATAGGTATTTTAGGCCTTTTCATAGGAGATATCCTAATGTTTATATTAGATCCAAGAATTAAGATCCAGAGAGGAGGTACTAGATAGTGAACTCAAAAATAGAAAAACTGTCTAGTAACATCAATAAAGAATTATTTGAATTTGCCAACAATAAGGGAAAACAGGAAAAGCTATATGAGCACTTATACTATTCATATTGGACTTCAACAACATATGCTTTTACCAAGAATAAAATAGCATTGTTTTCTTTATGTTTCCTTATAAGCCTTATGACATTTACAATTATTCAACCATATTTACCAAATCAAAAATCTCCTACTCAAATCTTCATAGATCAATACACAGGCATGCAGTTAAGAAATCATAAACCTGATTCAGAATTTTACTTTGGGACTAATTCCATCGGTCAAGATCTTTGGGCTAGAATATGGAGTGGGACTAGGACATCACTTTTAATAGGCCTATTAG
>JAAYNS010000113.1 GCA_012520755.1 Tissierellia bacterium
ATTTCTTTAAAACACCAGAAAAGGATGAAATAGTGTCCAGATTAAGAAAGATGCAAAATATGGGAGCTGATATACCAAAGATAGCTGTTATGCCACAATCAACTGAAGATGTATTAACGTTATTAGCTGCAACGAATGAAATGCATACTAAATATGCAGATAGGCCGATAATAACTATGTCAATGGGACCATTAGGCGTAATTAGTAGACTCTCGGGAGAGTTACTTGGCTCATCAATGACATTTGGTGCTTTAGGAGCCCTTTCTGCACCTGGACAAATTCCAGTAGATGAATTAATTACCACCTTAGAAATTCTGCATAAAGCTTTATAATGATACTAGGACCAATTATAGCTATCATTATTACTAAAACAATAACACTATTGATCTAGTAAACAAAAAAAGAAGACTAAATAATGATAAAGTCTTCTTTTTTATAGAGAGATTAAATGTTATATATTGCAGAATGAACTTATAATAACTGAAAATGGTTATAGTAATAGCGCTATAGTCAAATTATTGGAGGTAATACCAGAATGATTAAAGAGCAGTATAAGGCAAAAGAGGTATTCAAGAAAAAACTATTAAAAGTAAAAAACATTAAATTGCCTTCTCTTAGAAGTTTAAAAAATAAACTAATTCTAAATTTTTCTATTATAGTTATAATAGCATCAGCTGTAATTGGATTAATATCGATAACTATATCTACAAACTCATTAACAACTAAAGCTGAGGCATCACTTCAGCAACTGGCAGTTGAAAGTGCAAAATTAATTGAAAGTGAAATGCAAACCCAAAGAAGAGAATTAGAGGTTTTGGCTACACTAGATAAGATATCAGGCATGGACTGGGATGAGATGCAGCCGATTTTTGAAAAGCAGCTGTTACGTTCAAGGTTTATTAATATAGGTTTACTATACCTTGATGGAGTAGTAAGATATGCAACTGGATCTTCTACAGCTTTAAATGATACAGATCCTTTAATGAGAGCAATTGATGGTGATAACTATGTTTTAAACTTTGGAGTTAGCCCTGATACTGGTGAAGTTGTTTTAATGTATGCAACACCAGTTACGTCTAATGGAGAAATTGTTGCTGCTTTAATAGGGAGAAGTGATGGAAATGCTTTAAGTACAATAGTTGATCCTATCAACTATAACGGATCTGGCCATTCATATATAGTAAATGCAGAAGGAACAATTATTGGCCATAAAGACATTGAAAGAGTATTAAATCAATATAATCCAATTGAAGAAGCGCAAGAAGATGCAAGCATATATGAACAAGCTAATTTAATTGAAACTGCAATAACTGAAAAAAATGGTGTATATAATGCTAATGGGTTATATGCAGGCTATGCTTCTATTCCTAATACTGATTGGTTTGTTATTGTAGAAACAGACGAGGATACTGTATTAGATGGAATTGATACTTTACTAAAATCAATGCTTATAGCTGGAGTAATAGTACTAGTTGTTAGTGTAATCATTACATATATAATTGGAAACACAATAGCAAACCCAATATCACATGCGGTAGCATTAGCCACAACAATTTCCCAGTTAGATATTACAAATGATGTTCCAGATGTATTTAAGAAAAGAAAGGACGAAGTTGGCTCTCTATCCTTTGCATTACAGGGGCTAATAGATAATCTTAAAAGTATAATAAAAGAAGTAAATGAAGCCTCTAATCTAGTAGCAGCAGCTTCGGAGGAACTAACAGCCACGTCTCAGCAATCAGCTACATCAGCAGAAGAGGTAGCTAAAACAGTCGAGGAAATTGCTAGAGGGGCATCTGAGCAAGCTCAAAGTACAGAAGAAGGTTCTAGAAAAGCAAATTTATTAGGTGAATCAATAGATGAAAATATGAAAATTATAAATGAGTTGAAGGATTCCACTGAAAATGTCTTATCAATTATTAGGGAAGGATTGGCAGAGATAGAAGGCTTATCAAAAATTTCAGAGGAAAGCTCTATTGCAATAAATGAAATACATGAAGTAATATTAAAAACAAATGAAAGCTCAGATAGTATAGGACAAGCTAGTGGTGTAATTTCTTCTATAGCTGATCAAACGAATCTGTTAGCCCTTAATGCAGCAATCGAGGCAGCTAGAGCAGGTGAAGCAGGAAAGGGTTTTGCAGTTGTAGCAGATGAAATCAGAAAGCTTGCGGAAGAATCATCTAAATCCACTGCGGAAATAGATAAAATAGTAGTTGAATTACAGAAAAACTCTCAAAATGCTGTAAAAACTATGGAAAGGGTTTTGACCATAGTTAAGGAACAAACAGCAGGCGTATCAAATAATAAGGAAAAATATACATTAATAGCAGAGGCCATGCATACAAATGAGATGGTAGTTGAAAAGACAACTACCTCTGTAAAGAAAATGGAACAATCAAAAAATGACATTCAAGATACCTTACAAAATCTAACAGCAATAGCAGAAGAAAATTCTGCATCAACTCAAGAAGCATCAGCTTCAATGGAGGAGCAGACTGCCTCAATAGAACAAATAGCAGGAGCAAGTGAAGGTTTAGCTCATTTAGCTCAAAATTTACAATTAATTATCGATAGATTTAAGATTTAATAAGCCAAACATACGGTTAGACAAATAATTACAAATATTAGTAAACAATAAGAAGGGTTACTCAAATGAAGTAATCCTTTTTATAGAAACTTAAATCCTATTACCTGAACATATCTTGGTAACTCCATCTAAATGGAATGGAATATCTTTATTGTTGTATATACTTCACTTTCCAGGTGAAAGTATTAGTTTTAATCATGATTAAAGTAACCTTGCCAGCCATCAAAATTACTGTAGGGAGGTTTATTAAAATATGGAGAATAAAAATCAATCATTTTATACACAACTCAATGATGATGAAA
>JAAYNS010000114.1 GCA_012520755.1 Tissierellia bacterium
ATAAATATAAAGTCTAAGTTGACAAGTTATAAATAATGAGTTAATATGATGTTGAAATAAATAAGGGAATTGGGTTAGAATCCCAAACGGTCTCGCCGCTGTAATAGCTATGTTTACTTCATATGCCACTGAATGCATATTTGGGAAGGCGAAGTAAATGCTAAAGCTTAAGTCAGAATACCTTCATCGATAAATAACTTACGAGTCATAGTTTATTTATCCATAGCTAGATATGTTTATACATATACAGTTATGTATTTATTTTAAATAATACAAACCTGACTCTGTCAGGTTTTTTTGTTTTAGGAGAATATAAATGATTAAAAAAAACAAAAAAAATCAAATCAGTCCAGAATATACCATGGTTAGTCTTTTTATTATACTGTTTTTTATATCGTCAATAAAAACTTATAGACTACTAACCATAACTGGCTTAGCAGTAATTATTTATTATATTATTAGCTGTAAAAACAAATTCTTTATTCGATTAACAAAACCTGTACTGCCCTTTGTTCTATTAATGCTATTACCAATAGCAATACGATTTATACTATATAGAACTGTAGATGATATAGATTTTACAATGACGATCATATACAAGATTTTAATTTCCTCTATCTTGTTAGGCACCATAGTTGATAAACACTCCGCCCTATATTTAGTAGAAGGAATTTTGAATATTGGACTTCCTCAAATATTTAATAGAATATTAGCCCTTACCTTCAGATATTTTCATATGATTGATGAAGATATAGAAAAAGGAAAAAAAGCATTAGTTAGCAGAGGTATAGCTGAAAGAAAAGGCTTATCCTCTCTTAGTATTTATGGTGAATGGATTGGCGGTTTTTTTCTTAAAAGTTGCAATCATGGAGATATGGTTTCTAATGCTATGAAATCAAGAGGCTTTCAAGGAAATGGAAGAAGTAATGAACATATTAATAAAGATTTGATTCTTAAATCCTCTATGCTAGTTGTTTTCTTAATATCAATTCTATTTATTGATGGGAAGGTGTAAAATGGCAATAAAAATTGAAAATCTAAGTTTTTTATATCCAGATTCTCAAAGAGGATTAGTAGATATTAATCTAAATATTAAAGCAGGTAGAAAAACAGCAATTTTAGGGATCAATGGTAGCGGCAAATCAACTTTGCTCTATCACTTAAATGGTACTACACTACCTCAAACAGGTAGAGTTGAAGTTTTAAATATGAATGTATGGTGGAGGATTTTCTCCTAGAACCGAAGTCACTATATATGGTGTAAATGGTGAAGAATTGGGAAAAGGATTAGTTGATGAAGAAGGAAAATACCATTTTGATGCAAGCTTAGATGTACATACTGCAATTGCTGAAGATGGTATGGGACATAGAGCTGAGTATGAAAAAGGCGTTGAAACAACAACTATACCAAAAGTCCCAGTAGTCATTGGAGTTTTTGTACTGGTTGGTATTATTTTTGCAGTATACAATAAAAAAACAAAAAATAAGAAAACTTCCTAAATTGTTAGAATGGATATTACTGTTTTACCCTATTTTATCGGTAGTTCTATCCATTTAAATAGCCTTTTATTGTTTGATGGTTTCCTGGATGCTTCCATCATAACAAGAAAGGCTATTATTTTTTG
>JAAYNS010000115.1 GCA_012520755.1 Tissierellia bacterium
CTCTCCAATCCCTGAACCCACAGTATCTACAGCAATTACTACATCACCCTTAGGCTTTAAGTCTATATCGAGAGGCTGAACAACCATAATCTTAAAACCTACTAAGTTTTCATTCTTCCTTGTAGCTACAACGGTTCCTATGACTTTCCCAATTTTCATTCTTAAGCCTCCCTACTCTTCCATTTTAAGATGAATTCCTAAAATATTTGCTTTATCCTTTGCTAATGGAGTTATAATAGCTCCTTTTGGTATTTTTAATGTATCTCCTTTTGAAAAATTCACTAAATCCCCTTCTGTTACTACTTTGTTTTGTATTCTATTTTCTTCATTTAAACTCTTTTTATATTCAATAGATTCTAAGTACTTCCCTGGAAAAATTTCTACTACTCCTAAATCCACTAGTGTTTTTATATGGTTTTCTATAATATTCTTAGTCACTTTATTTTTGGTCATATTCCCTAAAAAATATCTGCTTGATGTAAAATCAAGGTATACAGGCTTTTTCATATATAAATACGTCCAAATAAGTAAAGGAATAAAACTGTCCACCATGCCTGTTGAAATCTTAGAAATGCTATTAACTGTTATATTAACTCCAATTATGCATGTATAATCCTCTACTATTTTGTCTAATTGAAATATATCTTCTTCTCTGTATATCTCAATTGGATTTAAACTGTTTATTATTCTATCAGTATCTATTATCTTTTCAGCCATAAAGGAAAAGGCCAGTGATACTCCATTTCCTTGGTTCCTTAGCTCTTTTAACTCCTCAATACTGTTTATAATGTCAGTATTTGAACCATTCAATACAACTAAAAGGTTATTTTTTTTATCTTTACAAAATTCACCTTTTAATTTCCTTGAGACATCATGCAGAACATTTATGGTTAATTTGTTTTTAGCCATCTAAAACACTCCAATTCAGGCTATTCGTATTTTTTTAGTATAACTCTTTCTACTTCAGAGTGTGGTCTTGGTACTACATGTACTGAATGTAATTCTCCTACTGTTCTAGCAGCTTCAGCACCTGCTTCTACTGCAGCTTTCACCGCTCCAACATCTCCTCTAACCATTACTGTAACAAGGCCATAACCAATCTTTTCATAACCTACTAATGTTACATTAGCTGCCTTAACCATGGCATCTGCTGCTTCAATAGAACCTACTAATCCTTTAGTTTCAATTAAACCCAATGCTTGACCCATAATCTACTCCTCCTTATCAGATAATTCTTCATTATTAATATAACTTTCATCCTTTGAATTTTGCTTAAGATTATTAGAAAACATCTCAAATAACTTATCTAGATCATCATGCGGCCTAGGAAGTACACTACTAGAAATTATGGTACCTACTCTATTACCTGCTGTAACTCCAGCATCTACTGCTGCTTGCACTGCTGCGACTTCCCCTGTTATATGAATACTTACACTCATACAATTAGGACCACCTATTACTCTTTCAGTTCCTAATAATAGTACATCTGCAGCTTTAGTAGCAGCATCTAAAGCGGAAACTGCTGTTGTTAGCCCTTTTGCATCAATTATGCCTAAGGCTTTTTCCATTATAAATCACCCCTTTTAATTACCCTTTTCCTTAATACTATTTGCTACTTGATCTAAAGTCACCATTTTTTTTCTACTCGTGTTCCTAACACTTATATTCCCGTCGTCTTTACTACTCTTATTAATAATATCTTTAATAAGCTCTTTATCTTTATTTGATAGGTTTTCTATATTGAAATTATTATCTTTATATCTTATACTCTTGTCATCTATGATCTTTCTCGATACATTTTCCATGACAACTCTTGCCAATGGATTTACCATTTTCTCACCACCAAATTAAAATATCTTATCTACCTCATCATGTGGCCTTGGAACTACATTATAGGATATTATTTCTGATACTTTCTCAGCTTGAATTCTACCTGTTTCTACTGCGGCTTTGACTGCTCCAACATCTCCAGCCACCGTCACAGATACTAATCCTGAGCCTACTAGCTGGAAGTCTACAATTTTTACATTAGCAGCTTTGACCATAGAATCTGCTGCTTCTATAGCACCAATTAAAGATCTAGTTTCTATCATTCCTATAGCTTCTCTCATAAGATCTCACCTTCTTTATTTAATATCAGGAAAATACTCACTTATATCAATATCTTCGTAACCTGGAATCACCGCTCTTTCAAATCTTCCATTCATATCATTAAGAGGCTTGGTTGCATCTATTCCGATTTTATCAGTTTTGCCCTTTAACCCATGAGATGGTTCTAATGATGAACCTAATCCTCCTTCAACTGTAACAAGGTCATTACCTGCTTGAGTCCTTGTAGTAATTGCCCACTCAATATCTTGAACATCATATATATTTACATCTGGATCTACAACCACCACTTGTTTCAATTCTCTATTAAAGCCTAATGATGCTAAAATAGCTGACTTGCCATCTCCCTCTTGCTTCTTGTTTATTGAAACAAAGGCATTAAACCTATAGCCTCCACCTTCTGTTACATTTACATCTACTACATCTACAAAGTTCTTTAAATTATTGTATAGTTCAACTTCTCTAATAAGTCCATTAGCTAAATGCTCCTCCCTACAAGGAAAGGCTACTTGAAAAATTGGATTATTTCTATGCATTATTGTATCTATCTCTATTATTGGACAATGAGATACCCCCCCATAATATCCCATAAGCTCTCCAAAAGGCCCCTCTGACTCTCTTTTACCTGGAATTAGTCTTCCTTCCAAAACTATTTCTGCATAAGCTGGTACTAATAAATCTACACTTTCACATTTTACGAGCTCTAGGGGTTCACCCCTTAATGCGCTATCTATCTCATACTTATCAACACCATAGGTAGCTGACGGAACTTGACTTGCTAATAGAAAATATGCATCATATCCAAGTACAATTGCGACTTCCATAGGTTTATTCTGTTTCTCAAGTTCATAAAAATCCTTACTGAGCTTAGGAGAAGCAATTAGTGCACATAAATTATTGCCACCGTTTACTTGAAACCTTCTAATAGATGTCTGATATCTATTAGTTTCTGGATCCTTAACTACCATAACCCCTGCAGTAATGAATCTAGCAGAATCCCTCCCATTAAATTTAGGTATCGGAATTATTCTAGGAAGATCAATATTCCGTTTTATTATATTTTCTTTAACAGGTCCATTATTTACTAGTTTATAAGGTTGTGGATTAGCAATAGCATTCATATATTTATACAGTCTATTCTCTCTATTCATATCTAAGAGTTTATATAAGATATCCCTATCTCCATACAATCCACCAGCACATTTAACCGAAGTATTACTTACTTTATTGAATATAATTGGTTCTTTATTTCTAAAATACTTAAGAACCGCTCCTATTTCATACTCTGTTTTTACTTCTTTTTCACACATCATTAAATGATTCATATCTTCTAGTTTATCTAAAGTATACCTTAGCATTTGTCTTTCCAATTACATCCCTCCTTCCTAAACGCCATTCCATCTTTTAACTAGGCTGTTTTCTATTCCTAACATATCCATAATTCTACCTGTCATATGTAGGACAATATCTTCAATAGTTTCTGGATGGTTGTAATATCCAGGAGAAGGTGGAAAAATCGTTACACCCATTTTAGATAACTTTAACATATTCTCCAAATGAATAGCACTTAGGGGAGTCTCCCTTGGCACTAATATGAGTTTTCTCTGCTCCTTTATAGTAACATCACAGGCTCTTGTAATTAAACTATCTGAATATCCATTTGCAATTCCGGATAGTGTTTTCATAGAACATGGTACTACTACCATCCCATCAACCTTAAAAGAACCACTTGCTATAGGAGAGAAGAAGTCTTTATTATCATGATAATAAGTTGCCATAGATCTTAATTCATCTAATTCTATTCCACACTCATGCTTAGTTACATGCTCACCCATGGTACTGACAGCCAGATGGGTCTCAATATTTAACTCCTTCAATCCTTTTAATAAGGACACAGCATAAATTGAGCCGCTTCCTCCTGAAATCCCAACAACTATCTTCATATTAAGTCCCCACTTATCTATTTATTTAACTTTATTTGCTACGTCTCCTGCTCCTTCCCATGGATCATATCCTTCTTCCCACGCATTTATATAATCATCTACAGTCATTACTTTAGTAAATATGCTCAAATCTTTTAATCCATTTTCATGTAACTCATCAGTTTTTGATTGGCATGCATCGCTTAAAGTAACTACCTTATATGCATAGTATAATGCGTCTGAAGCAGAACTTCTAACACATACATTAGTCCATGTTCCAGTTACAACTACTGTATCTATATGCTCTTCTCTTAGATATAAATCGAGGTCAGTATGTGCAAATGCACTATGTCTTCTTTTTTGAACAATATATTCACCATCTTCAGGTAGAAGTTCTTCTATAAACTCAGAACCCCAAGTACCCTTTATAGAATGAACAGGTCGAACTTTAAAGTCTGCATCTCCCACTCTATGAGCTTCTTGTATAAATATTAGACGAACATCATCATTGCCTTGGGCATTTCTATTTCTAACCCATTCTATAAGCTTTTGAAGTGTTGGTATGATTTTTCTATTGTTTGGGCAATACAAAGCGCCTTTTGGATCAGCAAAATCATTTAACATATCAATTATTAATATCGCGTGTTTTGACATTTTATCTCCCCCTTAATACTATTAATAAGTTCTAGTCCTTGGCAAAACTTGTATACTTTGTCTCTTTATAAACTTACCAAATCCAGGCTCTACCTTAATTCCTTTTATACTTCTAATATGTTCATCAATAAGTTCAGGATGTTCTTTCCTATAGCTTTTTTCGTATTCATTACTGTGAAGGTTTGAAAATTCTTCAAATATCTTAGCATACTTAGTCTCTACCCCTGCTGGATATTCATGAACTATTTGTCTCAAATCTTCATCTGTTAAATCAGTCAATGTACTTTCATCTGTATCTTCATATACTAAATTACCACGTACTACAGTCTTAAATACCTTACCCTTTAGCTCAATTCCTTCTAATGGTGTATATCCACACATAGAAGCTTGCTCTTTAGAGTCTATTGTCCACCTCTTATCTAAATCTATAATTGTAAAGTCAGCATCTGAACCTATAAACATGGCGCCTTTCTTTGGGTACAATCCATAGTGTTTAGAAGCATTAGTAGACAATATGTCAACTAGTTTACTAAGTGATATCCTGCCTTTGTTATAACCCTCACTCACTAGTATCGGAACCATAGTTTCTACACCAGGTATCCCTGGGAATGATGTCCAAATATTCATACCTTTTTTTGCTTTCTCACTTTCAATTTCATATGGAGCATGATCAGTAGCTATAAAGTCTACACTTCCATTATTTAGCCCTTCCCATAGCTCTTCATTATCCCGTTTGGTTCTTAATGGTGGAGCAATCTTTGCTAATGCACCATACTTAGTCATTGCATCCTGATAATTTAATGTCAAATAATGTGGGCATGTTTCGCTTGTTATGTTTAGTCCCTTTGTTTTTGCTTCTCCAACTAGTTTTGCACCTATACCTGTACTCATATGAACTATATGCAACCTTGCTCCTGTTTCTTCTGCAAAGCTTATACCTAATTGTATAGCAACTTTTTCAGCTAGCTCCAATCTAGCCTCTGCCCATGCTGGACCATCCATTCTTCCATCTCTTTGTAGTTTTTTTACATAATAATCACATATGGCAAAATTTTCTGCATGGATTCCTATAGGAAGACCTGTATCTGAAACTGCTGCAAATGCCTCAAGCATTTCAGGATCACTAACCCTTGGGTAGGTTGGTACTGAAGGAGTCATATAGGCCTTATATGCAACTACTCCTTGCTCAGCTTGTTCCTCAACATTGTGTAGCCACCCATTTTTCACATCTTCCCCTGTAACTCCACCCCAAAAGGCAAAATCAACTAGAGATTGGGGTTGCACTAAATCAAGTTTTAAATTTAACTGTTCTACACTTCTAACAGATGGCACTGAACAGCAAGGCATATCAATTACCGTTGTAATTCCACCTCGCGCCGCTGCAGCTGTACCAGTCAAAAAATTCTCTCTATGTGGAAAACCTTGATACATAAAATGAGTATGAGAATCTATACAGCCTGGTAAAGTTAAGTGTCCAGATGCATCTATTACTTCACTAGCTTCTATATCATCTACCTTCTCAACGAACCCAGCAATCTTATCATCCTTGACTAATATATTAGTCAATACCGTATTATCCCCTTGTGGGATTCTAGCATTTTTAATTATAACGTCATATTTCATTGCACATCCCCCTCTTATATATATGTTTTTTCTTTTTGTAACGCGTAGTTTGTAAGCAAACATCGTTACATCTTCCTTTTAAATGCATTAAAAAAATTTTATCTTTTAATTATTGATCATAATTATGATAACGTTATCCCTCATTGTTTGTATTCTGCTGCTAACAATATTATTTTTAGTTTAACATAGAGTTTATAAATATACTTTGTTAATTTTTTATGAAAGTTGAACTAATAGGCTTAATATATATTTTGTTTTTTGTTACATTTTTATATGTTTTGACTTCTTAATTTACAACGAGTTCAATTCATATATATTAATGACTAAAGTTAAGAATATCTAGCATCGAAGTTATAAGCGAGGACTTTGTTAATATTTTACATATGATTTAATAATATTATATATATAATGATATTAACGAGTTTTATAAAGGGGAGAGAACATGGGATTTAAGTTAATAGACTTATCACAAGAGATATTTCAAGGAATGTCAATATTTCCAATGCATCAGAGGACCTTTATCATGACTAATATGAGTCATGAGGAAAATATGCAAATGACAGGGAGCCCTACTGTAGGTTTTTCCGCTAGAAATCTATTGATAAGCGAACACTGTGGAACCCATAGTGACGGAATTTCAGAATTTAAACCAGGAGGACTTACTATTGACAATATGCCATTAGAATATTTTTGGGGCAGTGCAATATGCCTGGATTTAAGCCATGTAAGATATCCAAACTACATTGAGCCTAGAGATTTAGAAAACTCTTTAAGAAAGTCAGGTCAGGAAATAAGAGAGGGAGACATCCTACTGCTACATACTGGACATCATGAAAGAGCCTATGGAACTGAGAAATTTCAGACAGATTATACAGGATTGAGTTATGAAGGAGCTAAATGGTTAGCAGAAAGAGGAGTAGTGAATATTGGAATAGATGCCCCAGCCATAGATTTAACACCAGATGATATAAAATTCTCTGGTCACATGGTCTGCGCTGAATACAATATAACCAATACAGAAAATTTGTGTAATCTAGACAAACTAATCAATAAAAGGTTCTTATACATTGGATTGCCTCTCAAAATCAGGGATGGTTCAGGTTCGCCAATTAGAGCGGTAGCATTACTAGATGAATAAACGATTGCTTTAAAGCAATCGTTTTATTTTCATAGCTATTTCTAAATTTAATCTATCATTATAATTACAAAGTTCCATATTAGTTATCTCTTCTATTCTTTTTACTCTATACAATATTGTATTGTAATGTGTGAATAGGTATTCTGACATCTTAGCCAGGTTGCCATTACATTCAAAATAAGCTTCTAGAGTTTTAACTAGCTCCGTAGACTTTTTTTTATCATAATCAACAAGGCATTTTAAAGTTGTGTTATAAAACTCCTCCAGTTCATCAGCCATGTAATCCTGACACAATATCTTATATATGCCCAGCTCTTCAAATGTTACTACATTTTTATCAGTTAATACCTCACTTGTATTTATAGCCTTAAGAGCATCGGAATAACTCTTAATCACTCTATCCAATCCTTTATACGTTCTACCCACTCCAATCCTGATAGAAATACTATTAAACCGCTCATTTAATGAACTAATCACAGATTCATTTATTTGTTTAATCTTTCTACTAATGTTTTCCTTATCCTTGAATTCTAATAGTATTTGAATACCATCTAGCTTATTAGAAACAATGCAATTAAGTTTGTGATATTCTATTATTTCCTCAATATTCATAACTACCATGTTTGCATAGTCTTTCATGTATTCAAAATAATGGTCAGTGTCTTTTTTGTTAGTAGTTTTTAACTTGAAGTTAACAAGCTCTACTACATAATGGCTATTTAGATCCAAGTTGTAAAAATGAGCTCTTTCCATAGCCTTTTCCTTTTTATTTAAATCCTGAGAAATCAATTCCTCAAAAAATTCTGTCCTATGTTTTATTTCCACTTCCTTAACAGATAAATCCTGCAAGACAAATAAGGCTACAGTAGTAGATGCAGATTCTAAAATAGATAAATCAAAACCTGCCAATGGACTATTTATAGACCATGAAAATAAATGCCCATATATTTCATCTTTTAACACAATAGGCATAACCATTCTATTGACATATTTACCACTTATCAAAACCTTTTCCTCATGTAGCTTTTTAATTCTGCTTCTACCATCCTTAGCATCATAAAAGGCATTTGCATCTATTACAAGCTGTTCTTTTGTTGAATTTCTAACCTTATCAAATTGATTATATGTTTTATTTGACATACCTAACCTTAAGATAACAGGATTCCTTATATTCTTACTTACTAGTTCAATTACATCCTCTATACTCTTACCTTCAATCATTATTTCCATTAATCTTTCGTGAACCTTTTCCATTCTCTCCAATAAAGAGGTTTGTTTATTAAATATTTCTTTTGAAATTGCCATCATAATATCCGACAGAGGTATAGAATGATGAATATCTATTATCGGGAAATTCAATTCATCAGCATATTTCAACACCTCTTCTGGAAGTGAATCGAGATATGGGTATACCTTTATGCCCATACCAGAAAGATTATTTTGATTAGACTTTCTTATAAGCCCTTTTATAGATTCAATATTTTCTTTCCTAAATGAATAAGCAGTTGTTAACAAAAATTCACCATCTTGAACCCAATCAAATATATCAGGATCTGCTACCATATTAATACTTGTTACAGTGTTTTTTATAGCTTTAAATCCAGCAACTAGCTTTGAGTCTCCCATAACTTCTAGTTTTAGCACATCATCTATACTAATTCCATTTTTTCTGACCATGCACTTACCACCTTCTCTATTAGCTCTTAGTGCAATTATATCATATATGGAAAATTCTATCTATTTAGGTTCTGCTACTATTTTACCTTGTATATATCTTTCTAGTATATTCCTATCATCTCCTAGATATAAAAACTTTTCAATTCTTTCCTCTAATGTAAATCTACTTATATTGGATATATTGGAATCGTCTACTATGAGACAATCCATTTCATAACCTTCTTCAAAGCTCCCAACTTTTCCAAAGAAACTTCCTCCACCCTTTGTTCCTAGGTAGAAAGCTTCTGAACATGTTAAAGGTTGTAATTCCATATCTGAATCTAGCCATATCATTTTTGATCCCTGAATAGCACTTACAATTGCTCTTGGAATACTAAGGCTATGTCCTCCAGATATATCGGATCCTAAGCCTACAGGTATTCCTTTATTCAAGAATTTTCTAACAGGCATTATACCACTGGATAAATTAAAATTAGAATTAACACAATGAGCTGCAAAAACTTGATTTTCACTCATTAGTTCAAGCTCTTCATCAGTTACATATATAGAGTGAGCCATTATAGTCTTTGTCTGACCAAATAAATTATACTTATTATATACTGAGCTATAGTTTGGAAGATTTGGATGAAGCTCTTTAACCCACTCTACTTCAGATACATTTTCACATAAATGTGATTGGACTGGAACATCATATTTTAACGCTAATTGACCTAAACCATCCATAAGTTCATCCGTGCATGTTGGTACAAATCTTGGTGTGATTATTGTCTTAACTAATGAAGAATTGTCTTTATATCTGAGTATTATATCCTCTGTATCCTTTAATGACTGATAAGTATCTTCGGTAAGCTCTTTACTTGAATTCCTATCCATATTGACTTTTCCTACATAAACTCTTATCTTCGACCTAACAAATAAATCCATCAAGAGCTCAGTACTCCCTTTATGTATACTACTAAAAATTACTGCACTTGTAGTTCCATTTCTCCATAGATCCTTCACAAGCTCTGAATATACTTCCATAGCATAATTCGTATCAGAATATTTGGCCTCCTCAGGAAATGTATATGTGTTTAGCCAAGGTAAAAGTTCTTTATCCATTCCTAAGCCCATATTTGCGTATTGAGGGGCATGTAGATGAAGGTCTACAAATCCAGGAATTATAATCTTTCCAGAATAATCATTAATAGGATAATCCTGATACCTCTGTTCTAACTCATCAAATATTCCGATTATCTTTCCTTCTTCTGATACTAAGTAGGAATCTTTGTATACTTGAAATTCATCTTTTGTCGGTGTAAATACTATGTCCCCTTTAATAATAATCCTATCCAAAATATCACCCCAACACTTAAAATTGAATCACCTACTTTAAAGTTATAGTATTTTTTTAAAAAATAGTATGTATAAACTAAACAAAATAATAAAATGTATTTAGTTTAATTGAAAAAAGAGTATGAAGTCAAGAATAATAATTTTACATCCTGACTACCTATCTATGAAAGAAATAATAACACTATATGAATGCTTTCACACTTATAGTGGAATATCTACAAAGAAAAGCTACTTCTTTATATTGCAACCAATGTTAGAACTATGGTAAAAGAAACTATCAATTTAGACCGTAATCATGACTAAGATTTTTCAACGGTAAATCAAGGCCTTTCTAATGGTAGGTCTTCTTGCAAGAATATTCCATGTAGATTTTGGAGTTAATATATAAAAGTTACTAAAGGTAAAGCTTTCTCACCCTTAGTAACTTTTAATCAAAAATCAATTTATAACAATTTGCCGATTTTCTCTTCAACTTTACTTACTAATTCATCTGATAAAAGAATATTTTCACATTTATTTATATCTAAATACATAATTCTGTCTTCTTCTACCTTGCTTACTTTTTCTCTAATTATATTATAAGCCTCTGCTGATCCTGCTCCTAAGCCTTTATCTCCTCTTATATCAATGCCTTGGCAAGCAGCCATTATTTCCATTGCTAAAACTTTTCTTGCGTTACCTAGAATTTCTCTTGCTTTTCTAGCAGCAATTGTACCCATTGACACGTGGTCTTCTTGGTTAGCTGAAGAAGGAATTGAATCAACACTTGCTGGATGAGCTAAGACTTTATTTTCAGATACTAATGCAGCTGCTGCATATTGTACTATCATATAACCTGAATTAACTCCACCATTTTCTGTCAAGAATGCTGGTAGTCCATTGCTCAAAGCTGGATTTACCAATCTTTCTAATCTTCTTTCCGAAATATTTGCAAGTTCAGATAATCCTATTGCCAAGAAATCAAATGGTAGTGCCATTGGTTGGCCATGGAAATTTCCTCCTGAAATTACTTGTTCTTCGTCAGCAAATATCAATGGATTATCAGTAGCAGCATTTAATTCAATTTCAACTTTTTCTTTTACATACTTAAAGCAATCCTTTGATGCACCATGAATTTGAGGTACACATCTTAAAGCATAAGCATCTTGAACTCTTAGTTCACCTTGTCTAGTGGTATTTCCGCTTCCTTCTAATATTTTCAATAAGTTTTTAGCTGAATTTATTTGACCTTCTTGTCCTCTTACTATATGAACCTTTTCATCATATGCATCAGTTATACCATTTAAGGCTTCTGAAGTTAATGAAGCTGCAATGTCTGCAGTTTTACTTAAATTGATAGCATCATATACAGTATGAGCGCCAACAGAAGTCATTACCTGAGTACCATTGATTAAAGCTAATCCTTCTTTAGATGTTAACTCTACTGGCTCTATACCAGCCTTTGCCATAGCTTCTTTGCCTGGCATTCTAACACCTTTGAAAATAGCTTCTCCTTCACCTATCAATACAAGAACCACATGGGCTAAAGGTGCAAGGTCACCGCTAGATCCTAAAGAACCCTTTTCAGGAACAATTGGATGAACACCCTTGTTTATCATTTCAATTAATGTGTTCAAAGTAGACAATCTAATTCCAGAATATCCCTTTGCTAGTGCATTTGCTCTTAATAACATAATACCTCTTACAATTTCCTCATCCAATGGATTTCCTACTCCACAAGCATGGCTTATTATTAGGTTTCTTTGTAATGTCTTTGTTTCCTCACCATTGATAACTACATCACTAAACTTTCCAAAACCAGTTGTTAAACCATAAACCACCTTATTATCATCTACATATCTATCTACAAGGGCTCTCGCCTTATTTACTTTCTCAATTGCTTCAGTAGTTAATTCTACCTTCATATTTTTTCTTGTAACATCTATAAA
>JAAYNS010000116.1 GCA_012520755.1 Tissierellia bacterium
TAAATATATTTTTTAAATATATATTCAATGGAAATAATATTATACAAAATTAAAACATGAACCAAAAGGTTCATGTACTAATTAGCTTATTTTTCAGTTTTGTCTTCATCAGGTAGACAAGCTTTTCTTGATAGATTAATTCTACCTTGATTGTCAACTTCAACAACTTTTACCATTATTTCGTCACCAACAGATACAACATCCTCAACCTTGGCAACTCTTTCTTTTGCCAGTTGTGATATATGAACTAATCCTTCTTTGCCGTGGAATACATCAACAAATGCTCCAAAATTAGTTGTTCTAGTTACCTTACCCAAATATACTTCGCCAGCTTGAATTTCTTTGACTATTATACTTATCATTTCTAAGGCTTTTTCTCCACCTTGAGCATCACTTGCTGCTATGACTACTTTGCCATCATCATCAATATCTATCTTAACACCTGTTTCATCTATTATTCTATTAATTGTTTTTCCACCAGAACCAATAATATCACGAATTTTGTCAGGGTTAACTTGCATAGTATAGATTTTAGGTGCATATTTAGACAATTCATCTCTTGGAGTGGATATAGTTTCATTCATTTTATCAAGAATAAATAGTCGACCTCTTCTTGCCTTCTCTAAAGCTTCTACAAGTATTGCTCTATCAATTCCAGCAATTTTTATATCCATTTGAATAGCAGTAATTCCATCCTTTGTACCAGCAACTTTAAAGTCCATATCACCTAAATGATCTTCCATTCCCTGTATATCTGAAAGTATTACAACTTTTTCTCCTTCTTTTATAAGACCCATAGCAATACCAGCTACTGGTGATTTAATAGGGACACCAGCGTCTAATAATGATAGTGTACTACCACAAACACTTGCTTGGGATGATGAACCATTTGAACTTAGAACTTCCGATACTAATCTTATAGTATATGGGAATTGTTCAACAGATGGTATAACAGGTTCTAGAGCTCTTTCCGCTAAGGCTCCATGCCCTATCTCTCGTCTACCAGGTCCTCTTACTGGTCTAGTTTCACCTACTGAATATGGTGGGAAATTGTAATGATGCATATATCTTTTGGATTCTTCTTCGCCAAGTCCATCGATAATTTGAACATCACTTTTTGCCCCTAAAGTTGTAACCGTTAATACTTGAGTTTGACCCCTTGTAAATAGTCCTGATCCATGAGCTCTAGGAAGGATCCCTACTTCGGTTGTAATTTTTCTAATCTCGTCAGGTTTTCTATTATCAGGTCTCTTTTCTTCTTCAAGTATTAGACGTCTAACTTCTGATTTTATTATATCTTCTACTATAGCTTCTATATCCTTTTCTGATTCTGGAAACTTTTCTAAGAACACTTCAGTAATTTCATCTGAAACTTCATTAATTTTTTGTTCTCTTTCCTGTTTTTCTACAGTGTTAATTGCAGAAACTAGTTTTTCAGTGCCATATTCTTTTATTTCTTCAGATATATTAGCATCTGCTTTAAATACTCGGTAATCAGATTTTTCTTTACCACAGTCTTTAACTATTTCATCAATAAAATCACAAACTTTTTTTATTTCTTCATGAGCAGTTAAAATTGCGTCTAGCATTGTTTGTTCTGTAATTTCCTTAGCTCCAGCTTCCACCATCATAATAGCGTCTTTTGTTCCTGAAACAGTTAGGTCTATATCAGATTCTTCTTGTTCAACTGATTTTGGATTTACTATAAACTTACCATCAATCAAACCTAATTGTACAGCTCCAGTTGGCCCATTAAATGGTATGTCTGAAATAGATAGCGCTATTGAAGACCCTATCATAGCAGCTATTTCTGGACTGCTATCTTGATCAACTGACAAAACAGTTGTTATGACCTGTACATCATTTCTATAACCTTCAGGGAAAAGTGGTCTTAAAGGCCTATCTATCAACCTAGATGTTAAAACAGCTTTTTCACTCGGTCTTCCTTCCCTTTTAATAAATCCTCCTGGAATTTTTCCAACAGAATACAATTTTTCCTCATAATCAACACTTAAGGGAAAAAAGTCAATACCCTCTCTTGGTTGTTTAGATGCAGTTGCAGTTGCAAGTATGACTGTTTCTCCATATTGAACTAAGCAAGCACCATTTGCTTGTTCAGCAACTTTTCCAATTGTAACGATTAAGTCTCTTCCAGCTAGATTATATGTGAATTTTTTTTCCATTGAATACCTCCCTTATCTAATAGTATAACCTATAATTTAATTTAAAATAAGACTGTGTCTTAACTTCTAATAAACTAATGGAGCGGGTAAACCCGCTCCTACTATCCTCTTATGCCTAGTTTTTCAATTAAAGAACGATATCTATCAATATCTTTATTTTTTAAATACTTCATAAGGCCTCTTCTTTGTCCAACCATTTTTAGAAGACCTCTTCTTGAATGATGATCTTTGATATGTTCCTTTAAATGCTCATTTAAGAAATTTATTCTGTAAGTTAGAAGTGCAATTTGAACCTCAGGTGAACCAGTATCACCTTCATGTAGTTTAAAATCATCAATTATTTGGTTTTTTACTTCTTTTGTTAACATTTTATATAACCTCCATTTTTATAATACACCTAAAGCTTAGTAATCGCCGAGGAACGTAAAACAAAGCATTAGGTAACTTAACATTACTATATTATCATACTTTACTTATTTTGTAAATATTTATGTCTAGATTTAACTCTTTTTATGTCAGAATTTATTTGATTAACTAAGGAGTCTACATCATTAAATTTGATTTCTCCTCTTAAATATTCTACAAAAATTAATTCAATATTTTGGTCATAAATGTTCTCAGAAAAATCGATAATATGAGTTTCAATTTTAAGTGAATTCTCATTAAATGTTGGATTATAACCAACACTTGTAGCACTAAGATACTTTATATTATTAACAATAGTTTCAGTACAATATACACCTGGTTTAGGCATTACATAATTTATAAGAGGTTGTATATTGGCAGTTGGAAAGCCTAATTTATTTCCTAGATTTTTGCCTGGAACAACTTTTCCAATAATTGAATAATTGCGACCTAATAATAATTTTACTTCTTGTAATAAACCTTCTTTTATCAATTTTCTTATTCTTGTACTGCTAATAATCTCATTGTTAATAGTGATTGGTTTTAAAACTTCAACGTCTATACCATAGGTTTTGCCAATTTTCTTAAGTAAATCACTGTCTCCTTTAGCTTTATAACCAAATCTATAATCATAACCAACTACAACTGACCTAACATTTAACTTATTTATAAGAATATCTTTAACAAATTCTTCAGGTGATAAATTCATTATTGCTTGATTGAATTCCATCTTGTATATTATTTCTACACCTAAATTATGCATTAAATCATATTTTTGCTCTATGGAACTTATTAGAGAAGGAGAGATTCCATTTGTAAATTCTTTTGTATGATTTTGAAAAAGCAATACTGAGCTTTTAAGACCTTTTCTTTCTGCCTTAGATATCATATTCTTAATTAAAACCTGATGTCCATAATGAATACCGTCAAAATTACCCAATGCTATTGCAGTTTGATACCTAGTTTCCATAAAACTGTCTAAATCTATTATTTCCATTTACTCACCTATTAAAACTTTTTTCATTCTTAAAACAAGTTTGTTATTGTATTTGTTTACTATGCCAATACCAATAAAATTATTAAAGCAATAAACTCTTATGTTTTTACCTTCTAAATTTCTAGATGAATCATCTATTTCCACAGGTACACCATTAACGAGTTTCTTGTAAAAATCTGAACTAAGAGTAATTTTATCCATATGACTTATGGAATCATCAATAGGTATCAAGGTATTTGTAAGCTCATTTTCGTTCATATTTTTAAGTTCTTCTATACTATATGAGTTTTCAATTTTAAAACTAGCAACACCCATTCTAATTAAGAATGACATATATCCATAGGTACCTAAATCTTTTCCAATATCATCACATAGGGTTCTTATATATGTTCCTCTCGAACATTTAGTATAAAATATTATCTCTTTATTATTAAAGTTATTAAGAATTCTTAAATCTTTAATAATAATTTCTCTTGCTTTTCTATCAATAACCTTTCCTTCCCTAGCAATTTCATATAATTTTTTTCCATTGACTTTTAATGCTGAATACATAGGAGGTACTTGATTAATAGTACCTTTAAATTTACTGAATGAATCAATAATCTCATTAGCTGAAACTACTTTTGTAGATGAATTAATAATAACTCCATCACTGTCTTGAGTATCAGTTTCATAATTAAGGGTTAATTCGCCTATATACTCTTTATCGGCATCTGAAAGGTATTCAGATATTCTTGTTGCCTTACCAATACATAAAGGCAAAACTCCTGTAGCATTTGGGTCTAATGTTCCTGTGTGTCCAACTTTTTTTGTCTTAAATATTTTTCTCATAATATTAACTGCATCATGGGAAGTCATATTTTTTGGCTTAAATAAATTAATAACGCCATTCACATAATCACCACATTTTTATAATTTGTTCTACAATTAGTCTTTCTGCATCATTTATGCTTTCATTAATAGTACATCCAGATGCTCTTTTGTGTCCACCGCCATTAAATGCAGAACAAATTTTTGATACATCAACAAATCTTTTGCTTCTAAGACTAATTTTTATTTCTTTTTCTTTATTTTCCTTTAGCAAGCATGCAACTTCTACGGGTTTAATATCTCTAATAAAAGATATAATCCCTTCAGTATCTTCCATTTTAGCATTTGCCTTCTTTAGCATATCTTGAGTTACCTTAACAGTTGCTATTTTATTGTCATTATAAGTTTTAAGGGTAGAAAAAGAACTTATAAATAAATTTGTTCTTTCGATACTTCTACTTTGGTATAATCGGATATTTATATCTGACTTATCAATTCCAGCATTTATGAGTGAAACTACAATTTCATGAGTTCTTGATGTCACATTATCATAAGAAAAACTGCCTGTATCAGTACTGATTGCAGTGTACAAGCATGTAGCAATCTCCTTATCTATTTGGATACCCATACCTACTAATAGATCAAAAACTAATTCACCAGTAGCTGCGGATTGTTCATCTACAATGTTTATATCACCGAATCCTGAATTACTTATATGGTGATCAATATTTATTACAAATTTTGAATTTGATACAATTGATTTAAATTTACCTAATCTATCAATATCACCACAATCTAAAACAACTAATAGATCTATTGGATCTTTTTCTTCATCTATATCATAAGTTCTTATCATGTGGATGTTTGGTAAGAACAAATAGTCACTAGGTATTTCATCAGTCTTAATAATATTAACATTCTTATTTATTTTTCTTAATCCTAAAGCCATTGCCAAAATAGAACCAATACTGTCTCCATCAGGATTGACATGAGAAGCGATATATATATTATTTGCAGTTGAAATTTTTTTAATTAATTCGCTTATTGTATTATTCATTACCTATATCCTTAGTTGCATCATTCTTATTAATTTCATCAATTAGTTTTGACATCCTGATTCCTTCTTCTATAGATTCATCCAGATAAAAAATAGGTTCAGGCGAATAACGTAAATCTATGCTATTTCCTATTTCTTTTCGTATAAATCCTTTTGCACTATTTAAGCCTTTAATAGTATCGAGTTTTTCTTCTTCATTTCCCAAAACAGATATATAAATTTTGGCATAACTTAAATCTCTAGTCACTTCTACTTTAGTTACAGTTGTCATAGTATTATTAATTCTTGGATCTTTCAAACCATTTAGAATTAGTTCAGATACTATTTTTCTTACTTCTTCGGAAATTCTATTGGTTCTCTTAATATTCATATTTACACCTCTATTTGTTTTCTACTTCTTTTAGAATATAAGCTTCTAATAGGTCTCCCTCTTTAATATCGTTGTAATTAGTTAATCCTAATCCAGCTTCATAACCTGACATTACTTCTCTAGCATCATCTTTAAACCTTTTTAATGATGAAACTTCACCCTCGTGAACAACTACATCATTTCTTAATAGCCTTATATTTGAATTTCTAGTTATTTTGCCGTCTAAAACATATATACCTGCAACTGTATTATTATTTGGCAATCTGAAAGTTGCTCTTACCTCAGCTCTACCTAATACTTCTTCTACAACTTTCGGAGCATGCATTCCTTTAACTGCAGCTTGAATATCTTCAATAGCCTCATATATAACTCTATATGTTCTAATATCTACTTCTTCTTTCTTTGCTGAATTTATAGCATTTAGATTAGGCCTTACATTAAATCCAATTACTATAGCATTTGATGCGGAAGCTAACATAATATCATTTTCAGATATACCACCTACGCCACTATGAATTATACTAATGCGTACTTCATCAGTATCAAGTTTCTCTAATGATTGTGCTAAAGCTTCTATAGAGCCTCTGCCATCTGCTTTTATAATAATATTTAAATCTTTAATTTCGCCTTCTTTTATTCTTTCAAATAAATCATCTAATGAAACTTTATAAGATGAAGTCATTTGTTGCCTCAAGTGATCTTTTCTACTATCAGCTATTAGTCTGGCTTTTTTCTCATCTTCAACAGCATTTAGTATATCACCTGAATTTGGAACATCTGATAATCCTAATATTAATACAGGTGTTGAAGGGGTTGCTTTTTTAACTTTCTTTCCTTTATCATCGAACATAGCTCTAATTCTACCTGATGCAGTACCTGAAACTACGATGTCTCCAACTTCCAAAGTACCTTTTTGTACTAATACCGTAGCGATAGGACCCCTTCCTTTATCAAGTTGAGCTTCAATAATAGTGCCTACAGCTTTTCTATTAGGATTAGCTTTAAGCTCTTGCATTTCTGCAACTATTAAGATCATTTCTAATATATCATCAATACCTATATTTTGCTTGGCAGATATAGGTACTGTTATAGTATCTCCACCCCAGTCCTCTGGAACTAATCCATGTTCTACCAGTTCTTGTTTTATTCTATCTATATCTGCACCAGGTTTGTCAATTTTATTAATAGCAACTATAATAGGAACATTAGCAGCTTTAGCATGTGCAATCGCCTCAATTGTTTGTGGCATAACTCCATCATCAGCGGCAACAACCAGTATAGCAATATCAGTTATTTGAGCTCCCCTAGCTCTCATTGAAGTGAAAGCTTCATGGCCAGGTGTATCCAAAAATACAATTTTTTTGCCATTAATGTTTGAAGTAGAGGCTCCTATATGCTGAGTTATTCCTCCTGCCTCCCCTTTAGTAACGCTAGTGTTTCTAATAGCGTCTAATAATGATGTTTTTCCATGGTCAACATGGCCCATCACTGTAACTACTGGTGGTCTAGGTTTTAAGTCTTCTTCTTTATCTTCAAAGTCAAGTTCGAATTCATCATCTTCAGTTTCATCTGCACTTATTATATTAACTTCTACCCCAAATTCTTCAGCAATTATGGAAGCAACCTCTACATCAATGGTTTCATTTTGAGTTGCCATAACTCCCAGTGCAATTAACTTAGATATTACTTTAGATGAAGTAACACCTAACTTTTCTGCAAAATCTCTTACAATAATATTATTTTCAATATCTATGATTAAACCCTCTCCTTTATCATTCTGTTTATTATTATTGCTAATATTTTTTATTTTCTTTTTATTATGCTTTTTTGTAGTAACTATTTCTTTTTCTTCATACTCTTCTTCAAGAATATCATTTTTGTTTTCAACAATATCACTTGCTTCATCTTCTGTCAGTAGTTCTTTTATCATTTCTGCCTCTTCATCATCAATAGTGCTCATATGGCTATTAATATTGAGTTCTAAATCCTCTATGCGTTTAATTAATTCTTTGCTTGAAATATTTAATTCTTTAGCCAATTCATAAATTCTTATTTTCGTCATAAATCATACACCTCCTATTTTTGTCAAGGTGATCTTACTAATCCTCTATAACTTCTTTTAACTTGTCAAACACCTCTTCGCTAATATCAATTTCCAAACTTCGTGATAGTTTATTAGTTTTAGCCGCTTCTTCAAAGCATTCAATTGATGCACAAATGTAAGCACCCCGACCATTTGCCTTGCCAGTAAGATCAACAAAGACCTCATTTTCTTTATTTTTGACGATTCTTATGAGTTCTTTTTTTGGTTTGCCTTGACCACAAGAAATACATTTTCTTAAGGGTACCTTTTTAACTTTCATTATATCACCCCTATTCATCTATTTCATTATTTTGACTATCTAATATTTCCTTATCTTGATTGTTTATAAATTCATTGTATTGATTTTCTGATTTAATATCGATTTTCCAATTTGTTAGTTTTGCAGCAAGTCTAGCATTTTGTCCTTCTTTACCTATAGCTAAAGACAGTTGATAATCTGGTACAATTACCAAGGCTGATTTTTCTTTTTCACTTGGTATAACCTCAACAACTTTCGAAGGGCTTAGACTGTTAGCAATAAATTCTTCAATATTTTTGTTCCAAATAACAATATCTATTTTCTCCCCATTCAATTCATCAACAATTGCTTTTACTCTACTTCCTTTAAATCCAACACATGCACCTAATGGATCAACATCTGGGTCTTTGGAGTATACAGCTATTTTTGTCCTTGAGCCAGCTTCTCTAGAAATTGAAAAAATTTCGACGATTCCTTCATTAATCTCAGGTACTTCAAGTTCAAATAATCTTTTTACTAAATTTGCATGAGTTCTAGAAAGAATGATTTGGGGTCCCTTGTTTGTTTTCTTTACCTCAGTAATTATCAATTTAAGTCTATCGCCTTGTTTATATTCTTCTTCCTCAATCTGTTCAGATGGTGGTAAAACACCTTCTGTTTTACCAAGGTCAATATACACATTGTTTTTAGATATTCTTTGAATTTGACCAGTTATTATCTCATTTTCTCTATTTATAAACTCATCATAAATAACATCTCTTTCAGCATCTTTAATTCTTTGAATAACAACTTGTTTGGCAGTTTGAGCAGCAATTCTGCCAAAGTTTTTAGGTGTAATTTCTGATTTTACTATGTCACCAAGTTCATACTTATTATCAATCAATTTTGCATCGTCAAGAGATATTTCTAGTAACTCATTGTCTGGATTTTCTACAATATCTTTTACAGCAAATACTTTCACCTGTCCTGTTTCTCTATTCATTTCAACTAGTACATTTTGCGCAGAACCAAAATTTTTTTTATAACTAGATATAAGGGCTGATTCTATAGCATCAAATATTATATCCCTTGATATACCTTTTTCCCTTTCAATTTCATTAAGGGCTTCTATGAAATCCCCATTCATTTATATTGACCTCCTTAAAATTTCAAAGCTAATTTTACAAGAGACACAATGTCTCTTGGAATATTTATTAGCTCATTGGCTTCATTTAATATAATTATAAATTCATCATTGAACTCTTTTAAGTTTCCTTCAAGTAACTTTACTCCATCGTAAGATTTATATAAATTTACTATAATATCTTTACCAATATTTCTTTTTAAATCTTTATCAGTTTTTAAAGGTCTATCTAAACCAGGAGATGATACCTCTAAGTAATAGGCACTTGTAATTGGATCATCTTTATCAAGCTTGTCACTTAACAACTGACTTACTTTTTGGCAATCATCTAATGTGATTCCCCCTAATTTATCAATATAAACTCTTAAATAGTAACTACCAAACTCTTTAACATATTCAATATCAACTAATTCAAAGTCTAAGCTTTCTACAATTGGATTACAAATTTCCTTTACTTTGTTCAATATCTCCTTTTTGCTCATAATACACCTCCAAAAATTAACTAATCATTCTTACTTTAAAAAAAGCTTTAAATAAAGCATTAATAAGTTAGTTCTATGAATTAATTTGAAGGAAAGTTCGACTGTAAAGACTTAGTACAGTAGACTTTTCCTATTGGTTATAAAAAATCAAGAGTGGGAAGTCCCCACTCTTTGCCACTGAATCTATCCATTGTTTAAGTAATTATATCACTAATTATCAAATAAATCAAATACTAAATAGCTATAATCAAGCAATATTACAAACAATTATTAAATAATACTACAATAATATTATGCAAAATAATATTATTAAAGGTCATATATATTTTATGATTAATTAAGATATTACATACTATTAATCTCTTTTAATAGTTCTTGCAACAAATCATTTTCTTTAACCTTTTTGATAACCTTACCTTTTTTGAATATGAGGCCTTCACCATTGCCACCTGCTATTCCAATATCTGCTTCTTTTGCTTCTCCAGGTCCGTTTACCCCACATCCCATAATTGCAACTTTTATATTTTTATTAATACCAGCCAGACTTTTTTCAGCTTGTTCAGCTATTTCTATCAAATCTATATTGGTTCTGGCACATGTAGGACAAGAAATTAATTCTAAGCCTTCATTTAACAAACCTAAGGATTTCAGTATTTCTTTTCCAACTTTTACTTCTTCTACTGGGTTTCCAGTAAGAGAAATTCGAATAGTATCACCTATCCCCATAGATAATAAGGCACCTATACCTACAGAGGACTTAATGGTTCCTCTCCATGGAGTCCCTGCTTCAGTAATGCCTAAGTGTAAAGGATAATCACACACCTTGGACATCATTTTATACGCCTCAATGGTTAAAGGGACATTACTGGCTTTTAGAGAAATTTTGATATCTTCAAAATTAAGATCTTCTAGTAGTCTAATTTGTTCTAATGCGCTATAGACCATTGAATTTGCATTTACTCCATTATATTTGTCGAGAAATTCTTTCTTAATAGAGCCAGAGTTAACTCCAATTCGAATGGATAGGTTGTGTTCTTTACAAGCTTTCACAACTTCCTTTACTTTATTTAAACTACCAATATTCCCTGGGTTTATTCTTAAACCATCAACACCATACTTTATAGCTTCAAGAGCTAATTTATAATCGTATTGTATATCTGCTATGATAGGAATATTGATACCATTTTTTATACTCTTAATTGCTTTAGCGTCTTCTATTGAAGTAACCGCTGATCTTACTATATCACATCCAACCTCTTCTAACTGTTTTATTTGATTAACTGTACTGCTAATATCATTTGTTCTTGTATTAGTCATAGATTGAACGCTAATTGGATTATTTCCTCCAATAAGAACATTGGCTACTTTAATTACTCTAGTGCTTTTTCTATTCAAATATATCACCTACTGTAGTAAATTAATACGAATTAAATCTTGATATGTTACAACCAGTATTAAAGTTATTAGTAAAGCAAATCCTACCATATGGATAAATCCCTCTTTTTCAGGGTTAATTGGCTTTCCTCTTATTAACTCTACTAGCAAAAACATTATTCGACTTCCATCTAAGGCTGGTATCGGTAGTAAATTAAAAATTCCTAGATTAATACTAATGTATCCAAGTAGAATTAATAAATCTATAAAACCGGTATTTGCAGCTTCTCCAATAGCATTAATTACTCCAACTGGGCCAGAGATATCATCTGCAGAAAAATTACCTCTAAATATACCTGCCAGGAAATCAAATAAAAGTTTGATGAAATACCAGGTTAGCTCTATACCGCCTTTAATTGCAGTAGAAACAGAACTTTGATATTTTGGAGTTATGCCTATTATAGTTCTACCATTTTCTTGAATTGGTGTAATATTAAAATTTAATCTTTCTTCATTACGTAAAACTACTATTTTTATATTCTCTTCTGGGCTAGAATTACCTATAGCATCAGTAATCATATCCCAACTTTTAATTTTAATTCCGTTAATTTCTATAATCTCATCTTCAATCATAATTCCGGAATTTGCCGCAGGTGAATTTGCAGAAAAACCACCAACTATAGTGGAAGGTGTTCCAGAGATAAATGAAACGATTGAAAAAATAATAATAGCTAAAACAAAATTCATTATGGCACCAGCTGCAACAACAGAAATCCTAGCAAAAGGCGAAACATTGCTAAAACTTCTTGGATCGTCAGATTTTTCATCTTCTCCTTCCATTGCACAATAACCACCAATTGGTAATAATCTAAAGGTATATTTAGTATCTCCTTTTGTTTTTTGAAATAGTTTTGGTCCCATTCCTATTGAGAACTCATTGACTCTTATTCCTACTAGCTTTGCTACAGTAAAATGGCCCAATTCATGTAATAGTATTACTAATAGGAATACAAATATAGCAGCTATTGCTGTTTGCATCAAAACACCACCTTAATACGTGATATAATTAGGTTTTTTGCAGATATACAAAAACCTATTCAAGTGTTTCATCGAGGCTTGCTTCCTTATAAAAATAAATATTCTATAGAATAGTATACTACTGGTGCAGTTAAAATTATACTATCAAATCTATCTAGAATACCACCATGACCTGGAATAAGATTTCCATAATCTTTGATTCCAGTGATTCTTTTGATTTTTGAAGCAATTAAATCTCCTATTTGTGAAACGATTGAGGTTAGTATAGTCAATAGTATGATTCTCCATGAAAAACCTATATTAGCAAGTAAAGAATATATGGTTGTTAAAGCAACACTTCCAATTATCCCACCAATAAAACCTTCAACAGTTTTGTTCGGACTAATTTCAGGAGACAATTTTCTCTTTCCAAATAGATTCCCAGCAAAATATGCGCAGGTATCAGTTCCAAAAGCTATTATAAAAATTAACCATATATATTTTGTTCCTTCTAGTAACTTAATATGAAATAATAAAAAAGGTATGTAATAAATTCCTAATAAAGTTGTACTTATACTAGGCAAATCAATATTCTTTATAAATAGCAACATTAACAGAGATAGAATAATAGATATTGTGAGTATGAAACCTAATTGGTTAATATTTTGCAAACTAAAAATGAAGAACAAAGTAGACACGAAATATCCTAAAAGCTTAATTGGTTTCAGCTGTATCTTATTCATTGCATTATAAAATTCGCATAAACCTACTATTGAAATTAAGAACAAAGACACAGATAATAATATTCCGCCCTTATTAACTATAAAAATAAGTAAAACTACACCAAGTAAACCTGAAAAAAATCTAATACCAAGGTCTTTCACCTATATTCCTCCAAATCTTCTGCTTCTATTTTGAAAATCTATAATTGCTTCGTAAAGATGATTCTCTTTGAAATCTGGCCATAATACATCTGAATACCAAAACTCCGAATAAGCAATTTGATATAATAAAAAGTTACTTAATCTCTGTTCGCCACTAGGTCTAATTATTAAATCAGGATCAGGTTGCCCTCTAGTATATAAATAATTAGAAAATATATCTGTATTTAAATCTTCCACACTAATTTTACCCATTTCTATATCTTTTAAATATTCTTTTATTCCACGAATTATTTCATTGCGACCTCCATAGTTTAAAGCAATATTTAGTACCATACCTGTATTATACTTTGTTTTTTCAATCGCTTTAACAACTTCATTTCTTGGAGTTTCTGGGAGTTCACTAATATCACCAAGTATATTAATTTTAATGTTATTGTTGTGTAATCTCTCTAACTCAGCTCTTATATATATTACTAAAATTTTCATTAATCCGTTTATTTCATTTGCAGGTCTTTTCCAATTCTCAGTAGAAAATGCATATAAAGTTAAATAGCCAATTCCAATTTGATGGGCTGCTTCAACAATTTCAATTACTCTTTTCATACCTTCTTGATGTCCAAAATTTCTAGGTAAAGATCTTTTTTTTGCCCATCTTCCATTACCATCCATAATAATTGCTATATGCTTAGGAAGTTTATCTATATTAATATTTGACTTAATTCCCTTTGAATTTTTCATTATGAGGTCCTCCATTATGAAAACCCCTTCTATAGAAGGGGCGTCTATTACTATATTTCCATTAGTTCTTCTTCTTTCTTCTTAGTCACATCATCTACTTGTTCAATATATTTATCAGTTATTTTTTGCAATTCTTCTTCGGCTTTTCTAAGTTCATCTTCAGATATTTCCTTGTTTTTTTCAAGTTTTTTAATTTTATCTAATGTATCTCTTCGAGTATTCCTAATTGCAACTTTTGCATTTTCTCCATCTCTTCTTACTATCTTTGTTAAATCTTTTCTTCTCTCTTCTGTTAGTTGAGGAATTACTAGTCGTATTATTTTCCCATCATTTGATGGATTTAATCCCAAGTCTGATTTAAGTATAGATTTTTCAATAATAGGAATCATTTTTATATCCCAAGGTTGAATAGTTAATAATCTAGGTTCGGGAGCAGATACATTACTTACCTGTTTTAAAGGAGTTTGTTGTCCGTAATAATCAACCATAATCTTATCCAACAAACCTGTATTAGCTCTACCAGCTCTAATTGATTGAAGCTCTTCCTTATAAACGGAAATGGTCTTACTCATCTTTGATTCAGCTTCTTTAAGATGTTCTGAATACATATTATTCCTCCTTTATTTGTGTTCCGATTTTTTCCCCTAAAATAACTTTAACTATATTATATGGATTATCTATGCCAAATACTATTATTGGTATTTTGTTGTCCATACATAGTGATGTAGCTGTTGAATCCATAATTCCTAGTCCTAAATTAAGTATATCAATATATTTTAATGTGTCAAATTTTTTAGCATTTATATTAATATTAGGATCGGAATCATATACTCCATCAACACCTTTTTTACCAAGTAGTATTACTCCTGCACTTATTTCTGCCGCTCTTAATGCTGCAGTTGTATCTGTAGAAAAATAAGGGTTGCCAGTACCTGCGCCAAATATAACTACTCTTCCCTTTTCTAAATGCCTAATAGCCCTCCTTCTAATATAAGGTTCAGCTACTTGTTGCATTTCTATTGCAGTTTGAACTCTAGTAACTACATCTAAATTTTCAAGTGCATCTTGTAATGCCAAAGCATTCATTACAGTACCAAGCATTCCCATGTAATCAGAAGTTGCTCTATCCATATTTTTGGAAGTCCTTCCTCTCCAAAAGTTACCTCCACCTACAACTATAGCAACCTCTACACCCAAATTATGTATTTCCTTAATTTGCCTAGCTATGTTTAATACTGTTTCTGTATCGATACCAGAATCTTTACAGCCGGCTAATGCTTCTCCACTTAGTTTAAGAATAATCCTTTTAAAAATAGGCTCCATTTGTACACTCCTTTGTGAAAAGTTAGTGAAAAGGAGAACAACAAGTGTTCTCCTTCTTATATATTCATTTGCTTTGCTACTTCTTCTGCAAAGTTTTCTTCTTTCTTTTCTAAGCCTTCTCCAACCTCAAATCTTACGAATCTTCTAATCTTCAAGTTTTCTCCAATTTTAGAGATCTTTTCGTTTAAAAGGTCTTTAACTTTTTTATCTGGATCTTTGATAAAAGGCTGATCTAATAAACAGATTTGTTCATAGAACTTTTCTATTCTTCCTTCTACCATTTTTTCGGCTATATGATCTGGTTTGCCCTCATTTTTTGCTTGTAAAGTTAGAACTTCTTTTTCATGTGCTAATACATCTTCTGGAACTTCTTCTCTGCTAACATATTTTGGGTTTGATGCTGCAATTTGCATAGCAATATCTTTTACAAACTCTTTAAACTCATCAGTTTTAGCTACAAAGTCAGTTTCTGAGTTTACTTCAACTAAAACACCAATTCTACCGCCGTGGATATAAGCATCTACTAATCCTTCAGAAGCTATCCTACTTGCTTTTTTGGCAGCAGAAGCCAATCCTTTTTCTCTTAAGAAATCTACAGCTTTATCTATATCTCCATTAGTTTGAACTAGTGCGTTTTTACAGTCAAGCATTCCTGCTCCAGTTCTTTCTCTAAGATCTTTAACCAAGGAAGCACTTACTTTCATAATACCCCTCCATTTTCTTAAAAATAGTAAGAGATTAAGGCTTGCTTAATTCTCTTACTGTCTTTTTACTCTTCTTCTTTAACATCCATTTGTTCACCTTGTCTACCCTCAAGGACTGCGTTAGCCATTGTTTCTGTTAATAGTTTAACAGCTCTTATAGCATCATCATTTCCTGGAATAACAAAGTCTACTTCATCAGGATCACAGTTAGTATCAACAATACCAATTACTGGTATTCCTAATATTTGTGCTTCTTTAACTGCTATTCTCTCTTTTCTTGGGTCCACAACAAATAAGACATCAGGTATTCTATTCATATTTTTGATTCCGCCAAGAAATTTTTCTAGTCTATCAGCTTCATGTTTTAGTTGGATAACTTCTTTTTTTGGAAGGACTTCAAAAATTCCATCCTCTTCCATTTTTTCCAACTCATGTAGTCTATCTATTCTTCTTCTGATAGTATTGTAATTTGTCAACATACCACCAAGCCATCTTTGGTTAACATAATGCATATTACATCTCTTAGCTTCTGTTTCGATAGCTTCTTGAGCTTGTTTTTTAGTACCTACAAATAGAACTTCACCACCATCTACGATAACATCCTTAATAAAGTTGTAAGCCTCTTCAACCTTTTTAACTGTTTTTTGTAAGTCGATAATGTAGATACCATTTCTTTCAGTAAAAATATACTGTGCCATTTTTGGATTCCATCTTCTTGTTTGATGTCCGAAGTGTACTCCTGCTTCTAATAAACTTTTCATTGTAATTACTGACATACTATTCACCTCCAAGTTATTTTCCTCCACTCTCATCATCTACTTTAGGACTCATAATGAGCACTACCCTTAATATCCAAGAGTGTGTGTAATCACTATAGCATTATAACATAATGATTTGCTATTATCAACAATTTAATACTAAAATTTTACATAAAAAAAGGATAGATTCTATCCTTTTACTTTTTCTAATTCGTCAATTAGTTTATCATTTAGTATTCTTATATGGGTTCCTTTCATACCAAGTGATCTAGATTCTATAATACCAGCACTTTCTAATTTTCTTAATGCATTAACAATTACTGATCTAGTTATCCCAACCCTGTCAGCTATTTTACTAGCTACTACTAAGCCTTCATTGCCATCTAATTCATTAAAAATATGTTCTATAGCTTCTAATTCTGAATAAGATAGAGTACCAATTGCCATTTGAACAACTGATAATTTTCTTGATTCTTCTTCAATTTCTTCAGTTTTAGACCTAAGTATTTCCATACCAACTATTGTAGCACAATATTCAGCAAGGATTAAATCAGATTCATTAAACTCTATTCCAAATCTTGCTAGTACTAAAGTTCCTAATCTATTGCCACCACTTAGTATTGGTATAATTGTTGATATTTTACCAGGATTAAAGCATTTTGTAATATTATCAAAAACACAATCATCTTCGTTCAATAAATTTTCATTTGTTTCAGTATAGGTTAGTAACTTGTCATTATAAGATTTTGGGAATCTTCGTTCTTTTACTACCTCAGAACTTACTATATCACACTCAAATCCATCAAGTAATGCATAACCTAAAACTCTACCTTTTTTACTAGAGATATATACATTTGCTTCAAGTACATCACTTAATATTTTGCTTAGTTCCAAAAAAGAAACAGGGTTTGAACCATAGCTTTGAAGCGTTTTGTTAACTCTTCTAGTCTTATGTAAAAGATTTTTCATTTATATCCTCCTCAAGTATTGAAATCTATTTTATAAATAATTGCAAGGAGGCGAAAAGATATCTCCACTTCAATAAGTGGGAAGTACCTGTTTAGTAATAAATAAGTGGTACATTTATTTCTCGCCTCATTGAAATCTTATTA
>JAAYNS010000117.1 GCA_012520755.1 Tissierellia bacterium
AGAATATTACCATGAAGGTAGAACTCGCAATGAGGATGCCTTCATGGTTTTTTGTTAGGAGGACAAATATGGAAAATCAATCAACAAAGAAGTTAGTATTAGCAGGCTTTTTTATTGCCTTAGGACTTATTTTACCATTTATAACTGGACAAATACCAAGTATTGGTAACAAGCTATTGCCTATGCACATACCAGTATTAATTGCAGGATTTGTCTTAGGTGGAAAATATGGATTTGCAATAGGGTTTATTGTACCAATTTTAAGAAGTTTAATATTAGGTATGCCACCAATGTTTCCAATCGCAATTGCAATGGCTTTTGAATTGGCAGTATATGGACTGATAACAGGACTTTTATATAAGAAACTATCAAAGAATACTATTAATATATATATTTCATTAATAGTCGCTATGATTGCTGGAAGATTAGTATGGGGTATTGTGAGTTATATTTTATTTGGTATTAATAATACAGCATTTACTTGGGAGATGTTTATAGCTGGAGCATTTTTAAATGCTTCTATTGGAATAGTTATTCAACTAATAATCATACCATTAATAATTTCAGCCTTATACAAGAGTGGTGCTCTTTCCTATGAATGATGACTATAAAAAATCATTGCTGAAGCAGTATGATATACTCTTTAAAGAGATTGACCTATTAATTGAATCTAATGATAAAGTAGTAGTTGCAATAGACGGAAATAGTGGAGCAGGAAAATCTACACTTTCCAAGATTTTGGGAAGGAGATATGATTGTAATGTATTTCATATGGATGATTTTTTTCTAGGACCAGAATTAAAAACTAAAGAAAGATTAAAAGAAGTCGGTGGAAATGTTGATTATGTAAGATTTAAGGAAGAGATAATCAGTGGGCTAAGAAGTGGTCAAAAATTTAGATACCAAATATATAATTGCCAAATACAGAAGTTAGATAAGTGCATAGAGGTATTTCCTAGGAAATTAAACATCATTGAAGGTGTTTATAGTATGCATCCTAGCTTAATTGATAATTATGATTTGAAGATTTTTCTAGAGATAGACCATAAAGAGCAAAGTGATAGAATACTCGAAAGAAATGGTGAATCCATGCATAAAAAGTTTATGAATCTTTGGATACCTTTAGAAAATGCGTATTTTGAAGAATTTGAAATAAGAGAAAAGAGTGACATTTTAATTGATGTAAGTGACAAAGAGAAATAACAAGGGTTAAAGTCCTTGTTATTTCCCTTTGTCCTTTATAATCTTTTTAACCTGTTGAACTGCAAGGGAGGTATATTCATTAAAAGGCATCTCTTCAATTCCAGCCACTATAATATTACACCTATTAACAGGGATTAAGATCTTAACTGCATGACTTTCACTAATGGCACTTGCCATGGCAGGTGTTATTTCACCCATATAGGAGTTAGCAACTATAATTCCCATAGATCCTATTATTATATCAGCATCAGAACTGTTGTAGATAACAGGGTTTTCACCAGTAGCACCAAAATCAGCCCCAGCCTTGAGCATCGCAGAAGTCGCAATACTATTGGTTCCAAGGGCTGTAATTTTATAATCTGGTAAACTATTCTTTAGTTGTTCAACAATAGTTCTTCCCATTTTCCCACCTTGACCATCTATAACAAGAATCTTCATATTTGAATCACCCCTTAAAATGTATCATGGTTCTATTATATACCATTGTCAAAACTTTTTTGTAAATATGTTAAAGTAGTAATTAAAATTATTAGCAAGGATACCATAAAAAACAAGATAGCCTACAACCTTCTAAATAATAAAGGCGTAGGCTATCTTATATAAGTTTAGTTGTTTAAGCTTTTGTTGTAATTTATTAAAGAACCTTTAATTAAGATTTGTCGTTCTTCTTTAGTTAAATGTCCTATTGATAAGGTTATTTCTTTTAAGTCTTTATTTACTATATAAGCTTTTATAGTATCATTTTCATTTAATATTGAATTTTTAATATTAGGTACGAAAATGAAATCTTTATTGCTAATTTCTTTGTCTTGTTCTGTAGTAAATGGGATGATTCCCCAATTTATTAGATTAGAACGATATCTTTTAGTAGCATATTGCTGAGCTATATTACCCCAAGCTCCTAAAACTCTTTGACAAGAAGCAGCTTGCTCTCT
>JAAYNS010000118.1 GCA_012520755.1 Tissierellia bacterium
GGCATCAGAAACCAACTTCTCTGTAAGTAATACCCCTTCTTCAGATAGCCATTTTTCTCTTCCAAGTCTAAAATCAACTTGGTATTCAATTCCGGCCATATTCATAGAATTTTCTGAGTTTATCCATTTTAAGACAAAATCCTCATCTTCTAATGATAAAGTTAAATATTGGGGAGTGCCTAAGTCTGTTGATACAGTCCCTCCATAGTTAGCTAAAACTATACTATTAGTGAAAATTAGAATACAAAGTATAAGTATTATCGTTTTTTTCATATTGTCCTCCTAATCTCATACTTAATTATATTTCTTCTACATCATCGTCACCAAGAGAAATTTCAATCAAATTGTCCCCGTCATTATCAAAATCATAAGCATATTGTTCATTTGAGTCTTCTTTTTCATTATTCATTCCAGATACATTAGCCTCTTTCCACTCTTTATAAGCTTCTAACTCCGTTTGTATTTTCTTCAATATATAGGCTATAACTGCAGCATCATCTATAAAGCCACCAATTGCAAAATCTGGTATTAAATCTATGGGAGTTACTAGATAAAGCAATCCTATTACCACAAGCACAATTGAAGTTGTTGAGATGTCTTTATAAACTCCATTTACATAGTCTCTAACTAAGTCTACAAATACTTTTATCTCTTCAACTATTTCATTAAGTTCTTTGTTATTCTTTATTAGTTCCTTTGCCTTGTTTAATATATCGTTCAATCTTTCTTTGTCTCCTAACAAGGCCTTAGCTTTTCGTGCAAAATCTAGTATGATATTTTCTACATTTATTCGCATATAATCACCTTTATTTCATATTGAATCTTTCATTTATTTTTTCTTCATTATACTTAGCAATTTTTTCATTTATATAATCATATCCCTTTGGCCTATGGGGTAAAATACAATCTGAACAATCCTTTATTCCATACTTGTCTACATAGTTTCCACCACAGTCCTCTAAAAAATACAATGGACAATAACAAAACATACAGTTAAATTCTTCTTTCTTTTCCACATCATGACATGGAAAGTGAACGCAATCTAAGTTTCTATAGAATCTATATGAGTTTTCCAAGAATAGCTCCCTCCTTATTACATCTATATTCATAATAACATATATAATGGTAATTTAAAATAATAATAGTTAGAAGCTTCCTATTCCATAAAAGAATATATTTTTCCTTACTAGTAATACTAATATAAAGGTGGTGATTAGTATTACTAATAAAGAAAGAGAAGCTAGGCATGAAAAGGGAATATGGGATAAGAGGTCTAAGAATGAAAGTGACAGAAATTATGTAATTGGAGCTCAATCCATGGGAAATCCTTGGAATAATACAAAAAATCCAAATTGGAATAATCAAATGTTTAAGCAACCATATAATGCAACAATGCTTAACGACCCTCAAAGAGTAGAAATAAATCATAGAATAGAAGATAATAACGGAAACAAAAAATTAATGAAAGACCAACGGTACAGAGACGGTCCCTCATAAAAATAAGCCAATATCTATATTATAGATATTGGCTTAAGTATTTTTCTATAAAATCCTGCTTATTAGTTCCATAGCCTCTTTATATTGTGATTTCTCAACTAATATATCTGACCCAAATATAGAGCTCCCAGCAATTATTTTCATATAACCGCCACTAGCCTTATCCTGTATTATGTAAGGTATTTGATTATCTTCAAGCAATCCCGTAATTATGTCTAATTCAAATTTATTATTAGCCATTTTTAACAATACTAGTTCTAAGTCTTCTTTATTAGACATATTATCACCCCATATTTTCTTTAAGTCCACAGTTTACAGAATATTAATCATTTAAATATCATTGTAAGAAGAAATCTATACCTTTTATAGTTCTCCCTTTAAACCGATTTCCTCTGCAACTTTTTGCATGCCTTTTATAGTTTCTGTAATGACTTCAGTTAAATCCTTCCCAAGCATTTTTGCACCATTTTCTATTACTTCCCTATTAACACCTGCTGCAAAAGACTTTTGTTTGAATTTCTTCTTTACTGACTTTGCTTCTAAATCTAAAATTGATTTGCTTGGCCTCATTAGAGCTGTAGCTGATATAAGACCTGTTAGCTCATCGATTGTGTATATAACCTTTTCAACATTCTCTTTTGGTTCTACATCAGTACGAATTCCATATCCATGGCTCATTACTGCTCTGATATAATCATCAGGCCAATTTTCTTCTTCGAGAATCTTCTTTGTCATATCACAATGCTGGTCCGGCCATTTATCAAAGTCTAAATCATGTATTAGACCAATGACACCCCATTTTTCAACATCCTCTCCATAAAGTTCAGCAAAGTGAGCCATTGATGCTTCTACTGCTAAGGCGTGTTTTATGAGATGATCACTCTCAGTGTATTTTAGTAGAAGACTATATGCATCTTCTCTAGTTGGTAGATAGTCTGACATTTTCACCCTTCTTTCTTTTGTAAATATTATCATTATTTTACCTCATTACTGACTATAAGACAAGGGAGCCAGCTTTATTTAACTTAAAATAAAACCTACTACCTTGGCCTAATTTGCTTTCCACTCCAAACTGTGCTTTATGAGCAAGTAGAATTGACTTCACTATAGATAAACCTATACCGCTGCCAACTCTAGCTCTTTTATGAGATTTCCCGACTTTGTAATATCTGTCCCATATTGAGTCCAACTCAGCCTCATCTATTCCAATCCCCTTGTCTATTACTTCTAATTTCACCATTTCACCTTCATCGATAATATTAATTCTTATTTCCTTTATAGTGGTAGAATAATTGATAGCATTACTTATAAGATTATATATAACTTGCTCAATTTTTGTCTCTTCTCCCAAAACAATCGTATTTCCTTTACTTTTAATATAGAATCTAAATCCTTCATTATCAACAAAATATTTAAATCTTTTTAAGGCATTTTCAGTAGTCTTTGTAATGTCAAAGCCCTTGAAATCCATTTTATCTAATCCTGTTTGAACTTTAGATAAGTTCAACATATCATTTACCAAATGTGATAATTTATCAGCCTCATCTATTATTGTTGTAACATGATAGTTTCTCTTGCTTTCATTGTTTCCAGATATATCTCTAATCATTTCTGCATAGGATTTTATTAAGGTAAGAGGAGTTTTTAAATCATGTGATACATTTGCAATTAAGTCTCTTCGCAACTCTTCGGTCTTTGAAAGTTCCTTTGTTGTGTAATTTAATGTATCAACTAGATTGTCTATTTCAATATAATCTCCCTTTTGAAACTCTACTTTATAATCGCCTTGGGCTAATGATTCAGCTGTTTCAGTAATTCTTTCAATTGGTTTTGTAAGCTTTGTTGCAAGATAATATGATAGTGCCAATGACAATCCCAAAGATATTAGAGTAACTATTATCAATTGATTCTTCAATACATTGACAGTAGAATCTACTGGCTCAAGCATCGAATTAATATAAAGATAATAATTTGATCCCCTATTATTTTCTAATATAGCTCCATAAACTAAAGTAGGACTACTCAATCTAGTATCTTCTTTACGATATATAACATAGTTTTCTTCCGCTTCATTTAGATTCATTAGAAATTCATAAAATATGGCATCATTAAGCCTCGGTTGCCTTAATACATCTAAGATACTATTAAGCGGATATATTAAACTTCCACTTTCATTTAATATCTGGATTATTATGCCTTCATTTCTTGAAGTTGTATATAAGACGTCCTCAAAACCTTCTTCTCCATATTGATTTACTAATGAATTACCGATTTTCTTTATTTCATTTGTCTTCATAATTTCATAGTAGTTGTTGAAAAAAACTATTTGCAATAGCCACAACACAAGGATTATAGTTGATGCAAACATAATAAAATAAGTCCAGACCTTGTGTCTTAAACTTTTTCCCCAAATATTTTTAATCATGGAATCACCTTACTATTCATACTCGAATTTATATCCGAGACCTCTTAATGTAACTATGAATTTTCTGTATAGTCCTAAACTATTTCTTAGCATCTTTATATGTGTATCCACTGTTCTTTCATCTCCAAAAAAATCATAGCCCCACACTTCATCTAAGAGCCTTTCTCGAGTTAATGCTATATTTTTATTCCTTACCATATAGAACAATAAATCGTACTCCTTTGGTGTCAATTCTACCTTTTTGTCATCAACATATACACTTCTACCTTCAAAGTCTATTTCCAGCCCTTCAAATCTCACTTTCTTCTTAGAATTATTTGTCTTTTGATTTCTATATAAAATAGCTTTTATTCTTGCCATTACTTCCCTAGGGGAAAATGGTTTTACAACATAATCATCTATACCGATTTCAAAGCCAAAAAGCTTGTCGTACTCATCTCCCCTAGCCGATAACATTAGAACTGGAATGTCTTTATTTTTTTTGATTTCTTTTACTGCTGAATACCCATCTAATTTTGGCATCATAATATCCATGACAATTATGTCAAACTCTTCATTTCTACA
>JAAYNS010000011.1 GCA_012520755.1 Tissierellia bacterium
CCACCAAATAAAATAAAAACAGCCCCTAAACCTGCAAATGGTATTATAAGCTTAGGAACTATAGCTAATATATACACAAATACTCCAAAGGCAAAAGCTAACCATGCTCCACGAGACATGGTGAATAATAGTCCCCCAGTCATAAATAAGGCAGTGCCATAATAGAATAGTTTAAGTTTCTTTTCTTTGTTAGCTACTCCCATGGAAAATGCAAGTGGTATGAATAAGACAAAGATACTGCCTAATACATTAGGACTTCCTATAATAGAATAAGCTCTCGTAGATATGCTTTCTCCAACATCTACCCAATTTCCTGGCATAGGTACTTTTGCAATATATTGATATGTAGCATGTAGTCCTAAAAATAATCCAATAGCAATCATTAGATTTATTACTTTTTCTGAATCATTTATATTTTTGACAAATTGAGTTGCAATAAAGTACCAGAATATTTGCTGATAAACAGCTCTAAAACCCTCTATTGATATGCTCAAGGTTGGAGATTTAATGAATACATGACATATTCCTAATACAATGTAAATAATTAAGGGTAAATCCATAGGTGTAAAATTATAGTTAATTTTCCCACCACTATAGATCCTATTGATAAAATATACAAAAAAACACAGGACTAATACTAACTCGTCCCAAATAGAACCTAATGGCCCTAAAAAAGGAATTAGCCTTATTACATAATCTACTACTACATAGGATGCGGGAATAAATATTAGTATATCCCTATATGTAAAATTAGAAAAAAACCACTTTAAGAATTTTATTATATAACTATTTTTTGTAATTCCATTAGCACTTTTATCTGAGTCTTTCTCTCTATTAAAAGGTCCTATTAGAAATCCAAAGAGTAGACTTGTATTTATAGAATTATAAAGCTTCCTTTCAATGCTATTAAATAACCTATCTATAAAAATAAATAGTCTGTAAATTAAACTAGTATCAATCCAAGTCCTATACTTCTTTGAGTAGGATTTCTTATTTTTCCTAATATCTACACTAAACAATTTACTATTGTCTGCATACTTTTTGATCTTTAATAAGTAGCCAATTATTACGCTTTGTTTAATAGAATTTTGTAAACTCATCTAATCCACAACCTTTACGCTTTCTATCTGACCCTTATATTTATAAAACTGAGTTTCTAAAAATATAATCTTACCCTGTCTTAACTCTTGACTGCCAAGCTTATATGACATATCTTCAGATTTTACGGTTCCCCTTATTAGTACATGAGCAAGTTCCATAGTTGGATCAATGGATTCTACAAGATTTCCACTTTCATCTAAATTATTAACTACAACTGGTTCAATTCTTACATCTTCAACATAGGCATCTAGGAATTGCTTAACTTCAGCAAGCTGATCACCTTCTTTTATAACATCTAGGTACCCAGCATCCATTGGAATACTTAAGGTGTATTCCACATTAACAAGTTCACTAGAAGAGCCAAGATCCTCTAAAGTATCACCAGAGATTTTTAGCATAGCTAAAAATACTAAAAACACTATAAGTACAATAAATAACAAGTCTAGTATATTTATTTTATTGAAAACTCTTCCTTTTTCATCTATAAATTTCACTTATTTCACCTCTATATGTTTAATCACACCTGGAAATTCAACTTCAGTGGTCTTTACGATAATAGGTACTCCTGCTTTTATTTCTTGACCTCCTAATTCCATGTATGGTCCGCTAGTAACTACTTTAGCTTCAATTTCTACAGCAATGTTTATATTATCTTTACTATCATATACTCTAATTTTCCCATCTTTACCTACTGTAGTTTCTTGTTTAGGCATTATTTCAAAGTCTGTTATATATGCATTTTGAAGTCTATATTGTGCATAGAACTGATCTCCTTTTTCCAAATCAGTGACCATATCTTTAGTTAGTTCACTTGCTTCCACTGTGATTACTATATCTAAAGTATTAGAGTTAGCAGATGAGTTTCCACCTGTGATTTTGTGTCTATTAATAAATACAACTATAATTAATATTACAATAGCTGCAATTAATGTATCCAGCCAATTCCACTTTCGTTTCATAATATTCACCTTCCTAGTCTATCTTTTTCCAATTGAGATTTTATGATATTTGCAAATTTTTCAGCTTGAGATTGTCTACTATATGTCTTTATCTCGTCCCAATTTGGATTGTGAATTTTTTTATTCTCTTCCCAGTTATTATAGTAGTATTCCAATATCTCGCTAACTCCTTTAATATCTTCAGGATCTACTACCTTGCCTGTATTTGTTTCATTTATTACTTGAGCCGCTGCTCCATCAGGAGGTACTATGGCTAATATAGGCCTATCTACTCTAATATACTCAAATATTTTCCCAGTGTAAAAATTCCTTGAACCCTTACCCTTTCCTATAACTAATAATAAAATATCGGAATTAAATAGCATCTGTATGCTCTCCCTGTGTGGTAAGTATCCATAGGATTTTATAATACCTTCAAGTCCATATTTTTGAGCATAAGAATCTAGTACGCTTTGATAAACATTGCCTACTATCCTAATTTCTAATTTGTTTTTATCAACTTTATTATTATCCAATAAAATTTTTAATCCATCAAGGAATTCATCTAAATTCCTTCTTCCATAAAGGGAGCCTGTATATGTTATTACAAATTTATCCCCACCATTGCGCTGATTCAACAGCCCTTGGAAGTCCTCTTCATCATACCCATTAGGTATATATGTTGATCTAGCTCCTAATGATGGAGTATCTTTCACAAAGTTTTCTAGCATGAAGGGCGTATTTGCAATAAGAAAATCGCATTTATTTGTAATAGAAAGCTCCTTAGCTCTCTCAGTTTTTAATTTAACTCTTCTAAAAAAACTATCTAAATGATATGGATTGTTAGTCCACTCATCTCTAAAGTCAGCAATCCAAACTAATTCTGGCATCAATTCTTTTAAGTATAAGCCCATTAAATGGGAGCTATATGGAAATGATGTTGTATATATACATTTAATCTTTTCTTTTTCAATAATATCTCTGACCTTTTTTCTGTTAAAATAATACCAAAAATACTCAGCATCCGGAGATAATATTCTGGTGCCTATGAATTTTAAAGGAATTCTCAAAAGGCCTTTCCTATTTACCATGTCATAAGGCTTCAAATTATATATTTTTAACCCATCTGGCAAATCATCTAGCAATGTTTCATCAGTTAAATCGGATACATGCTCCTTGGTCACTACAACAGGTTCAAAACCAAATTTGGGTAAGTATTTTACGAATTTGCTTGTTCGTTGAACTCCTGCACCACCCATAGGTGGGAATTCATTAGCAATAATAAGTACCTTCTCCATATTAATTCCTTCCTAGTGTTATCAAATTAAAGTCTAACTTTTCTAGTTGATTCCTATCTAGAAAATTTCTAGTATCAAAGATTTGCTTTTTATTCATCAGCTTTCCTATTTTATCAAAATCAAGTTTATTAAACATATCATGATTTACTGCTAAAACAATTAATTGGGAGTTTTCTACAGCTTGATCAATATTCTCTACCAATATTTCCTTGTGCTTGAAATTTACCCTATCTACATGAGGATCATGTAATGATAATTCATAAGTTGTCCTTTCTTGAAGTAATTCAACTAATTTAATTATAGGGCTTTCTCTAGTATCATCCACATTGGCCTTATAGGTAAGACCCAATATCGTAATTTTAGCATTCTCATCATCTATAAGACTATTAATTCTATTTAGTACCCTTTCAGGCATACCATCATTAATTTGTCTTGCCTGTCTAATCAATCGACCTTCTGGTTGATTCTCAATAACAAACCATGGATCCACAGCAATACAATGCCCACCAACTCCTGGTCCAGGTTGATGTATATTAACCCTAGGATGCCTATTAGCTAATTGTATAACATCCCAGGCATTTATTTCCATGTTTTCACATAAAATTGCAAGTTCATTGGCCAAAGCTATATTAACGTCTCTAAAGGTGTTTTCCATTAATTTGCACATCTCTGCTGTTTTCGAATCAGTAGTAAATATTTCTCCTTTTACAAATACACTATAGACTTCCTTTACTAATTCCGCAGATTCTTTATTAATTCCACCAATTATTCTGTCATTCTCAACTATTTCTTTTACAATCCTACCCGGTAATACTCTTTCGGGAGAATGGGCAACAAATATTTCTTCCCCAATTTTATATCCTGATTTTCCTAATATAGAAGCGACTTCTAAAGTTGAACCTGGTGGCGAAGTAGATTCAAGAACTACAATATTTCCAGGCCTTATTTTATCAACTATTGATTCGGTAGCACTCCTTACATATGACAAATCTGCAGTCTTGTCTTTGTTCAAAGGTGTTGGCACTGCTAAAATAAATACATCTGACTCTTCAATTATATTTATTCCTCTTAAATTTCCACCTTCTACTACTTCTTTAACCAAATCTTCTAAACCTGGTTCCTCAATTAGTATTTTCCCTTTATTTAGTGCCTCTATTACCTTCTTATTAACATCATATCCTAGTACTTCCATGCCTGATTTCGCAAATATGGCTGCTGTAGGAAGGCCAATGTATCCTAGTCCTACAATTGTTATCTTTTTTTTCATTATTATCCTCCGTTCAGGTAGAAATTTATGTAATTTACCTTATTTCATATCCTCCTCTTATCATAAAAAAGGCATCCTTTGTAACATATACTCCTCTTCCATCATCTCTTGGTATTATCAAAAGATGATTTGTTGGAATTGGCTTGTCTTTTCCAATATCTACTCCTGCAGTTACATCAGACAGTCCACCTAATTCACTTACTATTGATGTTGCATTGCCACTTCTTAAAATAATTTCAGTACCAGCTTTCCCCAACAAAAATCTACCAGCTGGAATTTCTATAACTTCTAGTTCACTAGCTGTTCCAGAACCTGAAGCTGAATCTGAGTTAAATCTATTGTCAACATATGCTTTTAACTGTTCAATACTATTATTAACATAGCTTAGGGTAACTAACGGATCAGACTCAGAACCAGGCTCTGAGAAAGCCATATTTGACCCTAACAGTGCAATAGCAGCTCCTATTACTATGTATTTCTTCTTTATCTTCATTTATCTAACACTCCTTTAATATCAACTTATAATACTCAAGATGCAGTTTACAATGCAAGATTATCGCTAAAAAATTTACCATAAAGCTGGATAAATTCTATGCTGAAAAATTAATCAATACTTTAATTTTTCTTCTAAGGCTAGACTTCAACAATTGTCAACTGTGAATTATAAATTGTGCATTGCTCTGTATTATTATACTATAAAAGAAAGAAATAAGCATTTATTTTAACTATAACAATTAAAATAAATGCTTATTTACAATATGTATTTAAGGACAATATTAAATATTTACTTAATGCCTATACTTATCTTTAGTGCTTCATCAACTAATTTCATCATATCTTCATCAAACTTACCAATTTTTTCTCTAAGTCTCTTCTTATCGATTGTCCTAATCTGCTCTAATAAAACTACTGAATCCTTTGGTAATCCAAAGTCAGGAGCATTTATTTCAACATGAGTTGGCAACCTAGCCTTGTTTATTTGTGAAGTAATGGCAGCAATTATTATAGTTGGACTGTACTTATTACCAACATTATTTTGAACTACTAAGACTGGCCTTACTCCACCTTGTTCAGATCCTATAACAGGACTCAAGTCTGCATAGTAAATATCTCCTCTTTTTACGTTCAAGGCAAATCACAACCTAGCCTAGATTCATACTCACACAGATCAAGCATATCTTCTTCCAATCCCAATTCTGCAAGGGTTAAATTTATTTGACTCATCTCACAATAACCATATTTTAATCTTTCATATATATCACATCCTAAATTATCTTTCAAATATACAACTAAGGATTCCATTTTTATATCAATATTGTTATTAATCATCGGAAGCATGCTATTTACCTCCTTCATAAATTCCACCCCCCTTTACTTAGTAGAGAAAAATTGATTAGATTAATTATATAATGTTATGCTCAAATGTGCAACTTAATAGTTTTGGAATGCTAATCCACCAGATAATTCTTGATATTAACTACCTCGTTTTTTGAAACATATACTCTAGGTAATCTTCTTCCCATCATGCATATAATCTCATAGTTAACAGTACCTAATAATGAAGCTAAATACTCAACATGAGGGTAGTTTTCATTACCATATCCAAATAGTATTACTTCATTACCAATTTTTACATCATCAATCTCAGTGACATCAACCATCATTTGATCCATGCAAATCCTGCCAACAATAGGAGCTTTTTTGCCCTTTATACTAACAAAAGCCTTATTTGATAACATTCTTGTGTAACCATCAGCATACCCAATTGGTATAGTAGCTATTACGCTTTCTCTTTGGGTATGGTATATATGATTATAGCTAATTCCAGTACCTACTGGCACCTTATTTATGTTTGATATCCTCGCCTTTAAAGTCATTGCAGGCATTAGTTCTAGCTTGCTTTTATCTACTTCTTCTGATGGGTAATAACCGTATAGTATAATACCCGGTCTAACCATATCAAGATTATACTCAGGTGTATCTATTATAGCTGCTGAATTTGATGCGTGCTTTAGTTCTATATGAATATTCCTAGATTTTAATTGTTCATCCACCCAATTAAATTTATCAAACTGAAGCTTAGTAAATGCTTTATCCTTTTCGTCTGCCTTAGCAAAATGAGTAAACATTCCTTCAATTTCTATATTAGGTAATTTGCTTATTTTAACTATTTCTTCTATAGATTCCTCATTTGGTACAAATCCTATTCTTGTCATGCCAGTATCTATCTTGATATGTATCTTGACTTTTTTATTCTTGCTCAGGGCAATATCTGATAATTGCTTAGCTGCTCTATAGGTATATATCTCAAGAATTAAATCATTATCTACAACTAATCCTAATTGACCTTTTGAAGCATAGCTAAGAAGCTGAATAGGTAATTTAATTCCTGCCTTTCTAAGTTCAACAGCCTCTGTTAGTATAGATACTGCTAATCTATCAACGCCAATCTCCTCATACATTCTACCTAATTCAATTGAACCATGTGCATAGGCATTTGCCTTAATGACAGCCATGATTTTAGTAGGAGCTTGAACAAACTTTCTTATTTCATAATAGTTCTTTATTAAATTGTCCATATTTATTTCTAGCCATACTGAGCCTACTTCATTAATATTAACCATATAATCTTGTCTTCTTCCTTTCAGTTCTTTAGTATATAATTAATTAATAAATTCAAAATTACTATACTCTATTATAACTCTTTCTTCAGATTTTTCATCCAAAATCTTTAATTTATGTGGTTTAAAATCTTTCTTTTTTAAGTATATTATTTGTTTTTTACTGTATTTATTTCCACCTTCAATGTCGTTACAAAACACATAGTATTCTACACCATTAATTTTTTCTACTTCTATGGAATCAATATTCTTCCTTTCCCTTAAAAACTTGCCTATTAATAATGATTGATCAAATTTTTTTATTGGATTAAGCTCTATTGATTCTTTCATGGAAGCATGCTTTAAGTATATTTTTTCCCCATCATACTCAATAACTATATCATCACTGTCAGATGGCTCCATAATTTCTAATTTATACTTGCCACCTAGGGTACAGCTTTCTTTCATCTTGTATTGACTTTCTTTATTATCCATTATCGTTTGCATTATTAATTCAGTTTTATAACCAGTATACTTATCTAAATGTTTCTCTAATTTCTTAAGAACTTTTTCTTCAGTGCTAAAAATACAAGAAACTAAAATCATTGTAAATGCAAGAATAGATAATAAAAGTCTCCTCAAACACAATCACCTCTCATTATTCAATCAGCTTAATAGCCTTAGGAATATTTTCTAATATATCCCTTGCAATCAACCCATATTCACCTTTTTTGTCCTTTGCCATATCTCCAGCTAAACCATGGCAATATGTTGCAAGCTTGCATGCTCTAAATGGATCTATCCCTTGACAAATGAAGCTAATAATCATACCGGTTAATACATCTCCAGAGCCAGCTGATGCCATCCCTGGATTTCCAGTATGATTCTTGTAAATCAAGTCACCATAAGCCACTAAAGTACCATAACCTTTTAATACGGTTATTACATTATATTTATCACTAGCATATTTAGAATAGTAAATTCTATCTTCTTGAATTTCTTCAATACTTTTGTTTAACAATCTTGCAAGCTCCCCAGGATGTGGAGTTATTACAGTAGGTGCATTTCTATTTGAGAGTATTCTATAATCATCTATTGCATTTATACCATCTGCATCTAAAACAATTGGTCCATCATATTTTCCTAAAATTCTCCTAACTAAATCTTTTCTATCCTCATCTAAACCCAAACCAGGCCCTAAGGCTAATCCGTCAAGGCCATTAAGCAATTCTAAGCATTCATCATTGTCTTTATAGGACTTTACAATTACTTCTGTAAGTTTAATGGCCATAAGATCAGCTATTTCATATGGAACAATGGAATAAACAAGACCTGAACCACTTCTTATGGCTGCTGTTGAGGATAGATACGCTGCCCCAGTCATTCCCTTGCTACCAGCTATAATACCAACTCTTCCATAGCTTCCTTTATGGGATTCTTTTTCTCTTTTTGGTAGTATTTCTTTTATTTCATCAAGAACTTGATATTTCTTTTCATCCATATATCCAATTGATAAGGCAATAGCATAGTCATCTTCATGTGAAATGGAGACTTCTATAGAATTTATATTTAGTAAACTTAATTGAGAATATAACTTTTGATTCAACGAGATATAGGGCTTGTCCTTACTTGTATGTAATATCTCTATATCCTTCCAGCCTATAGTGCCTATACCTGTCCCTAGTAATTTGCTTACTGCTTCCTTACAAGCAAACAATCCAGCTACAGTCAGTGAATTTCCCTTCTTATTCTCTATATATCTTACTTCATTTTCGGTAAATATTTTTCTATAAAAGCTGTTTCTATTTTTATCTAAAATATCTTTTATTCTACTAATTTTAACTATATCAATCCCAGTTTTCATCTCAATCACCCCATAATTGTATTTTAACAATCTTAGAAGCTATTATCAATAGGTGATAAATTCAAGTTAGGAAAGTGCTTGTTCTTTCAATATTTACTAGATTTATAGCTTCCAGAAAACTATAAAGGAGCCTAAGGCTCCTTTATAGTTTATTTCTTGTTCTTTGTTTGTTTATTTGTTGAATTTGTAAACAGTTGCTGACTTGAACTGGTCATATTTTGCTTTGATGAACTTGTCATACCAGCCATAGATTGGCTGCCTTGCCCCATACCGGTTCCACTTGTTGCCCCGCTAAAAATATTCGATGAAGTTCCAGATGTATTCATATTATTAACAGCTGATGTTAATGAGCTTTTAATAGATTGTAAATCCTGTTGATTGGCTTGAGGTGCTGGGGTATAATATCCTTTTTGTTCTGCCATTTTATAAATTTGATACTGCATCTGTTCAGCTTCGCCTCTTAATGTTTGCCATGTACTTCTGAGTTGTTGATTTGATGTTTCTGTTATTGCGTTTGTATAACAACTTATACTATGTTTAGTACCAGCTAAAACGTCAGTAAAAATATCTCTGTCTTGCATTAATGTAACCCTCCTATTGAATTGAATTTATTAGATTTGTAGCAGTCGTTTTTGCATCTTGACTGGATTGTTTAAGCATTTGTTTAAATTGTTGATCTTGACATTGATTTGAATATAATTCAAATTTAGAACTCATAGTCAAATGCTCTCCGGCTATTTCCTTAATGAGATTTAGTTCTTGTTGTGTAATCCCGTTTAAACTTAGAGTGTTTTTTAAAGCCAAAATATTTCCCTCCTAAATTTATGATTATTTATTCCTCATTATTGTTTACTATTAGCCATTATTTATACGACATGCAAATTAGGTAATTTTAGGAAATAAAACTCTAATAATACTTAATAATTTATATTAAAAAACTGTTGACATTTTAAAGCAAAGGTGGTATTGTGTAAAATATAACTTAAAGGCAGTGAAGAGAAGAGTAAGCCTACAAGTCTCTCGTAGAGAGCCCTCATTTGGTGAAAGCAGGGAAGAGAATGGTAAGCTGAACATGGTCTCGGAGTCTGTATGTCGATATTTAGACATATACGTGATGCACACGTTACAGTGCCAGAGTATTAATGGTTTTAAACCAAAGTACTTTATGAGGTATAAATCGTAAGATTTATATAAATTTAGGGTGGTAACACGAAGCTAAGCTTTCGTCCCTTTGTATACTCTACAAAGGGGTGAGAGCTTTTTTTATGACCTTGTTGACACAAAGCTCATTTGTTGGATTCAGGGCATATTAAGTTGTATAAAATACTCATTTTATATTTCTGGAGGTGATTTAATGATTAGTATACAAAACCTTTCAAAAGATTTTACAATTGGTAACGAAACTTTAACAGCGGTTGATAATATTAGCCTTAAGGTAAACAAAGGAGAAATATTTGGAATTATAGGTCTGAGTGGGGCTGGAAAGTCAACACTAATCAGATGTATTAATAGATTAGAAGAGCCCACCAGTGGTAAAATATTCATAGATAATGTTGATATAACTTCTTTGGATAAAGAATCCTTAAGATTAGTGCGAAAAGAAATAGGTATGATATTTCAACACTTTAATCTATTATCACAAAAAACAGTTTACGATAATATAGCTTTTCCTCTACAGCTTGATGGCCAAAACAAAAGTCAAATTAAAGAAAGAGTAGATCAGCTATTAGAATATGTTGAACTTACTGATAAAAAACATTCTTACCCTAGTCAATTAAGTGGAGGACAAAAACAGCGTGTTGCCATTGCAAGAGCTATTGCAAATAATCCAAAAATCTTGTTAAGCGACGAAGGGACATCAGCCCTTGATCCTAAAACAACTAAATCCATATTATCATTGTTAAATAGAATAAGACATGAGTTTGGAATTACCGTTGTGATGATAACTCATCAAATGGAAGTTGTTAAAGAAATCTGTGACAGAGTAGCAATTATGGACGATGGAAAAATAGTAGAAACTAATACTGTAGAGAGCATTTTTAGAGACCCTAAAACAAAAACTGCTAGCACTTTTATTAATTCTATGACTAATGTTATTGAAGATGAGGTTATAAATCCAACTGATTTTAATGGTATACTAATTAGGTTAAGTTACCTTGGAAATAACGCTAATCAACCAATTGTTTCTAAAATCATTAAGCAATTTGATATAAATGTTAATATTTTATCTGGAAATATTAACAAATTGCAAGAAACTAATGTAGGTCATCTTATACTTGAATTAACGGGTGATGATGACCAAATAGGCAAAGCAATTTCCCAATTAAGAAGTGACGACGTTCATGTGGAGGTGATGCAATGATTGATTTAGTCTTGCCTTCAGTATTGGAAACATTGTATATGGTCTCCTTCTCGACTATGTTTTCTATATTATTAGGTTTTCCATTAGGTGTACTTTTAGTCATAAGTGAGAAAGGTAGTATTTGGGAAAAGCCAATGCTAAACAGGGTCTTAAATAGCATAATTAATTTGCTAAGGTCCTTCCCTTTTATTATATTAATGATATTGTTATTTCCACTATCTAAGTTGATAATTGGAAAGACCATAGGCACTACAGCTACTATAGTTCCTTTATCTATTGCAGCAGCACCTTTTGTAGCTAGGGTCATGGAAAGTAGTTTAAAAGAAGTAGATAGAGGAGTCATAGAATTCAGCCTATCTATGGGAGCAACTGTTCCACAAATAATATATAAAGTATTAATCCCTGAAGCTCTACCATCAATAATATTAGGCGTTACTCTTACTATTATTAATTTAATTGGCTATTCTGCCATGGCTGGCACAATTGGCGGTGGTGGTTTAGGTGACCTTGCCATTAGGTATGGTTTGTATAGGTTTCAAACTGATATCATGATTGTTTCAGTTATAATAATTATTATTCTAGTCCAATCAATACAATTTATTGGTAACACTTTAGCAGCAAAAATTAATAAAAAATAATTTGGAGGTATGAAAATGAAAAAAATATTATCTTTAGTATTAATAGCAGTATTAGCATTATCCCTTTTAGTTGCTTGTTCATCTACTGATGAAAAAACACCAGCTGAACCTCAAGCACCAGCTGAACTTGAAACAATAGTTATAGGAGTATCACCAGAACCACATGCTACATTAGTTTCTTTAGTTGCTGACAATTTAGAAGAGCAAGGTTATGAAATTAAAACTATTGAGTTTACAGACTATGTAAAACCAAATCATGCATTAGAAGATGGTGAAATTGATGCAAACTTCTTCCAACACGAACCATATCTAATTGATTTTGTTGCAAAAGAAGGATTAGACTTAGTTTCAATAGGCGGAGTACACATTGAACCAATGGCTTTATATGCAAATAATAGTCAAAGCCTTGATGATCTTCCTGAAGGTGGAGAAATTGCAATTCCTAATGATACAGTTAATGGAGGTCGTGCCCTTCTATTATTGCAAGAAAATGGTTTAATTAAACTAAAAGAAGATGTTGGTTTAGAAGCAACTGAAAACGACATTGAAGAAAATCCTAAAAACCTTAAATTTACTGCCTTAGAAGCAGCAACTTTACCGAGAGTATTAGGAGAGGTTGACGGTGCTGTTATTAATGGTAACTATGCTTTAGAAGCTGGATTAAATCCTGTAGAAGATGGTTTAGTAATAGAAGGTAAAGAATCACCATATGTGAATATTGTGGCTGTAAGAGCTGGAGAAGAAAACGAAGAAAAATTTGTTAAACTAATGGAAGCTCTACAATCAGATGAAGTTAGAGCTTATATTGAAGAAAACTATGGTGGCGGAGTAGTCCCAGCATTTTAGAATGAATAAGAAATAAGAGTTACGATCTAAGAAATAAAATTTAAGAAAAATCCGAGATTCCCTAACTGGAGAGCAAAGCTCTCCTCTACATGGATCTCGGATTTTTTGTTATGATTTTATTAAGTGTGCATTGTGAATTATTTTTTGGATACACTAAATTTGGAGGTGTATTAGATTGATTAAACGAAAAAATTATGATTCGCCTTTTGATATAGAAGATTTTGAAAACAATAAGAAAAATAAGGATTTAGACTCAGAAGTTTTTAACCAACTTGATGATGTAGATTATAATAATGATGATTTTATTGATAATGATACTGTAGAATAGGTAAATCATGATACAAAGAATGGATATAAACAGTTGAAAATAGTTGAATAGATTATCTTATAATTAACTGACCTATCTCCTTGAAATAGGTCAGTTTGCAAGTCTACTTTTTGTCTCATTATATTGTCCATTCATCATGAATTATGCCAATTAGGTAATACTTATCATTATCTTCTTCAAAAACTAATCTTAAGCTTTTCCAATCCATCCCTTCATACTGAGATTCAAAACCAGTAAAATGGAATTCAACGTATTCTGCATTTGAATATGCATCCTCAATATTAATCAAAGAATTCCCTTTTCCTATAAGATAATTATTCCCTATCATATGTGGATTTGCAAAATCTACATCATAAACAAATCTATTATAATAATCAATGAATTTCAAATTGATAGTATCGCCAATTCCATCATAATATCCCCATGTATAAATTTCATTGTTATTTAACAAGCCTGCAACTTCCTCTTGAGTAAAAACTTGATCAGATGCAATATTTATATTGCCATATGGGCTAAATCTTAAGCCTTTAGTTGGGTGTACATAGGATGATAAGCTTCTCATGTCTTTATTTTTAAGTAATTCTACAGTTTCTAATGCTGTTCCTATTAATTTATTAGTTTTTGATTTTGAAATATTATCAATATTCTCTTCAAGTTCAAGTATTCTTTCTTCTAAATCTTTATTCTCATTTTCCAAGGCCCTTATTATTTGATTTTTGGCATCTAATTCTTCCTGCAAGTCCTTTCCTGTGATAGATGTACAAGCTGAACTAATAAATAATAGCATAAGTACCATTATGGTATATCTAATCTTCTTATCCATATAAATCAAACCTTTCAGATTAAATTGTAAATATTTATATCACAACTTATTATTACACCCCATATGAATAATATTCAATAAAGGATACTATCCTATTCCTTACAAACATCTATCCATATGCCTTTGGTTATGTCTGCTAAATAGTCAACATCTATTTTTACATATGTATTTGGCCCACCTCCAGCTGGAAATACATATTCAAATACCTTTAATGATTCATCTAAATAGATTTCTAAAGGATTATTCAAACCAAATGGGCAAACACCACCTACTGGATGACCCGTGGCTTCAAGTAAATCTTCTGCCTTTATAAACTTAGCTTTTTCATGAAAATAATCTTTAAATTTTCTATTATCAATTTTCACATCACCTTTAGCTACAATTATTATATCTTTCTCCTTTAGTCTTAAAGCCATTGTCTTTGCAATTCTAGCTGGTTCTACCCCTATGGCATTTGCTGCTAATTCTACAGTTGCAGTACTTGTATCCATTTCTTCAACTAGCAAGTCTAGATTTTCTTGTTCAAATTGTTTTCTTACACTCTCTATAGTCATCTCTTCAACTCCCAAATTTTAAATATAATTTTCTAAGATTATATCATATTCTTGTAACAATATATAAACTCCCTCATAATATATTAAAATTAGTTTATTATTTTTATAAAAATAAGTGTTGACAATTATATTTTTTGATGTTATCATGTTCATTAAATCAAAAGCATTGATGGAGAGAAAGATATCTAAACTTATTTACAGAGAGTTGGAAATGGTGAAAGCCAACATTAAGAAGATATGTAATATTCACTCCTAAGCTGATTCGTTTAACGGTAAATCCAAGTAGACGAATACGAAAGCCCATCGTTATAGGGGATAAGACTGTTAGGTCTGATTGAGTGATGACTTTGTTCATAATTAGGGTGGTACCGCGGATATAATTCGCCCCTGTGAAGTATTTTACTTCACAGGGGTTTTTTATTGTCCTAAGTTAAAGAATTTCCAAATTATACAAGTGTGGCCAGCTAATAATTTGGTAAGTTCAACTGCGGTAGCTTTACCTATCTCCATACAAAACATTCAATCTGACACCAAATTAAAG
>JAAYNS010000002.1 GCA_012520755.1 Tissierellia bacterium
GCCATTTGAAGTCCATCATTTAAGTCTACACCATAAGAAGCTACTGCTCCTGTTAGTTCATAGTTTACTCCAACTTTTATAGTATCTGCTCCACTTCCACTACTTCCTGATGTTGATGTTCCTCCACTATTACCAGAATTACTTGAACATCCAATCAATAAACTAAATACTAATACCATTGATAAAGCAACCAATAGTCTTTTTTTCATTTTTACACTCTCCTTATAATTATAATTTCTGATTTCCCCTAATTAGGAAATTAAAAAGCCTCTACATGTACTTACGTACACGTAGAGGCAATATCTGCGTTACCACTCCACAACATAATTATCTCACGATAATTATCTCATTAGGTTCTTAAATGAACTAAAAACCTTAGCCTTTTAACGGGGCTTGACGTTACAGCTTACTTAGTTTCAGCCATACAACTCCAAAGTGACAGTTCCCTATAAAATCAATGCTAGCTTCCACCTACACCAGCTCTCTGTAATTGATTATACTTATAGTTCACGCTTTTTCATTGTTTTGTTATTAAGTTCTTTTTCTTGCAAGATTCGTAATATTAATCTAATATAGCATGATTAAAAAAATATGTCAATAGTTTTTTGTTAAGTTTTATTAATAAATATTAATGATTCTTTATAGTTGTTAAGGCCTTTCATACTATGGAGATGTATTTATTATATCCATTAGTTTATTCTTGTCTTTTATTATTATGACTTTATTTCCTCTAAATTCAATAATTGAAAGGTCTTTAAAAGAGTTTAATTTTCTTGTCATTGTTTCCCTAGATATTCCTGCATAGCTCCCCATTTCCTCCCTATTTATGGAAAGCTCCAATTCTATGCCTTCATCAGTTTTTTTACCAAAATCATCTATAAGATCAATTAGCAAATTTGCAACCTTTGCATCTACACTTGATGCAGTAAGCCTAGCTATCAAATCTTCTGCCCATCTAATTCTTTCATAGGCTTTTTCTAATATTTTTAAGGTAATATTTGGGTTTTTTATAGCAATTTCATCAAATTTACTTTTAGTCAAGGTGCTAATAATAATCTTCTCTAATGCTTCAGCATTGTATTTGTATTCATCTTCTTTCAATAGATTAAAGGCCCCAACAAAATCTCCTTTTGAATATATATATAATATCTGTTCTCTACCATCAATTGTATAATTATATATTTTCATCTTGCCAGAGCAAACAATAAACAATCTATCTGCTTTATCTCCAGTGCTAAAGATTTTTTCGCCTTTTTCATAGCTCTTGAAAGCTATTCCTTCAGAAATCATATCTAGTTCCTCGGCATTTAAGCTAGACAAGAGGGGTACATTATTAAAGCATATGTTTTTTTCACATATTGGACAGTTTTTGCAAATCGATATTTTTATCACCTACCACTTTAAACTATTATATGATTTTCTTTTGCTTTGTTGCTTTTTCTTTTTCAATTATTAACATTTCTAATAGCATTTCCTGATATTCCATTGCTTTATTAGGATTCATCTCAGGCACATCTTTTAGGGTATATTCTATACCAAGATCATCATATTTTTCAAGACCCATTTTGTGATAGGGTAATATTTCTATTTTTTCAATTCTGTCTGCTAAATGTCCTATATTTTTAAATAACTTTATCATTGCTTCTTCATTATCTGTTATTCCAGGAACCATAACATGTCTTATCCATAGCTTGCCTTTGAAATTTTCAAGATAGGTTAAAAATTTATAAAAGCCACCCATAGAAAACCCTGTGACTTCTTTATAACCTTTAGTGTCAAAGTGTTTTATATCTAGTATTAATGTATCCACATATTTTAGGATTTTGTTAAAATACTTTTCATTACCATAACCACTAGTATCTACAGCCGTGTTAAAACCATTCTTCTTTAATAGTTTAAGGGATTCTAACAAGAATTCCCCTTGAAGTAGTGGCTCACCACCTGAGAAGGTGATTCCTCCACCTGATCTGTCATAGTACTTTTTATATCTTCTTCCTATATTCAATACTTCTTCTGGTGTAATTTCCTTGTTGGAAAACATTGTTTGACTATCTGGATTGTGGCAATATGCACACCTAAGGGGACAGCCTTGTAAAAATATTACCGTTCTTATACCTGGACCATCCACTAAGCCCATAGTCTCTATTGAATGTAGTCTTCCTTTCATTATTATCACCTTTCTTTTTAAGATAAACCTGAGATGTTTGCTATCCTTCACCCATAAACTACAAAGGGTACAACCTGTATCACATATGAAGTTTCAGCTGTACCCCATTGTTTACTATGCTACCTGGTGGAAGGTTCTACTGATTACCTCTTTCTTTTGTTCTAGGGTTAATCTGTTGAAATGTACTGCGTATCCTGATACTCTTATTGTCAATGTTGGGTATTTTTCAGGATTTTCCATTGCATCTATTAGCAATTCTCTATTTAGAACATTAACGTTTAGGTGGAATGCTCCTTGTTCAAAGTATCCATCCATAATGCCAACTAAATTATTTATTCTGTCTTCATCTGTTTTTCCTAATGCATTTGGTACTATTGAGAAAGTATTTGAAATACCATCTTGGCATACATCTTTATATGGTAACTTAGCTACTGAGTTAAGGGATGCTAAAGCTCCATTTTCATCTCTACCATGCATTGGGTTAGCTCCTGGCGCAAATGGTTGCCCTTTCTTTCTACCATCTGGTGTAGAGCCTGTTTTCTTACCATAAACAACATTTGATGTTATTGTAAGTACTGATAAAGTATGTTCAGCATTTCTATAAGTCGGAGTCTTCTTTAGTTCATCGCTAAATCTAGTTACTATATCAATAGCTATACTATCTACTCTGTCATCATCATTACCGTATTTAGGGAAATCCCCTTCAATTTCAAAATCCACTGCTATTCCATTTTCATCTCTAATTGGCTTTACTTTTGCGTATTTTATAGCACTCAATGAGTCTGCAACTATTGAAAGTCCCGCGATACCAAAGGCCATATATCTATGAACATCTGAATCATGTAATGCCATTTGACCTTTTTCATAAGCATACTTATCATGCATATAGTGAATTGTGTTCATTGTATCCACATACAATTCTGCTAATTTTTCCATTACCTTTTCATAGTTTTCCATTACCTTGTCGTAATCTAATATTTCATCTTCTATTCTTTCAATTCCATCTATTACCTTGATTATATTGCCATTTTTATCCTTCTTAATTTCATCAACACCACCGTTGATTGCATATAATAAGGCTTTCCCTAAATTTGCCCTTGCGCCAAAGAATTGCATATCCTTACCTATTCTCATGGCTGATACACAACATGCAATTGCATAGTCATCACCATAGACAGGTCTCATTAGATCATCATTTTCATATTGGATAGCACCTGTTTCTTTACTCATCTTTGCACAGTATTTTTTAAATCCTTCAGGCAAATCATTGGACCAAAGAACAGTCATATTTGGTTCCGGAGCTGGTGTAAGAGTTTTAAGAGTATGAAGGAATCTAAAAGCAGTTTTAGTAACTAATGTTCTTCCATCTAGTCCCATTCCACCAATTGATTCAGTAACCCAGTTAGGATCCCCTGCAAATAGTTCATTATAATCAGGAGTTCTTAAGTGTCTTACAATTCTTAGTTTAATTACAAATTGATCTATTAATTCTTGGGCTTCAACTTCTGTCAGAGTACCATTATTTAAGTCTCTTTCAATATATATATCTAAGAATGTAGTATTTCTTCCTAAGGACATTGCTGCACCATTGTTTTCTTTTACTGCTGCAAGGTATCCTAAATATAAGAATTGAACTGCTTCTCTTGCATTTGATGCTGGCTTGGATATATCAATTCCGTAAGATGCAGCCATATCTTTTATCTCGTCAAGGGCTCTTATCTGCTCTGATAATTCTTCTCTATGTCTTATGGTTTCTTCATTAGCAATTCCCTTAATATTTTGTTTATCCATAATCTTTTGTTCTATTAAGTAGTCAATTCCGTATAGTGCTATTCTTCTATAATCACCTATGATTCTTCCTCTACCATAAGCATCTGGTAACCCAGTCAATAGTCCTACTGTTCTTGCTGTTCTCATTTCAGTAGTATATGCATCAAATACACCTTGGTTGTGGGTCTTTCTGTAATTATTGAAATGTTCCTCTAATCCATCATCCATTTTTGCACCATAGGCCTTTAATGAATCATTTACCATTCTGTATCCACCATATGGGTTTACAATTCTTTTTAGAGGCTCATCTGTTTGTAGTCCTACTATTACTTCATTATCCTTATCTATATAGCCTGGTTGGTAATTATTGATACCAGAGAAGCAAGTTGTGTCTATTTTCACTTGGCCTGTTAGAACTTCTTCCTTTATCAATTTTTCCGTTTTATCCCATAGCTTTTTTGTCTTAGGTGAAATGCCTACTAAAAAGTCTTCATTGCCTTCATAAGCTTTATAGTTTTTAACTATGAAATCACGTACATCTATATTTTCATTCCAATTACCTTTTATAAATCCTTCCCAACTTTTCATATTATCTTCCTTTCTATATCAACAGAGAAGTTTCTTTTCTTGTCTTTATTATACAAGGGCTCAAATATTTAAGCAGTGATTCTGGTCACAATTTCAAAAGCAATTCACAATGGACAATTTGTAAGCAAAAGGCAAGCAAAAAGAACCGTCCCCTGTGCTTGGGCTGAGCACAGGGGACGGTTCTTTTTGCTTTTTATGAATATATAATGTGGTCTAGGTAAATCATAATCATAAAATATATATAAAGAGGATGGATATTATGAATATTGACTTTATAAATGGAATGTCTAAGTCTTATTGGATTGCTTCTAGAA
>JAAYNS010000119.1 GCA_012520755.1 Tissierellia bacterium
CTTCTGGTGCCTTGTCTATATTGTCATAGCTTATTGCTTCTCCTGAGCCAAACCTCTTGTTTAGTACGAAAGTTATTGCTGCTGTTAGAGTTGTTTTACCGTGGTCTACGTGTCCTATTGTTCCAATATTTACGTGTGGTTTACTTCTATCAAATTTTTGTTTTCCCATTATTTTCTCCTCCTTAGTAATTTAATAATAAAACAAAAACCATTTCAACTTGATTCCAGCAAAATTTAAAGAAACTCAGCCGGGTGTTTGTTAATAATATTTTGGAGCCCACGGGCAGATTTGAACTGCTGACCTCTTACTTACCAAGCAAGTGCTCTACCTACTGAGCTACGTGGGCCTATAGTCACATATTTTACTATTAATTGATACTTGTTGTCAATACCAACTACTCTTTATCTGATAAATATTTTTCTAGCTTTTTCTTTACCCTTTGTAAAGCGTTATCAACACTCTTAATATCCTTATCTAGTTCTTTAGCAATCTCATGATAGGTTTTTCCATCTATGTATGCTGCAAGGACATCGTTTTCGAAATCGCTTAGCATTTCTACAATCTTGCTTTCCATTTGTTTCAAATCTTCTCGTCCAATAAAAAGATCCATTGGATCTAGGGAATTACTTTCTGACACTATGTCCAATAATGTTCTATCAGACTCTTCTTCGTAAACTGGTTTATTCAAGGATATGTAAAAGTTCAAAGGTAAATGTTTTTGTCGAGTAGCTGACTTAATCGCTGTAATCATTTGTCTTTTAACACAGATTTCAGCAAATGATTTAAATGAAGATAATCTATCTTTTTCATAATCCCTAATAGCCTTATAAAGACCTATCATTCCTTCTTGTATGATATCATCTCTATCAGCTCCTATAAGAAAATAGGATCTTGCTTTTAAGCGTACCAAATTTTTGTACTTATATAATAAGTAATCTAAAGCTTGTGAATTATTTGAATTTGCTAATTCAACTATGTCTTCATCACTCATTAGCCTAAAATCAAGCATATCTATATCCTCAGATATTCTATATGACATTGATTATCCCCCCACTTAAAACAATCAACATTTATTATAAATAAAAGAATTAGTTAAGTCAAGGTCTATCCTTCCATTTTAAACCAATCCTTTAATTTAATAATATTTTCTTCATCCATTTTCCCTATTTTTACATCATTTTTTCTGTTGAGTATCTTTTTCTTGCGATTCACCATTCTTTGTACATTGTAGATTTCAACCTCTAATTCCTTAGCGGAGATCCTTGTCCCACCTCTAGATAATACTATCTGCTGTTCCATCCAATCTGATGTAGCAACCCTAACTCTTTTTATTCTTCCAATCTCATCCAATACTCTTTCTATATAATGATCTGCTGTTTCATTTTCCCTAGTATATACAACCTTTATCCCTTTATACTCTTCCTCAGTGCCACCATTCCCCTTAACTTGATGGGCGTCAAATACTACAATTATTATTATACTAGAATAATGCTGATACTCTGATAATATTTCCAATAGTTCAATTCTTGCTTCTTCTAAACTAATCTGTGATTTTTCCTTAAGAGCTCCCCATGAATTGATAATATTATATCCATCTACAAAGAGATATTCCTTTGCTCTATTTTTGTTTTTCATGATTTTGCCTTACCACTTCATATATTAATATAGATGCAGCATTTGAAGCATTTAAGGAAGATATCTGACCAAACATCGGGATTTTTACTAATACATCACATTTTTCTTTTACTAATCTTGAAAGGCCTCTTCCTTCATTGCCTATTACTAAAGCTACAGGACCTGAAATAGAAGTGTTAAAATGATAGTCTTCACCATCCATATCAGCTCCATAGACCCATAGACCTTTTTCCTTAAGTTCTTCAATTGTATTGGATATATTGTTTACGCTGGCTACCAACATATGTAGGACAGCTCCAGCAGATGTCTTATACACAGTTTGGTTGACCATTGCAGATCTTCTATTTGGTATTATCACTCCATGGGCTCCTGCACATTCGGCAGTTCTTATTATTGCACCAAGATTATGAGTATCCTCAATTCCATCTAATAAGATAAGAAAAGGGTCTTGTCCTTTATTTCTTGCCTTTTGTAAAATATCATCAACAGTGGAGTATTCAAAATCTGTCACCAGTGCAGCTACGCCTTGATGGGCACTTCCATCAGCTATAGAGTCTAACTTTTTTTTATCCACCTGCTGTATTATTATCTTTTTATCTTTTGCTATAGCTATAATTTTATTAATGGAGCCATGTAGTTCTCCTTTCAATATATATAGCTTATCAATTTGTCTATCTGATTTTAATAATTCAAGTACAGGATTTCTCCCTACAATATATTGGTCCTCCATCTTTATTCTCCTTCGTAAATTCAATTCACAATGCACAGTTCACAATTTTTATCCTTTGTACTTCTTCCTAACTTCACTTATTTTTCCACATGTCATTACACCTTCTGGGCAGGGTCCGTTTATACAGTTTGGACCTGCATTATTAAATAGGGTAGGATAAACTTTTTTGACTTCCATAAGCATTTGAAATGCCAAGTCTCTAATCTCCCATTGAGCCCTTTCACAGGATCTTATTTTAAAGAAGTTTAAGAGTGATCTTGCATTCATAGTAAATACTATCTTTGTTTCACAAGCATTAGGAAAGATATATCTTGCATCCTCTATGGCTTCTTTCTCGGCTTTTCTTTTTGCCTCTTTTTCACTCAATCCATCTTCTAGGTATCCATTATAATAATCATTAAATAATAGGTCTGTAATCTCATCATAATACTTTTGGTCTTCTTCCATAGCCTTAATAAAGATTTCCCTGGCCTTAGGATTTTTTTCAATACTTGGTGGCAATATATATTCAAATTGATTAAGCTTTACATATCTTTGTGACTGTTGTGAGTAGCTTGCTATTCTATGTCTTACTAATTGATGGGTAAGAGTCCTAGACACTCCTTCTACACCAAAGGTAAAACTAACATGCTCTATGGGACTTTCATGTCCCATATCCATTAAATGACTTAAAAAAGTTTCTACTTTAGCTTCATCAAGACCTTCTTCGATTTGACTAACCCCTATAGGAGAATAACAAAGCTTCGCTGCAGAAGCTATTAATTTCTCCCCATCAGGTGTATATCTCAGTAGCTCAACCCTTAACATAATATTCCCCCTAGTTTTTAGTTTCTTATTCCATCATAATTTTAAATATTTCTATTAACCTCAAATCCTGATTGCTTAGATATAGGTAGCCAAACAAGCATTCAAATCCAGTTGCATACTTATAATCCAAGATATCTGCATTTTTTGGTGATGAATTGATCTTAGTGTTTCTGCCTTTTTTTACATATGATTTTTCCTCATCTGTAAGCATGAACTCAACCTTGTGAATTAATTCTGATTGTGCCTTAGCCTTTACGTATTTTGTAGTTGTTTTGTGAAGTTGATTTACACTTAGATCTCTATCAAGTAAATAGGTTCTAATTAACAACTCATAAACTGCATCTCCAATATAGGCTAACTGGAGTGGAGAGAGCATCATTAGGTCTTCTTTGCTTAACTTTGTATTCACTTGTCGAAAGATATTTGTATAAGTCATGTTTAAACTCTTTTCCATTTTACTCCATCTGATGTATCTTCTAGTATTATGCCTTTTCCCTTTAAAGAATCTCTAATTTCATCAGCTAGCTGATAGTCCTTATTCTTCCTTGCCTCTGTTCTCTTTTCAATAAGTTCGATAATCTCATGTTCTAAGATCTCATCTCTCTTGTCTAATATACCCAATACTTTTGACAATTCCATCATTGTATCATAAGCGTATTTCAGAATAGGTTTTTGAGTCTTATCATCAAATTGTGTGTTTATATATTTGGTTAACTCAAAAAGTGATGATATTGCATCCGCAGTGTTTATATCATCATCCATAGCCTCGCAAAATTCTTCTTTATACTTATCTATATCCTTAATTATCTTATCTTTAGCTTCAAGCTCATCAATATCTTCAGCTTTTTCTAATAAATACTCTAAGTTATTTTTGCAATTGTATAGTCTGTCTAAGCTGTTTTTAGTTTGATCCATTACTTCTCTAGAAAAATTAATAGGCGATCTATAATGAGCTGATAATAAAAAGAATCGTAGGACTTCTAAGTCATATTCTTCTTTAACTTCTCTGACTGTAAAAAAATTCCCCAATGATTTTGACATTTTTTGATTCTCAACCGTAATCATTCCATTATGCAACCAATAATTTGCAAAAGGCTTTTCAGTTAATGTTTCTGATTGTGCAATTTCGTTTTCATGATGAGGGAATTGCAAATCCTCTCCACCTGAATGTATATCTATAGTCTCTCCTAGGATTGTTTTAGCCATGGCTGAACACTCTATATGCCAACCAGGTCTTCCTTTACCCCAAGGACTGTCCCAAGATGGCTCACCTTCTTTCTCTTTCTTCCATAAAGAGAAGTCCATGTAATTTCTTTTTTCTTCATTTACATCTACTCTTGCTCCACTTCTCAAATCTTCGATATTCTTTTTTGAAAGTTTTCCATAATCATGAGCACTATCAATACTAAAATATACATTCCCATCTACATTATAAGCAGCTTCTTTTTCTTCAAGTCCTTGTATAAAGTCAATAATGGGTGTAATGAATTCTGTTGCCCTTGGATTAATTGTCTCATAATCATATAAGCCTAGACCACTAGCATCTTCTTTAAATTCTTTAATATATCTTTCTGCAATTTCACTAACACTAGTATTTTCTTCATTAGCTCTGTTTATTAGTTTATCATCAATATCTGTAAAATTTACTACGAACTTAACATCATATCCTTTATATATGAAATATCTTCTTAATGTATCGAATACCACTAAAGGTCTTGCATTTCCTACGTGTATATAATTATATACTGTTGGTCCACAATTATACATCTTTACTTGACCTTCATTTATCGGTTTAAACTCTTGCTTTGACCTAGTCAATGAGTTATATAATTTCATATCTATAGCTCCTTTCAGCCCAACTTTACTAAAAAAATCGCCTCTAAAAAATAGAGACGATTAGAAACCTACCCTATTAATTTAGGTTCAGTTCAAAGGTACACTTTTAATTATTATTTTACATTATATTAATTTAACTTTCAAGAGTGTACTACTTATTTAATAGTTTTTCAACTCTTTTAATAATCTTGTCCTTTCCTAGTAAGTAAATAATGTTTACCATTTCAGGCCCATGAACACTCCCTGTGATAGCCGCCCTTGTAGGCATATAGAGATTCTTTCCCTTTATACCAGTTGATTTTTGAATAGTTTTCATAAAGCTTTTTGCATAGTCCATATCTATTTCTTCTATGGTCTTTAATTCCCCGACTATAGCATTGAATAGCTGTGGAATTTGTTCTCCTCCAAGAAGCTCCTGTGCATCTTCTTCCATTTCCACATCTTCATCAAATATGAATTTAACCTTTTCTGGTATTTCGCTTATATATGATACACTTTCTTTTACTGTATCTACTAGAGTTTCAATCCAGCTTGTATTTTCTTGGGCAAACTTTTCATCAATATATCCTGCTTCTACTAAATAAGGAATTGCAAGTTTACTTATCCTTTCTACAGATGAAGACCTAATATAGTGACCATTTACCCAATCTAATTTATCTTTATCAAATATTCCACCAGTTTTTGCTACCCTATCAAAACTAAATTTCTCTACCATTTCATCCATGGACATTATTTCTTCATTGTCTTCTGGACTCCAGCCAACTAAGGCTAGATAATTAATCAATCCTTCTGGTAAATATCCCCTTGCCTTAAAATCATCTACTGATACGTCACCTTGACGCTTAGATAGCTTTTTCCTATCCTTATTCAGAACAGTTGGCAAATGCACATATTCTGGCTTTTCCCACCCAAAGGCTTCGTATAAAAATACATGTTTTGGAGTTGAAGGCAACCACTCTTCTCCTCTTACTATATGGGTAATATCCATAAGATGGTCATCAACAACTACTGCCATATGATATGTTGGGAAACCGTCGGATTTTAACAATACTTGGTCGTCAATATCCTTTGTATTTATAACAATTTCTCCTCTTACTATGTCATAGAATTTAATATCCCTATTGTGAGGCAGCTTAAGTCTTACAACGCATTCCTCGCCATTTGCCACTCTCTTTTTTGCCTCTTCTATTGGTATGCTTCGACATAATCCATCATATTTTGGCACTAAACCTTTAATCTTTTGCTCATCACGAACTTGGTCTAATCTTTCTTTTGAACAAAAACAATAATAGGCATGACCACTTTCTATAAGTTGGTCAACATGTTTTTTATATATATCTAATCTTTGAGATTGGATATATGGTCCATGGTCTCCTTTTTGAACAACTTTATGGTCTTCTACAAATACACCTTCATCATACTCTATTCCAGCCCACTGTAATGAATCAATTAGATTCTCTATTGCGCCTTCAACTAACCTTGTTTGGTCTGTATCTTCAATTCTTAGAATAAATTTCCCATTATTCTTTTTTGCAAACAAATAATTATATAATGCTGTCCTAAGTCCACCTATATGCAAATATCCTGTAGGACTAGGAGCAAACCTCACCCTCACATCTTTCAAATCAAACACCTCCGAAATTTATATCCTTTATTATACCTTAACAGTTGACAATTCACAATGCACAATTCCCTACTTCAGTCCCGCCTTAACAAACTCCTCTAAAACCAAATCCTTAACTGTATCAGCATTAACTTCTATTTTTTCTTTTGATGATCTTAATGAATACTCGACAATATTCTCACCTGCTAGCTTTCCAACAGTTACTCTAATAGGGATTCCTATTAGGTCTCTGTCTTTAAACTTAACTCCAGCCCTATCATTTCTATCGTCTAGTAAAACTTCATATCCTAATGATAATAACTCCTTATAGAGTTTTTCACCTAATTCTGTTTGTTCTTCATTCTTGGTATTTACTACAGTAATTATTACATGATATGGTGCAACTACTAAAGGCCAGATTATACCATCTTCATCATGATATTGCTCAACCACTGCTGCAACACTTCTTGTAACACCTATACCATAACTACCCATTACAAAGTATTCTTCTTTGCCATTTTCATCTAAGAATTTAGCTCCAATGCTTTCACTGTATTTAGTTCCTAGTTGGAATATATTTCCTACTTCAATCCCACGATCAATTTTTAATACTTCACCACATTTTGGACAAATATCGCCCTCTTCTACAAGTAGTAGATCATCAACTATTTCACCTTGAAAATCTCTACCATAGTTTACGTTCTTAAGATGGTAGTCAGTTTCATTACCACCTACAACTATATTTTTCATCTTAGTTATTCTAGAATCTATTAATAATCTAGCATCTTTGCTTAATCCAACAGGACCAGTAAAGCCTTTATCAGCACCAGAAATTGCTTTAATTGTTTCATCATCAGCAAATTCTAACTCATGTTCACCTATTTTTAGATAATTTATTAATTTGACCTCATTTAATTCTCTATCTGCAGGAATTATTACAACAACAGTTTCTCCCCCTGCATTATAAACTAAAGCTTTTCCAAACTTTGATTTTTCCATACTTAAATATTTATTTAAATCTTCTATAGTTTTTATATCCGGAGTATGAACTTTTTCCACTTCAAGCAGTTCATCACCTGTATTATCAACCCTATATACTACATCTGCTTTCTCATCGGTAGCAGCATAATCGCATTTGTCGCAATATGCAATAACACCTTCACCTACATCGCTCATTGCCATAAACTCATGAGAAACCTTTCCTCCCATTGCCCCAGTATCACCTTGGACAACTCTATATGTTAAATGAAGCCTTGTAAAAACTCTGTCATAAGCTTTCCACATTATTTCGTAAGCCTTCTTCAAGCCCTCTTCATCAACATCAAAGCTATAAGCATCCTTCATAATGAATTCGCGACCTCTCATAAGTCCAAATCTAGGTCTTTTCTCATCCCTATATTTTGTTTGGATTTGATATATATTAAGAGGCAATTGTTTATAGGATTTTACTTCATCCTTAATAACTGCTGTGAAATACTCCTCATGGGTTGGGCCAAGACAAAATTCTCTTTCGTTTCTATCAACAAGTTTAAACATCTCTGGACCAAAATCCTGCCATCTTCCAGATGCTTCCCACAACTCTCTAGGTTGTATGGCTGATAATAAAAATTCTTGTGAGCCAGCAGCATCCATTTCTTCTCTACAAATTTGCTCAACTTTCCTTACTACTTTGTAACCTAATGGTAAATATGTATAAACACCACTAACTAGTTTTCTTATCATACCTGCTCTAAGCAGTAGTTTATGACTTGCTAGTTCAGCCTCAGCCGGCACTTCTCTTAAAGTTGGCATATACATTTTTGACATTCTCATAAAACTTCACTCTCCTTGAATTCAGTTAATAACTAATAACTAATAGTAAATAGTTATTAGGGTCATTCTTTTGGATCATTTGCGTCGAATTACTCAAATTCATTTGTTCGTTACACTCACATGAATTTGGTATTCGTTGCATCAGACCTACCATCAATTTGTAGAAAAACATTACAAATTGGGTTAGGTCAAGAAAACCCAAGATTCCTCGACAAGCTC
>JAAYNS010000120.1 GCA_012520755.1 Tissierellia bacterium
ATACTTCAAAATTCAGATGTTCCTTTAAGTGCTGCAGATATATATTCTGAAATGGAGAAAGGTGGAGAAAAAGCTTGGATGTCTACTATATACCGAATCCTTGAGCTTTTCATAAAACATGATATGGTGATAAAAACCAATATATTAAATCATGATGTGGCAGTATATGAATTAAATCGTTTCGAACATAAACATTATGCAGTATGCTTAAACTGTCATAGAATGATATCAATGGATAGTTGTCCTATGGATGAGTTTATACCAAATCTTGAGGATAAGGATTTTCGAATATTGGGTCATAAGCTAGAGATTTTTGGTTATTGTAAGGATTGTAAGACTGCCTGAAATAATGGCAGATGAAATAAAAATCAAATCTTTAAAAAGTATTTTAAAATAGCGGTATGATACTTCCAAAGTTGACAGTCTAATTAATTGAATTAGATTATCTACTAGGAGGTATTTTTTTATGGAAGGAAAGCAAGTGGTGGAGAAAAATTATAGATAATACCTGTTAAACAAACAGGGTCCTAAAGTGATTGTAAATAAAGGTAATAAAAAAAGCTCTGTAGTATAAACTAAAGAGCTAATATTCTGGTGCCGCTGGTGGGATTCGAACCCACATGGTTTCCCGTACGATTTTGAGTCGTATACGTATGCCAGTTCCGTCACAGCGGCTTATTCACAAGAAATATATTAACACATAGAAGATGAAAATGCAATGTTTTTTTAATATCTGCTTTAATTATATCATAGAATATTTTACTCTTCGGACAATATATAATGAAAGGGGAATATATTTCTGATATAATAGGGATATAGTTCTAAATAATAGACGGAAGTTTGGAGTGGTTAGATGAAAAAAGAAAACATTATGATAATAGATGGCAGTTCATTGTTGCATAGAGCATTTTATGCATTACCATTATTAACAACCAAAAGGGGTCTATACACAAATGGTGTGTATGGATTTTTAACCATGCTTTATAAAATTAAAGATGAGTATAATCCAAGTTATATATGTGTAGCCTTTGATAAAAAAGGCCCAACTTTTAGGCACAAAGAATATGAACAGTATAAAGGGACAAGACAGTCTACACCATCTGAGTTAGCACAACAATTTCCAATAATAAAGGAAATATTATCATACATGAACATTACTACTATTGAAATGTCTCAGTTTGAAGCTGATGATATAGCAGGTACTCTAGCTAAAGCCGGAGAAGAAAATTCGTTAGAGGTAATACTAGTAACTGGGGATAAGGATTACTTACAGCTTGCTACTGATAATTCTAAAGTACTATTAACTAAGAAGGGGATTACTGATTTAGAAATTTATGACAAAGATAGGATAATTCAAGATTATGGAATTGAACCTAAACAGTTAATAGATTTAAAAGGCCTTATGGGAGATAAATCAGATAATATTCCCGGTGTTCCAGGTATAGGTGAAAAAACCGGATTGAAACTTATTAAAGAATACGGAACAATAGAAAATATCTATAAGAATATAGACAATATAAGAGGTAAAAAGTTAAAAGAAAATCTCCTTGAAAATGAAAGCATAGCTTATATGAGCAGAAAGCTTGGGGAAATAATTACAAATGTTCCTTTAGACCATAAGTTTGAAGAACTAAGGGTTAAGGAACCGAATTGGGAAGAGTTAAAATCATTATATGATGACCTTGAATTCAAGAGTTTGTTAAATAAAATTCCTGAAGAGCATTCAGGAAGAATAGAAGAAGAAATTAAAGAGTTTAAAATAAAAGAAATATATGAGTCAGATTTTGACTGCTTAATTGATGAGATGAAATCAAATAGGATATTTGCTTTTAAGTTTGTGATTGATGAGTCCAATTATATTGAGAATGAGATAATTGGAATTGGAATTAAGACATCCAAAGATCTTACATATTATATAAATTTCCAAGAAGGATATGAAAAATTTGCAGTTGCTTTTAAACCAGTTTTTGAAGACAAAAGCATAGGAAAGATTGGTCATAATTTAAAAATTGATTTAGTACAATTATTAAGAATGGGTATTGAGATTGAAACTTATACATTTGATTCCATGATTGCACAATATCTAATAAATCCTAGCCAATCAGATTATTCAATAAACAAAATAAGTGAAGAATATCTTGGCTACTATGGAGTTGATAAAGAAGAATTATTAGGTAAAGGTAAAAAGGCTAAAAGCTTTATGGACATTAGTAAAGAAAGCATAATGAATCACATTGCTTATTGCCTGGAGGCAGTATTTAAGCTAGAACCTATAATGTCAAAGATAATTAATTCACAAGGGATGGAAAAGCTTTATTCGGAAATAGAATTACCTTTAATTCAGGTCTTGGCTAATATGGAGTTTTTAGGATTTAAAATAGATGCAAGTGAGCTTGAAAGACTTGGCGCTGAATATGATGGAGAGATAAATGACCTGACTTCTACAATATATGAACTTGCTGGTGAGGAATTCAATATAAATTCTCCAAAACAAATTGGAGAGATTTTATTTGAAAAACTAGCTTTACCTGTTATTAAGAAAACTAAAACTGGATATTCTACAGATGTTGAAGTTCTAGAAAAGTTAGAAAATAATCATCCTATAGCGAGTAAAATCCTAAGATACAGACAGATTGTAAAGTTAAAGTCTACGTATATAGATGGTTTATTAAATTTAATTAATAAAGATACAAATAGAATTCATTCAAGTTTCAATCAGACGGTAGCTTCTACAGGTAGAATATCAAGCACTGAACCAAACTTGCAAAATATACCTATTAGAACTGAAGATGGCAGGAAAATTAGAAAAGCATTTGTAGCTGACTTTCCAGAGTATAGCCTTTTAGATGGAGACTATTCGCAAATAGAACTTAGAGTTCTAGCTCATATTTCTAATGATCAAAAATTCATTGAAGCCTTTTTAAAGGGAGAAGATATTCACAAAAAGACTGCATCAGAAGTTTTTCATGTAGATCTTGAAGATGTAACTCCTGACCTAAGATATAGGGCTAAAGCAGTTAACTTTGGAATTGTATATGGTATATCGGATTATGGATTAGCAAGGGATTTAAATATTTCAAGAAAAGAAGCTAAAGAATATATGGATAACTATTTTAACAAATTTAACTTGGTTAGGAAGTATATGGATGATATTGTTGAAAAAGGTAAGGAAGAAGGCTATGTGGAAACTATTTTAAATAGAAGACGATATATACCAGAACTAAAAGCAAAGAACTTTAATGTTAGATCTTTTGGTGAACGTGTAGCTATGAATACTCCAATACAAGGAAGCGCTGCTGACATTATAAAATTGGCTATGGTGAAAGTATATAAAGAATTAAAGAACAGAAAATTAAAGTCTAGACTAATACTAACTGTTCATGATGAATTAATCTTCGAAGTTCATAGAAATGAAATAGATGAAGTTGAGAAGCTGGTAAAAAATATTATGGAGAACTCAATAGAGTTGAAAGTACCATTAAAGGTTGATTTTGCAATAGGGGATAGTTGGTATGACACGAAATAGATGTACTATAATAGGAATTACAGGTGGAATTGCAACAGGAAAGTCAACACTAACCAATCTACTAAGAAAAAGAGGATATAAGGTAATAGATGCAGATAGTATTTCAAAGGAAGTCACACAAATTGGCAAACCAAGCTATTATGAAATAATTGATTGTTTTGGACATGAAATACTACTAGAAGATAATAGTATAAATAGAAAAAAATTAGCTAGGCTTATATTTGAAGACTCAAATCTAAGAAAAAAGTTAAACAATATAGTTCATCCTAGAGTTTTTGAAGAAATACAGGCTAGAATCCATAGAAATTGTAAAGACAATGAGATAATTTATGTTGAAATACCACTTCTATTTGAGACGATAGAAAGAGCAATTTTATATGGCCTAGAATTTAATGAAATTTGGGTGGTTTATGCGGACTATGATACCCAACTTGAGAGACTAATGAACAGAGATAATATAAGCGAGGATGAAGCAATATTAAAGATAAAATCACAGATGGATTTAGATGAAAAAGCAAAGATTGCTAATAGGGTAATATATAATAATGGAAACACTGATGAAATGGAAAGAAATTTAGAACTAATACTATCTAATTTGGAGCCATAATGGGGGTATCACTTTTTGTGTTTATTATTAATAAATAGTGCAAAATTCATATTAAAATTAATCATTAGAGTCTTAATAATTATAACTATTATAAGTTTAATAGTATCTGTACTTTTCCCTTTATCTTATACAGATTATATATATAAGTATTCTTTAGAAAGTGATGTAGATCCTTTTTTAGTTGCTGCAATTATAAGTGTTGAAAGCAAGTACCAGAAAGATGCTGTTTCAAAAAAAAATGCAAGAGGCCTAATGCAGATTAGTGCTCAAACTGGTGAATGGGGAGCAGAAGTATTGGATATTAGTGAATATAATAGCAATATGCTATTTGATCCAGAAACCAATATTAGGATTGGAACTTGGTATTTAAGGCAGTTGAAAAATCAATTTAACAATGATATTGATTTAGTTTTAGCTGCATACAATGCAGGTAGTGGTAATGTTGCTAAATGGTTAAAAGATGAAAGATATAGCAAAGATGAAGCAAATTTAAACCGCATTCCTTTTAAGGAGACAGATGAATACCTGGATAAAGTTAAATTTAATCATACAATATATAAGACTATATATAAGGGCTATATGGAAAAACCTGAAACTGTACATAGTCTATATTTTGATGCTATAATGAACATCAGAGCTTTTTTAAAAGACCTTATAAGGCCTGAGTAAGGAGTGATATCTTGAATTCTAATAAATTCATATATCTTTGTATTACTGTGCTATTGTTAGTTTTTCTTACTGCTTGTGGTACAGATGTTGAATCAATATTAAATACTGATAATGAAGAAGTTGAGTTAGAATATATGATTGTTGATGGCGGAGAAGTAGTTTTACCACTTACCCCTTTCAACACTCTAAATCCATTATTGACTAGCAATTTGAGTTACTATTATTTTAGTAAACTGATCTTTGAAGGGCTATTTGAATTTAGTGAGAATATTGAGCCTGTTCCTCAATTGGCAGAAGCTTATAATATAGTAAATGATGGCTCAACTATACTGGTTAAGCTGAGGGAAGATGCCTATTGGCATGATGGTGAAAAATTTACATCTGAGGATGTTTTCTTTACCATTAATGTATTATTAAATTCTAATGTAGAAACAGCATATAATAGTCTTAGTAATACTACAACTAATATAGCAAATTCGAGGGTTATTGACGATTATAATATTGAAGTAAATTTTAGTGATTCTTCTAGCAATAATTTAGATTTGTTAACTTTTCCAATAATAGCCAGTCACAAATTTGCGGCTAATAATATTAAGACAAGCTATTCTAAGGCTCTGCAGTTAGAAAATTACACACCTGTAGGTACGGGGCCTTTTAAGTTTGAGAGCTTTGATAAACATAAGAATATTAGTTTAAAGGCTAATGAAAATTATAGATTTGGAAAACCTAGTATTGAAAATGTACTTGGAAAGGTTCTTGATAATGAAGAACTTTTTATTACTGCCTATGAGGCGGGCCAAATCAATATAACACCTGTTAGAGGCACTGACTGGGATAAATACAAGGAAAACCCTAGAATTAGGGCTTTAGAGTATGTATCTAATGACTTTGATTTTTTAGGCTTTAATTATGATAACCCGATATTTTCTGGAGAAAATGGTGTTATTATTAGAAAAGCGATTAATTATGCTATTGATAGACAAGAAATAATTCAAAAGACTTTTTTGGGACATGCTACTCAGGTTGATGTGCCTTTGCATCCAAATTCATATTTATTATCTGAAGCTGCTAATAAATATGGCTATAATCCAACAGCAAGCAAGGAATTGTTAGATAGAGCTAATATTTTCGATAGAGATGGTGATGGTGTTATTGAGGATGAGAGTGGTAATAAAATGTCTTTCAGATTAACAACTAATCCTTCAAATCTATATAGGCATAGGGTAGCAGAGATGATACGGGATGATTTAATGGAAATCGGAATAGAATTAGTTTTTGATTTTAACACCTCATATGAAAGGGTTAAAAGTTTAGAACAAAAAAATGCTGAATGGGATTTATTAATTTCTAAACTTAAGTCTGGAGATTATGACATAGCATTATTAGGCTGGCAACTTTCATTTGTCCCGGATTTGTACAGTATGTACCATAGTAGTCAAATAGGATTTAACAATTTTATTAAATATAATAATGCAAATATGGATGAACTACTGATGGAAGCCGATCTATCTTATAGGAGAGAAAAAAAGTTATCTTCTTATGATAAACTGCAAAAGTATATTGTTGATGAACTACCCTATATTAGTTTGTATTTTAGAAATAAGGCAATATTAATCGACAATACTATTGTAGGACAATTAACTCCAAATGTATCGAATCCATATAAAGGATTAGAAAGTTGCATTATTGTATTAAAACTAGATTAAAAAAAGTTGAAATATATTCTAAAAGTATTTATAATATATTTGTATGTACATGAGCGGGGGTGGTGGAACTGGTAGACACGATAGCTTGAGGGGCTATTGCTTCTAAAAGCGTGAGGGTTCGAGTCCCTTCCCCTGCATTTTTTATTAGTTATGCTTGTCAAAAAACAAACAAATTCTGTCTGTTTATGTACATATTAACAAATTAGTGTTATAATATTTATGGAAATACCACAAAAAATTGGTTTTTTCTTTTTTGCGTATCAATAATAAAAAGTAAAGAGGTGGAATTCATTGAGTACAATGCTTGAAAATCTTACTTTTAAAGGTGGCGTCCACATACCGGAAAATAAAGACTTAACTAGTTCAAAAGCTATTGAAAGAGCTAGGGAACCAAAAACAGTATTTATAGCTTTGCACCAACACGTAGGAGCCCCATGTGAAGCCATCGTTAAAGTAGGTGACACAGTAAAAGTAGGACAAAAAATTGGAGAATCAAATGCAAAATTATCAGCAACAGTTCATTCTAGTGTATCTGGCCAAGTAAAAAGTATAAAGAAAATGTATACAGCTCAGGGAATAAAGTGTGATTGTATTGAGATTGAATCAGATGGCTTAAATGAGTTGGATGAATCCATAGGTGTTAAAAGTGACTGGACAAATCTTTCCAAAGAGGAGATAGTCAACAAGATTAAGGAAGCAGGAATTGTAGGATTAGGTGGAGCTGGATTTCCATTACATTCTAAGTTGCTTTCAGCAGAGGGTACTACTATAGACTCTTTTATTCTCAATGGTGCAGAATGTGAACCTTATTTAACATGTGATCACAGGATAATGTTGGAAGAACCAGAAAAGGTAATCTACGGACTTGAAGTATTGATGAAATATTTTGATAATTGTGATGGATACATAGCTGTTGAAGATAATAAAAAGGATGCTATTGATTGCTTAAGCAAGGCATCAAGTGATAAAGACATAAAAATTGCTAGTTTAAAAACTAAATTTCCTCAAGGAGAATCTTATAGAATTGTAGATTCTGTACTTAAAAGAGTTGTACCACAAGGTGGAAGATGTAAAGATGCAAATACATTAGTAACCAACGTAGGTACTTCTTATGCTGTCGCTGAAGCAATACAGGACAATAAACCTTTATATGAAAGAGTAGTTACAGTAACAGGTAATGGTGTTAATGAACCTAAGAATTTATTGGCAAAAATAGGTACACCTATTGGAGACTTAATAGAGCAATGTGGTGGTTTCAAAGGTAAACCAGGCAAGATAATTGCTGGTGGACCAATGACAGGGATAGCTTTGCATTCTCTTGAGACTCCAATAATTAAAGAAACTACTGGTATAATTGTACTTTCAGAGGAAGAAGTAAAGATAGACAAAGTAGAACCATGCATAAAATGTGGTGAATGTGTTAGTGTCTGCCCAGTTTTCTTAGAACCGCTATATATTTCTGCATACTCTTTAAAAGGCAATATGGAAATGGCAAATGAATACAATGCTTTAGCATGTGTTTCTTGTGGAAGTTGTTCATATGTATGTCCATCTAAACGTCCTCTTACTGAATCAATTAATCATGCACAAAATGAAATAAAATCAAAAAGAGAAATATCGTAATCTTAAGGAGGAGATAAAATGGAAAGAATAAAACAAGAACCAATAAGCTTAGATGATATGCTTATAGTTTCAGATGGTCCACATATTCGTTCTGATAGAACAGTAAGAAGAACGATGTTAGATGTTATAATTGCATTAGCGCCTGCTATGATTGGAAGTATATATTTCTTTGGTTTAAACGCTTTAAAATTGATTATAGTTTCTTGTATATCATGTGTTGTTTTTGAAGCTGGTATCCAAAGATTATTAAAAAGAGAAGTTAGAATAGGAGATTTAAGTGCAGTTGTTACAGGAATTCTATTAGCCTTTAACTTGCCAGCACCAACACCTTGGTGGGTTGCTGTATTTGGAGCTGGTTTCGCAATTATTATTGTAAAGGAATTATTTGGTGGAATAGGCTCAAACTTTATGAATCCTGCATTAGCTGCAAGGGCTGCTATAATGGCTTCATGGCCAGAAATTGCAACAAATTATGTTAATCCAGATGGCATTAGTACAGCTACTCCACTTGCTATTATGAAAGCTGGAGGATCCTCTTTACCATCATTAACAAGAATGTTTATAGGTGACATAGGAGGAGTTATAGGAGAAACATCAGCAATATTATTATTAATTGGTGCTGCTTATTTAATAATTAGAAAGGTAATAGATTGGAAAATACCAGTATTTTACATAGGAACAACAGCAATTTTTCTGTTACTATTAGGAATAGATGCAAATAATATTATTTATCATATTTTAGGTGGCGGCCTAATACTTGGAGCTTTCTTTATGGCTACTGATTACTCATCATCACCAGTTACACCAAAGGGAAGGATTATTTTTGCTATAGGATGTGGTTTGTTAACTGCCCTTATTAGGGTGAAGGGAAGCATGGCAGAATCAGTATCTTATTCGATCCTTCTAATGAATGTTGCTGCTCCAGTAATTGAAAAGTGGACTAGACCAAGAGTATTCGGGGAGGTAAAGAGAAATGAAAGTCGTTAGATATGCAATTGTATTACTTATATTTGGTGCAGTAGCTGGAGGAGTTTTGGCATACTCAAATGATATAACTGCTCCTATTATTGCAGAACAAGAAAA